>NZ_AP024545.1:2616520-2943585 GCF_018406605.1 Noviluteimonas caseinilytica | reverse complement strand
ATACGCCAAGCCCTTCGAACAACTGATCGTTGCCGATGGCAAGACCGTCTGGGTGTACGACCCCGACCTCAAGCAAGTCACCAAGCGCGCGCAGGGCGTGGAAGAACAGAGCTCGCCGCTGGCCGCGCTGATCGATCCCTCGCGCCTGGACAAGGAATTCCTGGTGAAGGAATTGCCCGCCACCGACGGCATGGACTGGATCGAACTGCGCCCGCGCACCAGCGACAACGCCAGCTTCGAATCCGCGCGCCTGGGCTTCGACGCCAAGGGCGGCCTGTCGCGCATGCGCATCGTCGATCCGCTGGGCCAGCGCACCGAGCTCACGTTCGCGGGCTGGAAGCGCAACCCGAGCTTCGCGAAGGGCACCTTCACGTACGCGCCGCCGAAGGGCGTGGACGTCGTCTCCGGCGGCTGACCGATAGAATCGCCGGCGTGGCCCGATCCAAGACGCCGGCATTCGACGAACCCGACCTGTTGCAGGTCGACCGCGACGCATTGCGCCCGCTCGCCGAGCGCATGCGTCCGCGCACGCTGGACGACATGGTCGGGCAGCGACGCTTGCTCGCACCCGGTTCCGCGGTACGACGCGCGATCGAATCCGGCCGCGTCCATTCGATGATCCTGTGGGGCCCGCCGGGCTGCGGCAAGACCACGCTCGCGCAGTTGCTCGCGCATTACGCGGAGGCGGATTTCCGTTCGGTCTCCGCGGTGCTCGTCGGCTTGCCGGAAGTGCGCCAGGTGCTCGCCGAGGCGGGCCATCGTTTCGCCGAAGGGCGGCGCACCGTGTTGTTCGTCGACGAAGTGCATCGCTTCAACAAGGCGCAGCAGGATGCGTTCCTGCCGCACATCGAACGCGGCACGATCCTGTTCGTCGGCGCCACCACCGAAAACCCGTCGTTCGAACTCAACTCCGCGTTGCTGTCGCGCTGCCGCGTGCACGTGATGGATGCGGTGTCGCCGGAGGACATCGTCGTCGCGCTGCAACGCGCGCTCGAGGATGTGGAGCGCGGCCTCGGCGATCGCCACCTGCACGTCGCGCCGGAACAACTGCTGCTGATCGCGAAGGCCGCCGACGGCGATGTGCGCCGCGGCCTGACGTTCCTTGAAATCGCGGCGGAACTGGCAGGCGAGGGCGGCACGATCACCGAGGCCACGCTGGAACAGGTGCTGGCCGATCGCACGCGCCGCTTCGACAAGGGCGGCGACCAGTTCTACGACCAGATCTCCGCGCTCCATAAATCGGTGCGCAGTTCCAATCCTGATGCCGCCTTGTACTGGCTGGCGCGCATGCTCGATGGCGGCGTGGATCCGGGGTATCTCGCGCGCCGCCTCACGCGCATGGCGGTGGAAGACATCGGCCTGGCGGATCCGCGTGCGTTGCAGATGTCGGTGGATGCGTGGGACACCTACGATCGCCTCGGCAGCCCGGAAGGCGATCTCGCGCTCGCGCAGGTGGCGATCTACCTGGCGACCACCGCGAAATCCAACGCCGCGTACGTGGCATTCAACCAGGCGCGCGACGACGTGCGCACGCTCGGCACGCTCGACGTGCCGCTGCACATCCGCAACGCGCCGACGAAGCTGATGAAGCAACTCGGCTACGGCAAGGGTTACCAGTACGACCACGATGCGGCCGGCGGCATCGCGCTCGACCAGACCGGGTTCCCGGATGCGATGGGCGAGCGTGTGTATTACGAACCCACCGAGCGCGGTCTCGAAGGGCGCTTCAAGGAGAAGCTGGACGCCCTGCGCGCCGCGCGTTCGAAAGCCCGCGGCGAAGGCCACGACGCCTGATGCGTCGCGCCCTCGCCAGCCTGCCACGGACGGTCTGGCTGCTCGGCTTCATCAGCCTGCTCAACGACGCCGCGAGCGACATGATCTATCCGCTCGTGCCGCTGTACATCGCCAGCGTGCTGATGGCCGGGCCGAAGGCGCTGGGCTGGATCGAAGGCGTCGCCGAAGCCGCGGGCAGCCTGCTGAAACTCATCGCCGGCGTGCTGGCCGATCGCATGCGGCGCATCAAGCCGTTCGTGGTGATCGGCTACGGGCTCGCGGGCATCGCGCGGCCGTTGATCGGGCTGGCGACGAGCTGGGTGGGCGTGCTCATCTTTCGCTTCGTCGATCGCGTGGGCAAGGGCCTGCGTTCGGCACCACGCGATGCGTTGCTCGCCTCCAGCGTGGCGCCGGAACAACGCGGGCTTGCGTACGGCCTGCATCGCGGCATGGACAACGCGGGTGCGGTGATCGGGCCATTGATCGCGGCGGCGTTGCTGGCGTCGGGTGTGTCGCTGCGCCATGTGTTCCTGCTCGCGATCGTGCCTGCGGTCTTCGTGCTACTCCTCGCGCTGCGCCTGCGCGAGCCCGAGCATCCGCCGCGCAAGGAAGCCTTGCGCGTCGACTGGCGCTTCTCCGCGCTGTCGCCGGCGTATCGGCGTTACCTCGCTGCCCTCGGACTGTTCACGCTCGGCAATGCGTCGAACATGTTCCTGCTGCTGCGCGCGAACGAACTCGGCTTCGACGCCGCGCACACGACGTTGTTGTGGGCGGCGTTCTCCGCGGTCGCGTCGCTGGCCGCAACGCCGCTGTCGGCCTGGTCGGATCGCATCGGCCGCAAGCGCCTGATCCTGGCGGGGTGGGGCGGCTACGCGGTGCTGTACATCATCTTCGGCGTGCTGCCGATCACCGCGGGGGTGTTGTGGATCGCCTTCCCGCTGTATGGGCTGGTCACCGCCGCGATCGAAGGCAGCGAACGCGCGCTGGTCGCGGACCTGGTCCCGGCCGAACGCGCGGGCACGGCGTTCGGCTGGTATTACCTCGTCACCGGCTTGCTGTTGCTGCCGGCGTCGGCGATCTTCGGCACGCTCTGGCAACACGGCTCGCCGTTGCTGGCGTTCGCGGCGAGTGCGGGTTGCGCGGTCGCGGCGATGGCGGTGCTCGCACCGAAATTCACGAACACCGGAGACGCACGCGCGTGAGCAGCTGGTGGCAGCAACTGATGCTGGTGATGTGCGGCGGGGCGCTGGGCGCGGGCGCGCGCTTCTGGGTCGGCGGCGCGATGTTGCGACGCTTCGGCGATGGCTTTCCGTGGGGCACGTTCTCGGTGAATGTCGTCGGCGCGTTCCTCGCGGGCTTCCTCGCGATCTGGCTCGAATCGCGCGGACCGTCGGCGTTGTACTGGCGCGCGTTCCTGATCGTCGGATTGCTCGGTGGCCTGACGACGTATTCGGCGCTGATGCTCGAATGCCTGCTCTTCACGCGTTCGCATCGCAGCGAGCTTGCGCTCGTGTACCTCGGTGTGACGCTGGTCGCAGGCCTGGTCGCCGTGTGGTTCGGCGCGCGTGGTGCCCATTGGCTGCGGCCGCCGTTCTGAGTTGCCCGGGGCCCGCTTGCGGGTGCATCCTCGCCCGGCGGCCTGTGCCGCGAATCTCTCCGGGGAGTCGGGATGCGCATTCTCATTGCCGGGCTGATCGGCGCCATCGTGTTGTTCGTGTGGGGGATGGTCGCGCACGTCGCGTTGCCGATCGGGGAGATGGGCGTGAAGCTGGCGTCGAACCAGGACGTCACCATCACCGCATTGCAGGGCGCCGCCGACAAGGGCGCCGGCGTGTACATGATTCCCGGCATGTCGCCGGAGCAATGGCGCGACGAAGCGTCGATGAATACCTTCCAGGACAAGTACAAGGCCTCGCCGTACGCGTTCGTCGTGTACGACCCGGCCGGCAATCCGTCGCTCATGACGATGACCGCGCCGCTGGTGAAACAGTTCGTGTTCTGCCTGCTCGCGGCGTTGCTGGCGGCGTGGATCATGGCGGCCGGCAACGTGTCGTTCGGCACGCGCGTGGCGATGGGCGCGGCGATGGGATTGATCGGGTGGTGCTCGATCAGCCTGCCGTACTGGAGCTGGTACCGCTTCCCGCTGGAATTCACCATCGGCCAGTACCTGGATTCCGGCCTGGGCATGCTGTTCGCGAGCCTCCCGATGGCCTGGTGGCTCGGGCGCCGTCGCGCGTGAGGACGTCGCGCGGGTGAACGCACTACATCCAGGCAGCAACGGAATGCTGCAACGGGAGCGTCCGGTCCGCCTGGCGCTCCTGCTCGGCGTCGTGGCGGTCTTCACCTGGATCTCGATCGACCTGACGCGCGTGGCGGGCAGCGTGTCGTCGGTGTGGATCTCCAACGGCATCGTCGTCGGGTTGCTGTTGTTCCGCGCCACGCGCGGGTGGCCGGCGATGTTCGCGGCCACGTTCTGCGGCGAACTGGGCGCGCGTTTGCTTCATGGCGACGCCGCCGTGCCCGCGATCCTGCACGGGCTCACCAACCTGATCGAGATCGCGCTGGTCGCGGGCGCCATCCGCCGGCGCGTGCCCGACATCACCGATCCCGCGCAGCTGACGAAGCTCGCGGTCACGGCTACGTCGTCCACCTTCATCGGCGCCGCGCTGTCGGCGTTGATGGGCGCGACCGTGGAAACCTCGACCGCCGCGGCACGTCCGTTCGGCGAAGTGCTGCTCACCTGGTACACGGCGCACGTGATCGGCATGGTGGTGGTGGCCACGCTGGTCGTCGTGGCGCGGCGCGAACGCGGCGGCCTGCTCGGACGCCCCGGCCACCATCTCGACTTCGCGTCGTGCATGGCCGTGGTGCTGGCGATGTGCGCGGTGGTGTACCTGCAGCAGAGTTTGCCGTTGCTGTTCCTGTTGTTCCCGCCGCTGCTGCTGATCACGTTCCGGCACGGATTCGCGGGCGTGGTGTCGGGCGTCACCGTCATTGCGATCGCGAGCGGCATCGCCGCGGCGTTGCGGGCCGGCCCGTTCGTCCTGATCGCGGACGATGCGTTGCTGGTGCGCACGCTGTTGCTGCAGTTGTTCGTGGCCACCAGTTGCGCGATCTCGCTGCCCTTGGCCACGGTGATGTCCGAACGCAAGCGCCTGGCCACGCAGTACCGCGTGAGCGAAACGCGCTACCGCACGCTCGCCGACTACAGCCGCGACCTCGTGCTGCGGATGTCGGCCGACGGCAGTCGTTCGTATGTGTCTCCGGCCGTGACCGACATGCTGGGCTGGACGCCGGCGGAATTCATGGCGCCGGGCTTCGATGTGTTGCATCCCGAAGATGGGCCGTCGATGCGCGATGCGTTGCAGCGTGTGTATGCCGAGGGCGGCACCGACACCATCACCGGCCGCATGCGTCACAAGGACGGCCACTACGTGTGGATCGAGGCGATCGCCACGCGCGTGCAGCAGGACGATCCGCGCGCGACGCCGGAGCTGATCGCCTCGGCGCGCGACATCAGCAAGCGAATGGCCGCCCTGGCCGCGCTCGACGAAAGCCAGTCGCGCCTGCGCGCGGTGGCGGACAACATGCCGGCCTTCATCGCGCACGTGGACGCGGACGAACGCTACACCTTCCTCAACGCGTATTACGGACGTCTGCTTGGAATGCCGGCGGAGCGCGTGCTGGGCAAGACCGTGCGCGAGACGATGGGCGACAGTGCCTACGATGCGCTGGAACCGCGCATCCGCGCCGCACTGGCCGGCGCCGAGCAAGTGTTCGAACGTCCGCCCGATGCCTCCAACGGCGGGCGTTTCCTGCAATCGCATTTCGTCCCGCACCAGGCGGCCGACGGCACGCCGCAGGGCTTCTATGCGCTGTCGTTCGACATCACGCCGCAGAAGGAAGCCGAACGCGCGCTCGATCGCCTGGCGCGCGTGGATCCGCTGACGGGGCTCGGCAATCGCCGGCAGTTCGAGGAACGCCTGGGCCTGGCGGTGGCGCGTGCGCGCCGGCACGACACGCCGCTGGTGCTGATGTCGCTGGACCTGGACAAGTTCAAGTCGATCAACGACACCTACGGCCATCCCGCGGGCGATGCGGTGCTGCGCGTGTTCGCGCAACGCCTGTCGGTGTGCGTGTACGACATCGATGCGATCGCGCGGCTCGGCGGCGATGAGTTCGTGGTGCTGGTGGAAGACGCCACCGGCCCCGCGGTCGCCGAACTCATCGCGCAGAAGATCCTCGCCGCGATGGACCAGCCCATCCTCGCCGAAGGCACGCCGCTGCGCGTGGGCACGAGCATCGGCATCGCGTATGCGACGACGGTGGCGTCCGGCCGCGCGCTCGTCGCCTTGGCGGACAAGGCGCTGTACGACGCGAAGGTCGCGGGCCGGAACACCTACCGGATGATCGAAGACTAGATCTGCACGAGCTCGCGCTGGCGCTGGCGCAGCAGGCTGGTCGACAGCACGACTGCCAGCAGCACGGTGGTGACGGCGAAGATGCCCATGCCGAGATTGGCGCCGCTGAGGCCGTTGCCCGCCGTCGCATTCGCGTCCGGTACGAACGTCGCCGCTTGCATGCCGGTGTAATGCATGCCGCACACCGCCAGCGCCATCACCAGCGCGCTGCCCGTCATCTGCCACTTGCCGCG
This sequence comes from Noviluteimonas caseinilytica, assembly GCF_018406605.1. Taxonomy (GTDB): domain Bacteria; phylum Pseudomonadota; class Gammaproteobacteria; order Xanthomonadales; family Xanthomonadaceae; genus Noviluteimonas; species Noviluteimonas caseinilytica. The sequence goes on along the minus strand of NZ_AP024545.1, from coordinate 2,937,158 downwards.
CAGGTGGAACGCGAGCCACAGCGCGACGATCGAGGCGACGACAGCGATCGCCGCCGACGCGCCCACGAGCGTCATGTCGTAATGCGTCTGCGCCGGCATCAGCATCGCGGCCATGCCGGTGTAATGCATGCCGGTCACGCCCAGGCCCATGCACAGGCCGGCGACGATCAGCTTGCCCCAACCGAACACGCCCGCGCCCGCCACCGCCAGCCCCGTCATGCACGAGGCGATCGCGATGACAGCGGACAGCGCCGTGATGCCGAGGTCGTACGAGACCTGCACGTCCATGCGGCACGCGAGCATCGCGATGAAGTGCATCGCCCAGATCGCACCGCCGCCCATCGCGGCGCCGGCACCCGCGACCGCGCGCCAGCGTTCGCGCGGCGTGCGTGCGGCCGGGATCGCGATGGCGAGTTGCAACGCAGTGAACGATCCCAGCGCGGACACGAGATAGGAGAGCAGGATCAGCAGCGGATCGTGGACGCATTGCAGCGCGTGGTCGTGGAGCATCGCGGAACTCCTTCGGAGGAGGGGAGGGGCAGGGCGGGTCAGTCGCGGAATTCGAAGCGGCACGCGGCCGCGCCGGTGTTGCGGCAGCGGGTTTCGGTGATGCGCACGGCGTCGCCGCTTTGGGTGGTGCGCAGCAAGCCGTCGAGCATGCCGGCGAGGAAATGGCAGCACGCGCCGTGCTGGCCGCGGTGCGGGAACGGGCTGTCGGGGATTTCGAGGCTCTCGCCGAGCAGCTCGGCCTGCACCACCTGGCGCATCGCGGGCAACGCGATATGGCGGATGGCTTGGGCGAGCGTGAGTTGTGCGCCCAGCGAGAAGTCGCGCTTGTACACCCACGCGCCGACGCGCTGGCCGATGTAGCGCAGCGTGGGTGCGCGATCGGCGGCGTCGAGTTCGTGCTCGAGCGCGTGCACGAACAGGAACATGTTGGGATAGCTGCGCGCGAGTTGCGGGAGCAGGCGTTCGACGCGCTTGTGGTCGATGGCGCCGGGGGATGTGGCGGGTGGTTCGACGGGCGGTGCTTCGACGGGCGCGGGCGCGTGCACCTTGGCCGCAATCGGCGCGATCGGCGCACCGGGCGCATTCGCCAACGCCTCGAAACTGCGCACCAGCGGATGCGTGCCGAGGCGTTCCTCGAGTTCGAGCAATGCGTTGGCGTTGCCGCGCACGACCATCGTCAGCACGACGCCATCGGCTTCGGTGGCGATGCGATGGCGCAGCAACGTGAAACCATTCGCGATGACGACTTGCCCGAGGGCCAGCAGCAAGCCTTCGCGGCGTTCGGCAAGAACGCGGAACTCGACATCCACCACGCGGACACCCCCAGTGCGAACGCCGCCGACTATGCCCAGCGCGCCTGCGCGGGATAAATCGACACAAGGTGCTGGTTGACCGCGCACCAGCGGCGCGCTACGGGCGCGCTGCGCGGGTGCGGCGCGGGTTCCGGAAGTCCTACGACGCAACGCGGTGCAATCCGATATCGGCGGGAACGCCGCTGGGCGAACCTGATCCCGGCGGCGATGGCGCGGCCGTGCCGAAACACCCGCCTGGTGACGGGAGTTCGCTCGAAGGCCGGCGCGGTCGCGTCCTCGCCGCCAACCCTCCAGGGAGGCAGGCCATGTGGCGACGGATCGTGGTGAGCGTGGTGCTGGGCAGCGGCGCGGCGCCGGTGGCGGCGGCGGACCTGTATCGATGCATCGGGCCGGCGAGCGTCACGTACCAGCAGGCGCCGTGCGGCCCGGGTCAGGTGGTGTCGAAGACGATCCCGGTGGTGACGGAGGCACCGGTGGAGAAACCGAAGGCGGCGAAGTCGCAGCGTCGGACCGGGCCGATGCGGTCGGGGCCGTCGTCATCATCGGGCGTGCGTGGATCCGGTTCGGACTCGATCGAACGGCGGCGTGCGACGTGCGCCACGGCGAAGCGCGTGCGGGACGAAAAGCTCGAACGCCTCGGGTTGCGGCGGACGTTCGACGATCTGAGGAAGTTGGATGATCGGGTGCAGGCGGCGTGCCGGGGGCTTTGAGATGGCTCTGGAAAGGGGGATCCGGGTTCAGGCGGCCCGAACCAAGGTCCACTGGACCTATGATGAAGTGCGCATAATGCATCTCGGCTTGACTCAACCGACTGGGCAGGGGCAGAGTTTCATCACCCAGACCTAATCGTGCATGGCGGTGGCGGGGTGCGGCAGGCCGGTCTTTGTGGGAGTGGTCCCACAGAGGCAACTTCAACGGCGAGCCAGAGCCTCCTCACTGCGTACGATCAACCCGCCACATTCGGGTTGTCGGTTGCGGCAACGCAACCCACCGGCGACGCGTGCGAGCACCTCCCGGGAGCATCAGGGGCAAGAGTCGGAGAGAGAGATCTCTCTATCTTGACCCCACAGCCATGCCCAAAGGAAAGCTATCGGCGCAGCCGGCAGGTTGAGGCGGTGCTCGCATGAGCACGAAGCCCACCTCGGAAGAAGCCATGAACTTCATGGCCGATGCGGTCCTGTACCAGCGCATTGACCTCACCGGTCCATGGGAAGGCTGGAAGATCCGCGGGCAGTATCTGGTGTCTCCCAATCGGGAGCGGATCCCGGTGCGCGAGCTCGTCGGGCTATTGATTCACTACCGCGCGAAGTTTGGACACCACCGCAGCAAGCCCAAGGCGCTGACGGTCACAGAGCCCTCTAACGTCATCCCATTCGCCGCTGCGGCTGTGGAGCGTTTGCGCGGCCGGCCAGTGACGCGCGAAACGAAGGCGGCGCTCAGCATCGCAGGGGAGGGCGCGCAATGCTCACCGTGACCTGGGCGTGTGCTGGCGAGAAGCTCGTTGTGTGCCAGGCGCTGCTGGATGCTTACACGCGGGCGCAGAACGCGCTGACGGACGACGAGCGTGACGAGTTCGGTGCGCGCATCCGGGAGAAGCTCGATCGCTTCTCTGCGCTAGTGGAGGCCGCTAGGTTTGAGGTTGTGGCCGAGGAAGCTGGCAATTGTTGTCGCCTAGCCCCGGGAGGCATTGCGTAAACGCACGAATCGCGGCGGGGCGATGCGTGCCGCCCCAAGGCGGCACGCAATCCCCGCCGCCCTCGGGTGCAGGGCGGAGCCCTGCGGGGAAGGGCCATGGATGGCCCGCTTTGCTCTGGCGGTCGGACCCGCGCAGGCGAACTTCCGCTGCGGTCGAATCATTCCTGCTGACCGCTTTCGACCCAAAGCGGACATTAGGTCCGACGGTCGAGGGCGCTTGCGAACCGGTCGTATGACGCCTTGTTTGCTGGATTCGGCTTGCATAAGCTCAACCGCGCAAACAAGTCCTAGCCTCCGAAAGAGCCCGCATGACAATTCGCCAGGTAGTGCGACGCAAAGTCACAAGAGCCCTCACCGTGGCGGTTGTGTTCCTCGTTTCCCTTGTTGCGATCTACCAATTTGCACGTGATGCCGAATGGGCGTGGGTGAGCATCCCGTTGATGCTGGGCGTCATGGCCCCTTTGCTCTATGTCGTCTGGCTTGTTGACTGCCCAAAGTGCCATGCCATTTTTGGGCAGCGTCACGTGTTCAACGTTGCGTTCAACCTTCCTGCTTTGCGCAACAACAGGGTTTGCCCCAACTGCGGAGCAGACGTTGACGCACCCTGCGATCGGCGTGGCGAGCCGGTTTGACTTAGGGCTAGCGAATGTCCGCTTCTGGCCGAAAGCGGTCATTCGCCTCGGGACGTCCGCTTTCTCCAGCGGTTTGGACCGGCGCCCGCGCTAGCGGCCGGCTTTTTCGCTAGTCGATCCAAGTGTCGTGATAGTCGCTATCGAGGAATCTCGTCGCGAGTGCAAGCACGTCGTCCGCGATGCCGATCAGAGTCGAGCTGTGGCCGTCAGTGATCTTCCGTTCGCGTAGTTCGAACAGGGTGTCGAGCCAGCTTTCAATCTCCCAGTCTTCGTGTGCAGCGCCCGCCTGCTCAGCCCATGCGCGGATGAAATTGACCTTTGAAATGTGGTTCGACTCGAATCCTGTGGCACGGCCATCCGGCATGGTCCCGAGTGGTTTCAGTCGTTGCACCGCCGGGGAGTTTAGGTATTCGGGCAGCGTGAGCGTGTGCTGCCCGGTGTGAATCCATGCGGGATAGTCGTAGTGCGCCAATAGGTCAGTCAGCAACGGCACATTGCTACCGAATCGGCAGACGAGAATTCGCAGCTTTGCAGCGACCTCACCGTAGAACCGCGCATCGGTTGGGGCACGGTCCCGGTACTCCTTCAGGAGCGAAACGTGGTCGCGCAGTCGCGCCACCAGGTCACTCGGGCGTCGTCGCATTCCGCGTTCTTTTTTCTTCATCACATCTCGGTGCCGTGGCCGGGTCGGACGTTGCCCGGGCCAGAATTCCACGAAGCCGCCCAGCCGTCACTTCGTGGGGTTGGACGCTTCTGCGCAAAGTGGACGATGATGGCGGCGTTCACCGGCCTCAACGGAAAAGAGGCCGTTCCGAGTTCGCCACGGGTTTCCAAGGACGAAACCTCAAGCGATTCAAGAGGATAGGCCAGATGCAGAGCTATCTTTTGACCAAAGCCGCCATCTGTCCGAGTGCGCATAATGCATCTTACGGGACATGTCCTATAAGCATTCGGGAGGGTTCGGCTTGCTCCTGGGTCCCAGCCCGGTCCTAGGAGCCGCCTCTCCCGGTGCGCCGGACCTGGGCAGCTCCCAGGCATCCCGTTCAGTGCGAACACCTCCGCCGTCGCCCACGCTGATTCGATTGATGGCATGGCGCTCAGCGCAACGTCGGCATTCCAGTGCGCCGATCTGCACAACGCGGCGCGTAACTGCGTTACGAAGTTCGATGCGCAGTCGTCGACTCGCAACGCCGACGACAACCGCGCACACCATGCAGCCCGATTCGCGCACGAGATCGGCGAAAAAATCCGTCCCGCGCACGCGAACCCCGACACGCATTTCCGCGCCCACACACAACGAACTTCACTCGAATGCAAAACAAGGGTTGACGCTCCCCAAGCGCGCCCCTAGACTTGCCGCCTTTCCAGCCGTGGGGCCATAGCTCAGCTGGGAGAGCGCCTGCATGGCATGCAGGAGGTCGCCGGTTCGATCCCGGCTGGCTCCACCAAGTTTTTCGTATCAAATCGCTGGATAACGCTACACGTCCCCATCGTCTAGAGGCCTAGGACATTACCCTTTCACGGTAGCGACCGGGGTTCGAATCCCCGTGGGGACGCCAAACGAAACCCCCGAAGATGAAAATCTTCGGGGGTTTTTCTTTGTCTGATCCTCCGGCTCGCGACGCACGCATCCGCGTCGAAGCGCTGCGCTGGCCGCGTCGAATGATCAACGCTGGTGTGGCATTTGCCGGCGCGTTCAATCGATCGGAAACGGCATCTCCGCCGGCAAGGCTTCGTCCTCCTCCTGCACCACCGGCACCGCACCCGCATCCACGCCGCGCCACCACGGCGCGACGCGCGCGCCCTGCACCGGCTCCACCGCTTCACCAAGCCGCGGCAGGATCAATTGCACGTCGCGCGACGGCGCCAGTTCCAGCAGGCGCTCCACCGGCTGGTCCCACGGATGCATCGCCAGCGCGAACGTGCCCCAGTGCACCGGCAGGAACGCGGGATTGCCGAGCAGCGCCAGCGCTTCCATCGCGTTGTCGGGGCCCAGGTGCACGTCGCCCCACGCAGGATGGAACGCGCCCACTTCCAGCATCGCCAGGTCGAACGGGCCGAAGCGTTCGCGGATCCGTGCGTATTCCGTCGTCAGGCCGGTGTCGCCGCTGAAGAACACGGTGTGGCGATCGGACTGCACCACGATCGACGACCACAATGTCGCGTTGCGATCCTTCAAGCCACGTCCGGAGAAATGCTGCGACGGCGTCGCGGTGACGACGACCTCGGTGCCGGGCACGCGATGCGATTCCCACCAGTCGAGTTCGGTGATGCGTTCGGGTTGCACGCCCCAGGCTTCCAGGTGCGCGCCGACGCCCAGCGACGTCACGAACGGCACGTCGCGCTTGGCGAGTGCACGGATCGTCGGGTAGTCGAGATGGTCGTAGTGATCGTGCGACACGATGACGAGGTCGATCGGCGGCATTTCGCGCAACGACACGGGCACCGGCTGGAACCTTTTCGGCCCTGCGTAACGCGACGGCGATGCACGCGGGCCCCACACCGGATCCGTCAGCACGCGCAGTCCGCCGATCTCGAGCAGCATCGTCGAATGCCCGAGCCACGTCGCGCGCAAGCCGCTGTCGGGTGTGCGTTGCCATGCATCGCGTGGATCCAACGACGGCAAGGGGTTCGCGGGAACGCGATGTTCGCCGCCGCACAGGAATTCGCGGATGGTCGGCATGCGTGCCGCCGGGTCGCGCAATCCGGGCAACACCGGACGCACGTTGCGGAACGTCTCGCCGCGCCATTGTGGCGACGCCCGCATGCGTTCAAGCCGCGCACCGCGTGCGCGTGAGCCGAGGGATTTCATCGAAGTCTCCAGTCGATCTCCCTTCGACGTGCGCCCCCGGTCGCGCCTTTGCAAGGGCCGTGCCGCACACGCCATGTAACTTTTCCGCCCGACGTCCGAAGTCTTCCTTCGTGAGGCCGCTGGCCCTTTTCCGCCAGCCCTCCATCCCGACCACCCAGGAGACTTCCCATGACGACCCGCATCCCGTCCGCCCTGCCCGCCCTCGCCCTCGTTGCCGCGCTCGGCGCCGCGCTGTCTGCCGCCGCTTCCCCCGCCCCCGACAAGGCGAAGGCCTCCGCCGCCGGCAAGGAAAAGTGTTTCGGCGTCGCGCTCGCCGGCAAGAACGACTGCGCCGCCGGCCCCGGCACCACCTGCGCCGGTTCTTCGAAGATGGATTACTCGGCGAACCAGTGGATGTACGTGCCCGCCGGCACCTGCAAGACCACGGCGTCGAAGTCCTCGCCCACCGGCTTCGGCCAGCTCGCCGCGTTCAAGCCGATGAAGGCCGACGCCAAGTAAGTCGCGCACCACGCATTCGTTCCAACGCTGGAGATCGCCGGTGACCCACCTGCATGCCCCCTTCCCTACCGGCGATGTCGCCGATGCCGGCCTGCCCGCGCGGGCCGGCATCGGGTTCAAGCCGCGACACTTCGATGCGATCGAGGCGGACGACGCACCGCCAGCCTTCTTCGAAGTGCATGCGGAAAATTATCTGGGCGCCGGCGGCCTGCCGCATGCGCAATTGTCGGCCCTGCGTGCGCGCGCGCCGATCAGCGTGCATGGCGTCGGCCTGTCGCTCGGCGGCGCCACGCCGCCCGACGCCGCGCACCTGGCCCGCATCGCCACGCTGCTGCGCCGCCACGACGCCGCGGTGTATTCCGAACACCTGGCCTGGTCCACGCACGACGGGCGCTTCTTCAACGACCTGCTGCCGCTGTGCTACGACGCGGCCACGCTCGCCCGCGTGTGCGCGCACATCGATGAAGTGCAGTTGCGTCTGGGCCGCCGACTGCTGCTGGAAAACCCCAGCACGTACCTCGAATTCGAACGCAGCACGTTCGAAGAACCCGACTTCCTCGCGCAGATCGTGCGCCGCACCGGTTGCGCGCTGCTGCTCGACATCAACAACGTCCACGTCTCATGCAGCAACAACGGGCACGATGCGAGCGCGTACCTCGACGCGCTGCCGCTGCAGGCCGTGCAGCAGGTGCACCTGGCGGGCCATGCCGTGGTGCAGGATGACGGCGGCGACACGCTGCTGATCGACGACCACGGCTCGCCGGTCGCACCGACGGTGTGGGCGCTGTATTCGAACCTGCTTGCGCGCATCGGCCCCGTACCGACGCTCATCGAATGGGACACGCATGTTCCGGAGTACGCCACGCTGCGCGCCGAGGCCCATCACGCGCAGGCGTTGATCGACCACGCGTGGCACGACACGGCCTGCTGCGCATGAACGTCCACGCCGCTTTCGCGCACGCCCTCACCTCCCCTGCCGCGCCGGCACCCGGCGGTGTGCGTGGCCACGATGCCGCGCGCCGCTTCGCCGTGCATCGCATTACCTTCGTCGCGACGCTCGTCGATGCGTTGGCGGCGTCGTTCCCGGTCACGCAAGCGCTCGTCGGTGAAGCGTTCTTTCGCGCGATGGCGCGTGCCTGCGTGCTGGCGTCGCCGCCGCGCACGCCGGTGCTCACCGAGTACGCGTTCGAATTTCCCGCTGCCATCGCGACCTTCGCGCCCGCGGCGCAGGTGCCGTACCTGGCCGACGTCGCACGCATCGAAGCGCTGCGCATCCGCGCGTACCACGCCGCCGATGCGCAACCGGTCGCGGACGCGGAGTTCCTCGCGTTGTGCGCGAACCCGGAGCAACTCGCCAACGCCCGCGTCGCGCTGCACCCGGCCTGCACGTGGTTCCGCGCGCGCCATGCGGCGCATGCGATCTGGGCCGCGCACCAGGAGGACGTCGCGCCTTCACTTGCGCACATCGACATCGCGCAGCCTGAAGAAATCCTCGTGACGCGCCCGCACTTCGACGTGCACGTGGCCGCGCTGCCTGCAGGCGCGACGGCTCTCCTCGACGCCCTGCGGCTCGGCCTGCCGCTGGGCGCCGCCTTCGCACAAGCCCGCGCCCTGGCGCGCCACGCCGACGAAGCCGCGTTGTTCGCGGTGCTGCTGCGCCACGGCCTCGTCGTCGCTTTCCACCCGGAGTCCTGACATGCATGCCACGCTCGCCGCGAACGCGCACACGCGCCCGTCCTTCCTCCATGCGATCGCACGCCGCATCGACCAGGCGATCGCGCTGTTCTCGCGCATCCCGCACAGCTTCATCGCGTTCCTCGCGCGGTTCTCGCTCGCGGTGACGTTCTGGGTGTCGGGGCAGACGAAGGTGGAAGGCTTCGTCGCCGATCCCATCGGCTTGACGTTCCAACCCGGCGTGCCGCACCTGTCGGAGAACGCGCTCGAACTGTTCCGCACCGACTACGCCCTGCCGTTCCTGCCGCCGGACCTCGCCGCGGTGATGGCCGCCACGGCGGAGCACGTGTTCCCCGTCCTGCTGCTGCTCGGCCTGGCCACGCGCTTCTCCGCGCTCGCGCTGCTCGGCATGACGCTGGTGATCGAGATCTTCGTGTATCCCGACGCGTACCCGACCCACGGCCTGTGGGCCGCGCTGATGCTGTACCTGATGGCGCGCGGCCCCGGCGTCTTCTCGCTCGACCACCTGGTAGCGCGCCGCTTCCGCGCGGCCTGATGCGCCACGCTTCCCCTGCGCCCCGGTCCGTCGCATGATCGCCGCGATCCTCCCGTTCCCGCGACCGGAGCCGCCCCGCGCGATGCTCGAGCCGGAAGCCGCCAACCAGGGCGTCGCCAGCCGCACCGCGCCGGCCGACTCCGGCCCGGCCTGGGCGGCACTGATGACGCGCGCGCAGGACGGCGACCGCGACGCGTACCACGCCTTGCTCATCGACATCACGCCGTACCTGCGCGCGATCGCGGCCCGTTACCTGGGCCGCGACGAAACCGAGGACGCGGTGCAGGAGATCCTGTTGGTCGTCCACGACATCCGCCACACCTGGGAACGCGCGCGTCCGTTCAAGCCCTGGCTCAGCACCATCGCCACGCGGCGTTGCATCGACATGCTGCGCAGCCGGTCGCGCCGCATCGAACGCGAACTGTTGTCCGACGATCCCTTCGAGCCCTTCGAAGACGACGCACCCGGCCCCGAAGCCAGCACCGAACGCGCGCACGCCGCGCGTGCCCTGCACGATGCCGTGGACGAACTGTCGCCGCGCCAGCGCGAAGCGGTGCGCCTGCTGCACCTGCGCGATCTCTCGTTGTCCGAAGCCTCCACGCAAAGCCAGCAAAGCATCGGTTCGCTGAAGGTCGCCGCACATCGCGCGATCAAGGCGCTGCGCGATTCGCTCGGCGGCAAGGACGGTCCGCATGGCTGACACCCGCACCCTCATCGAACGCCTCGCACGGGACGCGCGCCCGGTGCGCCCGATCGCCTCGCCGTTGCGTCGCACGGTGCTGTGGCTGGTGCTGGCGGTTGTCATCGCCGCGCTCGTCATCGCGCATTACGGTTTGCGCGCGAACCTGGGCGACGTGATGCATTCGGGCCCCGACCTGGTCGAGTGGATCGCCAGCCTGCTCACCGGCGTGTGCGCGGCATACGCGGCGTTCCAGGTCAGCGTGCCCGGGCGGTCGAAGGCCTGGGCGTGGTTGCCGGTGCCGCCGTTGCTGTTGTGGCTCACGGGCCTGGGCTGGGGCTGCCTGCGCGACTACGCGCACATGGGCGCGGCCGCGTTCGTGATGGAAGCGGCGACGTCGGAATGCGCCATCGCGATCGCGTTCACCAGCGTGCCGCTGGGACTGGCGTTGTTGTGGATGGTGCGATTCGCGGGGGTCGTGCGCCCGATGCAGAGCGCGTTGCTCGCCGCGCTGGGTGCGGCCGCGCTATCGGCGGCCAGCGTCACGCTGTACCACGAAGGCGAGAACATGCTGATGGTGCTGCTGTGGCACTTCGGCGCGGTGCTGGTGCTGTCGCTGGCGTGCCTGGCGCTGGGCCGCCCCTTGTTCGCGTGGATCGGCCCGGTGAAACGCTAGGCCGCGATCGGTGCGGTGGCTTCGCTCACCGGCACCAGCGTGGCCACGCCGTGCCCCTGTTCGGCGAGGTATTGCACCCACTTGCCGAGGAAGGTGTTCATGCGCAGGCGATGGGTGACGACTTGCGCCGGCGGCGGGTACATGCCGATCACGTCCTGCCAGCGGCGGCCCACGTAGCAGTGCGTGGCTTCCACCTGTTTTGCGTCGCGATACAGACGCAGGTGGGCGGAAGGATCGGGCTCGCCGGTGACCGGATCGATGACCGCGTAGCTCAGTCGCAGTTCCACCGTGTACGCGTGGCGCGCGACGACATCGAGCACGACATCCAGGCCATCGCCCACGCTGGAGACGTAACGCCCGACGGCAAGATCCTGCGGCTCGAACAACCGCACCAGGCGCACGTGGTTCTCTGCGTACAACCCCATCAGCCAGCCGAAGCGACTGAGTTTCGGGATGCGCGCGGAACGGGCTGCGATGCGGTCCATGGCGTCGAATCCTACACGCCAAATCCGCATCGCGGCAGCATTGACGTACCCCACTTGCGGGCATAACGTAACGGCTCCGCACATCGTTCAGCGAACCCTTCCAGGGGTTCACGCCATCAGAACATTTCGCGGTGGATCCCCAGCGTCGTGAGCACCTTGCTCGAGATTTCCTCGATCGAGGTATGCGTCGTGCTGAGCACCGTCAGGCGCTCGTTCTGGAAGATGTGTTCGGCCTGCGCCACTTCGCGGCGGCACGTGTCCATCTGCGAATACTTGGAATTGGGCCTGCGTTCCTGGCGGATCTGCTGCAGGCGCACCGGGTCGATCGTCAGCCCGAACAACTTGTGCCGGTGCCCGCGCAGTTTCTGCGGCAGGCGATCGGCTTCCAGGTCTTCCTCGGTGAGCGGGTAATTGGCCGCGCAGATGCCGTAGTGCAGCGCCAGGTACACGCACGTGGGCGTCTTGCCCGCGCGCGAGACGCCGACGAGGATGATCTCCGCGTCGTCGAAGTCCATGATCATCCCGTCGTCGTGCGTGAGCGCGTAGTTCATCGCGTTGATGCGGCGGTGGTAAGCCTCGAAGTCGACCATGCCGTGCGCCTGGCCGACGCGGTTGGTGCGGGGCTGGCCGAGCTCGCGCTCCAGCGGCTCGATGAAGGGCGCGAAGATGTCCAGCATCAGCCCGCCGCTTTCGGCCAGCAGCCGGTAGAGCTCGTTGTCCACGCAGGAATTGATCACGATCGGGCGCACCCCGGCGGCCTCCCCGGCCGCGCGGATGCGCAGGGCGGCCTCGCGGGCCTTGTCCGGGGTGTCGACGAAGGGGATGCGATCGGTGGCGAACCGCGTGTCGCCGAACTGGGTCAGCAGGCTGTGGCCGATGGTCTCGGCCGTGATGCCGGTGCCGTCGGAGATGTAGAAGACGGGGCGCGTGGGGGTCATGTGCAGGCGTCGGCGGCGCGGGGCTTGTAAAATACCGCGCTTCGCGGCCGGCGCCTGCCTGCCCTCCCCCATCGAAAAGCCGGAGCCCCGCCTTGAGCGCGAACATTTTGTGGCTGCACGACCTGCGATTGACCGACCTGGCGCAGGTGGGCGGCAAGAATTCCTCGCTCGGCGAGATGATCGGCAACCTGGCCAAGCTGGGCGTCTCGGTGCCCGGCGGCTACGCCACCACGGCCGACGCCTTCAAGGCCTTCATCGCGCACAACACGCTGCACCAGCGCATCTTCGACCGCCTGGCGGGCCTGGACGTGGAAGACGTCCCCGCCCTCAACCGCGCCGGCGCGGAGATCCGCGGCTGGGTGATCGACGCCCCGCTGCAGGCCGACCTGGACCGCGACATCCGCGACGCCTACGCGAAGCTGTGCGCGGAGAACGGCGGCGGCGACGTGGCGGTGGCGGTGCGCTCCTCCGCCACCGCCGAAGACCTGCCCGACGCCAGCTTCGCCGGCCAGCAGGAAACCTTCCTCAACGTCGAAGGCGCCGACGACGTCGTGCGCAAGGTGAAGGAAGTCTTCGCGTCGCTGTACAACGACCGCGCCATCGCCTACCGCGTGCACCACGGCTTCAAGCACGAAGACGTGTTCCTGTCCGCCGGCGTGCAGCTGATGGTGCGTTCGGATGTGGGTTCGTCCGGCGTGCTGTTCACGCTCGACACTGAATCAGGCTTCCGCGACGTGGTCTTCATCACCGCCAGCTACGGCCTCGGCGAGAACGTCGTGCAGGGCGCGGTCAACCCGGACGAGTTCTACGTCTTCAAGCCCACCCTCCGCCAGGGCAAGCCGGCGATCCTGCGCCGCTCGCTCGGCAGCAAGCAGATCCGCATGGTGTATTCGGATGCGCCGGGCGAACGCGTGCGCAACGAAGACACGCCGGCGGAGTTGCGCAACAAGTTCTCCGTCAGCGACGACGACGTGCACGAACTCGCGCGCCAGTCGCTGATCATCGAACAACACTACGGCCGCCCGATGGACATCGAGTGGGCGAAGGACGGCGTCAGCGGCAAGCTCTTCATCGTGCAGGCGCGCCCCGAGACCGTGAAGTCGCGCGGCCATGCCACGCAGATCGAACGCTTCACGCTCGGCGAGCGCGGCCCGGTGGTCGCCGAAGGCCGCGCGATCGGCCAGAAGATCGGTGCGGGCGTGGCGCGCGTCGTGCGCTCGCTCGACGACATGAACCGCGTGCAGCCCGGCGACGTGCTCGTCGCCGACATGACCGATCCCGACTGGGAGCCGGTGATGAAGCGCGCCGCCGCCATCGTCACCAACCGCGGCGGCCGCACCTGCCACGCGGCGATCATCGCGCGCGAACTCGGCGTGCCGGCGGTCGTGGGCACGGGCAACGCGCTCGACCTGATCAAGGACGGCAGCGAGGTCACCGTCAGCTGCGCCGAAGGCGACACCGGCTTCATCTACGACGGCAACCTGCCCTTCGAACGCACCACGACGGACCTGGCCAACATGCCGCCCGCGCCGCTGAAGATCATGATGAACGTGGCCAACCCGGACCGCGCGTTCGACTTCGGCATGCTGCCCAACGCGGGCATCGGCCTTGCGCGCCTGGAAATGATCATCGCCAGCCACATCGGCGTGCATCCCAAGGCCCTGCTGGAATACGACAAGCAGGACCATGCGACGAAGCAGAAGATCGACGCGAAGATGGCCGGCTATGCGAGCCCGGTGGACTTCTACGTGGATCGCCTCGCCGAAGGCATCGCGACGATCACGGCCTCCGTGGCACCGCATCCGGTGATCGTGCGCCTGTCGGACTTCAAGTCCAACGAATACGCCAACCTCATCGGCGGCAGCAAGTACGAGCCGCACGAAGAGAACCCGATGATCGGCTTCCGCGGCGCCAGCCGTTACGTCGATGCGTCGTTCAAGGACGCCTTCGCGCTGGAATGCCGCGCGGTGCTGAAGGTGCGCGACACGATGGGCCTCACCAACTGCTGGGTGATGATCCCGTTCGTGCGCACGCTGGACGAAGGCCGCAAGGTGATCGAGGTGCTGCGCGAGAACGGCCTCGTGCAGGGCAAGGATGGCCTGAAGATCATCATGATGTGCGAGGTACCGTCCAACGCATTGATGGCGGACGAATTCCTCGACCTGTTCGATGGCTTCTCCATCGGCTCCAACGACCTGACGCAGCTCACGCTGGGCCTGGACCGCGACTCGGCGATCGTCGCCAACCTGTTCGACGAACGCGACCCGGCGGTCAAGAAATTGCTGTCGATGGCCATCAAGGCCGCGCGCGCGAAGGGCAAGTACGTCGGCATCTGCGGCCAGGGGCCGAGCGACCATCCGGACCTGGCGCTGTGGTTGATGGAACAGGGCATCGAATCGGTGTCGTTGAATCCGGACACCGTGGTCGATACCTGGCTGCAGCTGGCGAAGGCGAAGCAGGGCTAACCGACGATCCTGTTCCGCCCTGCCCGCTTCGCCTCGTAGAGCAACTGGTCGGCCCGGCTGACCAGTTTCTCGTGGTGCGACAAGCCGGTGCGCTCGCACACGCCGCCACTGAGCGTCATGTGGAAGCCGGGCGCGAACGCATCGCAATTCATCGCCTCGATTGCCGCACGCGCGGCTTCGCACAGCTCGCGTGCGCGCTCCAGCGACGTGATCGGGAACAGCACCGCGAATTCCTCGCCGCCCCAGCGCGCCAGCATCGTGCCGCCGTCGAACAGGCGCGACAACACCTCGGCTACTGCCCGCAGCGCTTCATCGCCCGCCGCGTGCGAGTACTCGTCGTTGATGCGCTTGAAGTGGTCGATGTCCAGCAACGCGAGCGTCAGCGGTTGCTGCGTGCGCACCGCGAGGTCGAAGGCCTGCGCCAGGCGTTCGTCGAGCGACCGGCGATTGGCGAGGCCGGTCAGCGGATCTTCGCGCGCCTGGCGCTCGAACGCTTCCGACTTCTCCTGCAGCTCGCGTACCAGGCGCGTCTTTTCTTCGTCGGCCACCAGCAGGCGCGTGGTCTGGTCGCGCAGGTCGCGCGTGCGTTGGTCGACCACGGTTTCGAGCGCGACCGCGCGGACGCGCAAGCTGCGCGTGCGCCAGCGGATGTAGCCCACCACCAGCAGCGCAAGCGCGAGGATGCATGCCGCGGCGAACCACGGGTGTTGCCAGAGTTGCGGCTGGATTTCGATCTCGGTCGTCGTGACCTGCGGATTCCACCCCTGCCCCAGCCCGGGCGCGGACGAGGTGACCATGAACTTGTACTTGCCCGGCCCCAGGTTGGTGTACTGCGCCACGCGCTGGTTGCCGCGCTCCACCCAGTCCGCATCCACGCCCACCAGGCGATGCCGGTAGCGCAGCAGGCGCGGCATCTGGAAGTTGAGCCCGGCGTAGTGGAACTCGAGCTTGCGCGTGCCCGGCGCGAGCGTCAGCGCCGCATCGGTCGGCATCGCGTGGTCGTCGGCGAGGATCTGTTCGATCACCACCGGCGCGATCGTGCGGCGGTAGCTGTGCAACACCGTCGGATCCACCGTGGCCGCACCGCGCGCGGTCGCCACCCAGATGCGTCCCTGCGAATCGCGGATCGCCGCGGGCCCCGAACCGCCGTTGCACTGGCTGCTCGCCAGCCCGTCCGCTTCGCCGAACTGGTCGGGGTTGAGCGTCTTGCGCCGGCCGTCGAGCACCGCTTCGGCATCGCTGCGCTGCACGCGCATCACGCCGCGGTTCGACGTGAGCCACAGGCTGCCGGCTTCGTCGTCGACCACCTGGAACAACGTATCCACCGGCAGGCCCTGCGGCAGCCCGATCGCCGCCTTCCGGCCGTTGCGATACCGCACCAGCCCGCGATCGGTGGCGATCCACACCGTGCCGTCGGCGTCTTCGTGGAAATCGAAGACGTCCTGCGCATCGTTCATCGAATGCAGGTCGATCGGTTCGACGCGCTCATCCACCACGCGCGCCGCACCGTTCGCCGTGCCCACCCACACGGCGCCGTCGCGCGCGACGTGCAGCGCGAGGACAAAATCGCGCGGCAAGCCCGCATCCGAACCGAACAGCTTGAACTTGCCGTCCTGCATGCGGACGAGCCCGCGCGAAGTGCCGATCCACAACGCACCGTCGGGCCCGCGCGCGAGCGCGCGAACCTGGTTGCTGCCGGGCATCCCGTTCGCGTTGTCGTGGTGTTCGACCACCTTGCCGTCGCGCAAGCGCAGCAGGCCGCCGACATACGTGCCGACCCACAGGCTGTCGTCGTCGTCCGGCATCAGGCTGAGGATGGAATCGCCCGGCAAGCCGTCGGCGCTGGTGTAGACGTTGGTGACCTTCCCGTCGCGCCAGCGGTTGAGGCCGCGGCTGGTGCCGATCCAGACGCTGTCGTCGCGCGATTGCGCGATCGCGCGCACGTAGTCGTCGCTCAGGCCCTGCTCGGTGTTGTACGTGGTGAACGGCGCATCGCGCAGGCGCAGGAGCCCGGCGTTGGTGCCGGCCCACAGGCTGCCTTCGCGATCGACGAACAACGCGGCGACGCGGTTGTTCGGCAAACCCTTCTGGCTGCCGAGTGCATCCACGCCGTTGGCGCCCAGGCGCAGCAGGCCGTGGTTGATCGTGCCCACCCACAAGTCGCCCGCGGCGTCGCGCACGATGCTCGGCACGCCGTCGGCGGGCAGCAGCGGCGACACCGCTTCGAAACGCTCGCCCGTGCGCACGAACGCGCCGCGTTCGGTGCCGGCGTACAGGCGGCCGTCGTTGGTCTGTTCGAGGTGGAAGATCGGTGCGTCGGGCAGGCCGTCGTGGTGGTCGTACACCACGATGCGACCGCTGCCGGCGAAGTGCACGATGCCCGCGGCGGTGGACAGCCAGATCGAATCGTCGCGATCGCGCACGAGCCCGAACGTCACGTTCGACGGCAGGCCGTGGCCCTGCGAATACACCTGCACGTGGCCGTCGGGATCCACGCGTGTCAGGCCCGCGCTTTCAGTGGCGACCCACAGGCGGCCGCGCTGGTCGCGCACGGCATCCATGATCTCGTCCTGCGACAGGCCCTGCGCCTTGCCCCAGGTGCGCCACGTGCCGTTCTGCAGCACGCTCACGCCGCCGCGCGAAGTGCCCACCACCAGCGCGCCGTCGGGCGCGACGCGGATCGAACGCACGCCGTTGTCGCGCAGCGCCGGCGTGTTGCTGCGATCGATGACGTGGAATTCGAGCCCGTTGTAGCGGACCAGCCCTTCCCAGGTGCCGAACCAGAGATACCCGTCGGGCGTCTGCGCGATCGCGTTGACCTGGTTGTGCGGCAGGCCTTCGCGCGTGGTCCAGACTTCGCGGAAGTACGCGTTGACGGGTTTGTCGTGGGGCGCGGCCTGCGCGGCGGCCGGCAGGACGATCGCGGCCAGGGCCAGCAGCGCGGCGCAGGCCAGCAACGCCGCGGTGCGTGCGCGCCGCGCGGGCCGGGCCTGTGCTTGGTCAGCGTGCATGCGATCGATCGCGCGGCCCTCGTTCGGCTTCCGCGGCGCGCCCTGCCCCTAGTTGGTCGGCAGGCCCGCCAGCGGCCCCATGTGCTTCCGATAGTAGGCCAACTCCGCGATGGAATCGCGCACGTCGCTGAGGGCCGTATGGGCGGCCTGCTTGCGCAGGTTGCCGAGGATCCCGGGCGCCCAGCGCCGCGCGAGTTCCTTGAGCGTGCTCACGTCGAGGTTGCGGTAGTGGAAGTGCCTCTCGAGCGACGGCATCAGGCGATGCAGGAAGCGGCGGTCCTGGCAGATCGAGTTGCCGCACATCGGCGAGGCGTTGGCGGGCACCCATTCGGACAGGAAGGCCAGCGTGCGCGCCTCGGCCTCGTCCAGCGTGACCCGGCTGGCGACCACGCGCTGCCACAGGCCGGACTTGCGGTGCTGGTTGCGGTTCCACTCGTCCATCGATTCGAGGATGGCGACGGGGTGGACGATCGCGAGTTCCGGGCCTTCGGCCAGGACCTCCAGGTTGGAGTCGGTGACGATGGTGGCGATCTCGAGGATCGAATCGCGACCGGTATCCAGCCCGGTCATCTCCAGGTCGATCCAGATGAGCCGTCCTTCGCTCTGGGAATTCGCCATGCGCTCGCGGTGCCTGCCTAGGGTGACGCATCATAGCCCGGCCCCCCGCCCCCGGATGCAGGCCCCATGTTCCAGAACGCGCTGGCGCATTACGCCATCCTGACCGCGATGCTCGCCCCCGCCCTGCTGATGGCGGCCACGGCCTCGCTGCTGGTCTCGGCCAATGCGCGCCTGGCCCGCGTGGTGGACCGGCTGCGGGCGCTGATCGTGAGCTGGGAATACGACGCCCCGGACCGCGCCGAGCGCGACGACCAGATCAACCGCCATCGCCGCCGCGCGCACCTCGTGCTGCGCGCGTGCCAGTTGCTCTACGGCGCGCTGGGCGCGTTCGTCGGCACCAGCCTGAGCCTGGCGGTGGATGCGTTCACGGGGAACCGGCTGGTACTGCTGCCAACGGCGCTCGCGCTGGTGGGCGTGCTGTTCCTGCTCATGGCGAGCATCGTGATGGGCAGCGAGGTGAGCCTGTCGGTGCGCAGCTTCGACCTGGAGATCGACCAGGAACTGGACCGCAAGCGCACGTAGGTCAGAGCGCCGGCTTGCCGCGCTTGCGGCGGAAATAATTGGTCAGGCGCGTGCCCGCTTCTTCGGCGAGGACGCCGCCCACCACGTCGACGCGATGGTTGTGGCGCGGATCGGCCAGCAGGTCGAACACGCTGCCGGCCGCACCGGTTTTCGGATCGCTCGCGCCATAGACGACGCGTGCGACGCGCGCATGCACCATCGCCATCGCGCACATCGCGCAAGGCTCGAGCGTGACGTACAGCGTGCTGCCGAGCAGCCGGTGGTTGCCGATGCGCGCGCCGGCCTGGCGCAGCGCGACGATCTCCGCGTGCGCGGACGGATCGCGATCGGTGATGTTGCGGTTCCAGCCTTCGCCGAGCACTTCGCCGTCGGCCGACACCAGCAGCGCGCCAACGGGAATCTCGTCGTCTTCGTGCTCCGCGCGCTCGGCCAGTGCGAGCGCGCGTTGCATCCAGGCGATGTCGGTGTCGGCTTGGCTCACGCGACCCCGAGCCTGCCGCGATCGCCGTCGCGCGGCGCCGCCAGTTCCTCGGGCGACACGAAGCCTTCCAGGTCCGCCGCCTCGAAGAACGGGCGGATCTCGACCGCGCCCATGCCGAAGTTCGGGGCCTTCATCGCCCAGGCCAGGGCTTCGTCCATGTCCTTCACTTCCCAGATCGAGAAGCCGGCGACCACTTCGCGCGCTTCGGCGAACGGACCGTCGACGACCATGCGTTGCGTGCCCTGGTCGACGATGCGCTTGGACTCGGATTCGGGCTTGAGGCCCGCGCCTGCCACGAACACGCCGGCGGCGACGAGTTCTTCCGTGAAGCGATCCATCGCCTGGAAGGCTTCCAGCTGCTCGGGCGTGGGTTCCATCGGGACGTTCGGGTCCATCTTTGCAAAGACCATGACGCGCATTGTCGATCTCCTCGTTGGCAGGCCCGTCCAGGCCCTTACCCTTGACGACGAACGAGCGGGGCGAAAATCGACATGCCCGCCGGAATTATTTCGTGAGGGCGCCCTACTCCCACTCGATCGTCGCGGGCGGCTTGCCGCTGATGTCGTACACCACGCGCGACACGCCGCGCAGCTCGTTGATGATGCGGTTGGACACGTGGCCGAGGAACTCGTGCGGCAGGTGCGCCCAGTGCGCGGTCATGAAGTCGATGGTTTCCACGGCGCGCAATGCGATCACCCACTCGTACGCACGTGCATCGCCCACGACGCCCACCGACTTCACCGGCAGGAACACCGCGAAGGCCTGGCTCACCTTGTCGTAGAGATCGGCCTTGCGCAGTTCGTCGATGAAGATGTGGTCGGCCTTCGCGAGCAGTTCGGCGTACTCCGGCTTCACTTCGCCGAGGATGCGCACGCCCAGGCCCGGGCCCGGGAACGGATGGCGATACACCATCGCGTGCGGCAGGCCGAGTTCGACACCCAGGCGCCGCACTTCGTCCTTGAACAGTTCGCGCAGCGGCTCGACCAGGCCGAGCTTCATGTGTTCCGGCAAGCCGCCCACGTTGTGGTGCGACTTGATGACGTGCGCCTTGCCCGTCTTGCTGCCGGCCGATTCGATGACGTCGGGATAGATGGTGCCCTGCGCGAGCCAGCGCGCGTTCGCGAGCTTGCTGGATTCCTCGTCGAAGATGTCGACGAAGAGGTTGCCGATGACCTTGCGCTTGGCTTCCGGGTCCGCGATGCCGGCGAGCTTGTCGAAGTAGCGCTGGTGCGCATCCACGCGCAGCACCTTGACGCCCATGTGGCGCGCGAACATCGCCATCACCTGGTCGCCTTCCTCGAAGCGCAGCAAACCGGTGTCGACGAACACGCACGTCAGCTGGTCGCCGATCGCCTTGTGCAGCAGCGCGGCGACGACGGACGAATCCACGCCGCCCGACAAGCCGAGGATCACTTCGTCCGAACCCACCTGCGCGCGCACGCGCTCGACGAGGTCGTCGATGATGTTGGCCGCGGTCCACAGCGTGTCGCAGCCGCAGATGTCCACGACGAAGCGGCGCAGCAGCGCCTGGCCCTGCCGCGTGTGCGTGACTTCGGGATGGAACTGCACGCCGTACCAGCGGCGCGCGTCGTCGGCCATCGCGGCAACGGGAATGCGATCGGTGCGCGCGGTGACGGTGAAGCCCGGCGGCGCGGCGGCGACGTGGTCGCCGTGGCTCATCCACACGTTGAGGCGCGGCGGCGAACCCGGCTGGTCCTTCAAGCCGTCGAGCAACGCATCCTGCGCGACGATCTCGACTTCCGCATGCCCGAACTCGCGCGCATCGGCGGCTTCCGTCGCGCCGCCCAGCTGCGCGGCCATCGTCTGCATGCCGTAGCAGATGCCGAGGATCGGCAGGCCCGCGTCCCAGACCTGCTGCGGTGCGCTGGGCGCGCCCGGCAACGTGGTGGATTCCGGACCGCCCGACAGGATGATGCCCTTCGCGCCGAACTTGGCGATCTCGGACGGTTCGTGGTCCCACGCCCAGATCTCGCAGTACACCCCGAGTTCGCGGATGCGGCGCGCGATGAGCTGCGTGTACTGCGCGCCGAAATCGAGGATGAGGATCTTGTCGCGATGGATGTCGTGCATGGAATCTCCGGGACCGGGGACCCGGGACCGGGGACCGGGGAAATCAAAACGTCGTTGCTGTTACTGGTCCCGGGTCCCTGGTCCCCGGTCCCTTGCCTCAGCTCGCGCGGTAGTTCGGCGGTTCTTTCGTGATCTGCACGTCGTGCACGTGGCTTTCGCGCGTGCCGGCCGCGGTGACTTTCACGAACGAGGGCTTGACGCGCATGTCCTCGATCGTCGCGCAGCCGACATAGCCCATCGTCGCGCGCAGGCCGCCGGCCAGCTGGTGCACCACGCCGCTGAGCGCGCCGCGATACGGCACGCGGCCTTCGATGCCTTCGGGCACGAGCTTGTCGGCGTCGCTGGCGTCCTGGAAATAGCGGTCCTTCGATCCCAGCTCCATCGCACCGAGCGAGCCCATGCCGCGATAGCTCTTGTAGCTGCGGCCCTGGAACAGTTCGGTTTCGCCCGGCGATTCCTCGGTGCCGGCGAACAGGCCGCCGATCATCACGCTCGACGCGCCGGCGACGATCGCCTTGCCGAGGTCGCCCGAGTAACGGATGCCGCCGTCGGCGATCAGCGGGATGCGGTCCTGCAGCGCCTCGGCGACCATGTCGATCGCGGTAACCTGCGGCACGCCCACGCCGGCGACGATGCGCGTGGTGCAGATCGAACCGGGGCCGACGCCGACTTTCACCGCGTCCGCGCCCGCGTCCATCAAGGCGAGCGCTGCATCGCCGGTGACGATGTTGCCGCCGATGACTTCGAGCTTCGGGAAGGTTTTCTTGGCCCAGCGCACGCGGTCGAGCACGCCCTGCGAATGGCCGTGCGCGGTGTCGACGATGATCACGTCCACGCCCGCGGCCACCAGCGCTTCGATGCGCTGTTCGGTGTCGCCGCCCACGCCCACCGCCGCGCCGCACAGCAGGCGTTCGCTGCTGTCGTAGGCCGCGTTGGGGTTGTCCTGTTTCTTCTGGATGTCCTTGACCGTGATCAGGCCGCGCAGCTCGAACGCATCGTTGACCACCAGCACCTTCTCGATGCGGTGGCGATGCAGCAGCTGCAGCACTTCGTCGTCGCTGGCGCCTTCGCGCACGGTGATCAGGCGATCCTGCTTGGTCATGATGTGGCGGACCGGATCGTCGAGTTTCTTCTCGAAGCGCATGTCGCGCCCGGTGACGATGCCGACGAGGCGACCGCCATCCACCACCGGCACGCCGGAGATGTTGCGTGCGCGCGTGAGGCGCAGCACTTCGCCGATCGTGGTGTCGGGCGCGACGGTGAAGGGTTCCTTGATCACGCCGGCTTCGAACTTCTTGACGCGCGCGACTTCGGCGGCCTGTCGTTGCGCGGACATGTTCTTGTGCAGGATGCCGATGCCGCCCAGCTGGGCCATCGTCACTGCGAGGCGCGCTTCGGTCACCGTATCCATCGCGGCGGACACGATGGGCAGGTTGAGGCGCAGGTTGCGGGTAAGGCGCGTGGCGAGCGAGACGTCCTTGGGCAGGACGATGGAATGCGCGGGAACGAGCGAGACGTCGTCGTAGGTCAGCGCTTCTGCCTGGATGCGGAGCATGGAGCCCCCCGAGTGCGGGAAGCGCGGCATTCTACCTCTTAAGCGGCGCCGTCCGATGCCTCTGCCGCCTCCAGAGTGTTCTGCATGAGGGTGGCCACCGTCATCGGGCCCACGCCGCCGGGGACGGGCGTGATCCAGCTGGCGCGCTGCGCGGCCGCGTCGAAGCCCACGTCGCCCACCAGGCGGCCGTCGTCGAGGCGGTTGATGCCCACGTCGATCACGACCGCGCCGGGTTTGACCCATTCACCGGGCACCAGACCCGGGCGGCCCACGGCCACGACCAGGATGTCGGCGCCGCGCACGGAGGCCTCCAGCACCGCCGGCGGGGTGAACTTGTGGCAGCT
Organism: Noviluteimonas caseinilytica; assembly: GCF_018406605.1. GTDB lineage: Bacteria > Pseudomonadota > Gammaproteobacteria > Xanthomonadales > Xanthomonadaceae > Noviluteimonas > Noviluteimonas caseinilytica. Next base: position 2,914,104 of record NZ_AP024545.1, on the reverse strand, counting down.
GGTGACCGTGCAGCCGGCGATCAGCAGTTCCAGCGCCATCGGGCGGCCGACGTGGTTGGACACGCCCACGATGGTCGCGCTGGCGCCGCGCACCGGGCGGTCGGTGTAGGCCAGCAGCGTGGTGATGCCGCGCGGCGTGCACGGGCGCAGGCCGAACTGGCGCAGCGCCAGGTGGCCCACGTTCTCCGGGTGGAAGCCGTCGACGTCCTTGCGCGGGTCGATGCGGTGGATCAGCTGGGTGGCGTCGCGGCGGTCGGGCAGCGGGAGCTGGACCAGGATGCCGTGGACGTCCGGGTCGGCGTTGAGGCGGTCGACCAGGGCCAGCAGCTCGGCGTCGGTCGTGGATTCGGGCAGGTCGTAGTCGATCGCCCGGATGCCCACCTTCTGCGCGGCGCGGCGCTTGTTGCGCACGTAGACCGACGAGGCCGGGTCGTTGCCGACCAGCACCACGGCCAGCCCGGGCGCGGGCTTGCCCTGCGCGATGCGCGCGCGGACCCGCAGGGCGAGCGAATCGAGGAGGTCCTCGGAGATGCGCTTGCCATCGAGGATGCGGGCGGGAGGCGGGGTCGAGGCGTTCGTCATCCGGAGGCCACCGGGCCTGTGATGCAGTCGGGCTGCGCATTATGCCGGCCCGTTGTAGCCTCGCGAGCCGTTATGCCAGGAACAGGACACGCGCGGACGCCATGGACGCCGATTTCGAAACCACGCAGATCGAGGCCGCGGCCTTCCGCCGCCTGCGCGACCACCTCGTGCGCGAGCGCGCGGACGTGCAGAACATCGACCTGATGATCCTCGCCGGCTTCTGCCGCAACTGCCTCGCCGACTGGTACCGCGAAGCCGCCGAGGCGCGCGGCATCGCGATGACGAAGGACGAAGCGCGCGAGTCGGTCTACGGCGAACCCTTCGCCGACTGGAAGCGCAGGCACCAGCGCGAAGCGACCCCGGAACAACTCGCGGCCTTCGATGCCGCCCAGCGCAAGGATGCCGGCCGATGAATCGCAAGAAGACCCTCGCCGCCGCCCTGGCCGCCCTGCCCGTCCTCGCCTACGCCGGCATGTGCGGGTGGATGTACGCCAAGCAGCGCGACCTGTTGTACCTGCCGCAGGACACGCGCGCGGACGTCAAGCAGACCGACTTCGGCATCGCGCGCAACGGCGTGATGCTCAACGGCTGGCTGGTGAACATCGGGCAGCCCGGCGCGGTGGTGTATTTCGGCGGCAACGCCGAGCGCATCGAAGACCGGCGCCAGCAGTTCGGGCGCTGGTTCCCGCACAGCAGCATCTACCTGGTGCCCTATCGCGGCTACGGCGCGAGCGAAGGCACGCCGACGGAAGCGGACATCCTCGAGGACGCGCTGTACGTGTTCGACCAGGTGCAGGCGCGCCAGCCGGGTGCGCGCATCGTGGTGATCGGCCGCAGCCTGGGCAGCGCGGTGGCAAGCTACGTCGCGTCGAAGCGCCCGGTGGCGAAGCTGGTGCTCGTCACGCCGTTCGACAGCATGGCCAACGTCGCGCAGTCGCATTACCCGTGGTTGCCGGTGCGCTGGCTGCTGCAGGACCGCTACGACGAAGCCGCGTACCTCGCCAAATACAACGGGCCGTTGCTCGTGGTGCGCGCGGGCCGCGACGACGTGGTGCCGCCCGCGAGCACCGATCGCCTGCTCGCCGCGTTGCCGAAACCCCCGCAGGTGCTGGACCTTCCGCACGCCGATCATTCCTCGGTCGCGAACGATCCGGCCTACGCGAAGGCGATATCGAACTTCGTTTCGTCACCCTGATCGTTTCCGAGGACGCCGCATGATCAACCTGGCCGAATGTCCGAAGTGCAACAACCGCGTGTTGCACGTGCGCATCGAATCGGCGGTCGCGACAGTCGACGAAGAATCCAAGGGGCGCTGCCTCACGTTCTCGTGCATCCACTGCAACACGCTGCTCGGCGTGCAGATGGACCAGCGCTCGCGTCCGCGACGCCGGAACGAAGCCGCACCGCAACCGAACTGACGCGCGTCAGGGCGTGGCCGGTGGCTGCACCTGCAAGGGCGCGGCCGACGGTGCAGGGCAACGCTGCATCCCCGGCGGCATGGGCAATGCGCACAGCGTGCAGCACGCGGGCGATGGCGGTGCCATCGGCGGCGGCAGCGGCGCCGTGACCTGGAGCTTGAGCAACGCCACCCAATCCTGGCGATCGAAACTGCAGGCCTCGTCCGCGCCCGGGCGACACGCGACCGGGGTGGCGGTCTTGCGCGGCAAGCCCCACACGCGCCCTTCGCGGTTGAGCCGCAACGTGCGCATCGTGACGCCCTGCAGCACGTTGCCGCCGATGGTGTAGAGCGTGCCGCCCGCAGGATCGGATTCCACGACGATGTCGCAATGCATCGCCATGCCGCTGCCGTCGCGGGCGAGCGTGGCGCGGAAATTCGCGGACCCCAACGGCACGGTCAGGCCGCGGGTGAAGCACAGCAGGTCGCCCATCGCGGGCGTTTCCGCATCCGGATCGGCGAAGCGGTACGGCCCTGCGGGATCACCGCGCAGGGCCTGGCGCACGTAATCGACGTGGCTCGCCGAAGCCTGGAACCCCGGCACGCTCGCGCGCATCTCGACGAAGGTGACGAACACCGCCGACCACGGCGTGTCGATCACGAACGCGCGGCAGATCGCGCTGCCGTACAGGCTGTCCAGCGCCGACGTGCCGCATTCGTTCGCACCGGGATGCGAGGACATCTGCGAGAGCAAGCCGGTCGCGCGCCAGTAGTCGACGACGCGGCGCCACGCGGGCGTGGTTCGGTCCTGCAGCCGCACGTTTTCGGCTTCCGCGACGGTGGTGCTCGCCAGGCGTCCGCGCTCGTCGAGGAACGGCGAATACCACAGGCGATGCTCGGCGCAGGCGACCGACGCGATGCGCTGGCCCCACGTGGTGGGCAGCGGTGCGTTGAGCGGGCAAGGCTCCCCTGCCCGCGCATGGCCGGCGAAGGCGAGCGCGAGCAACGTCAGGGCGGCGAAGGGAAGCGATCGGCGGCGTGCGTCCATGGGGTCCCCGTGTCCTTGCGGGGGCCCGAGCGGGTCAGCCCCCGGCGCAAAACCTCGCATAGTCGATGTAACCGGGAAAATCACGCCCGGCAGGACACACGGGACAATCCGGGTCCGGCGCGAGCCGCGTCTCGCGAAATTGCAGGCCCAGCGCGTCGATGTGCAGCAGCCGGCCCGTGAGCGGCTGGCCGATCCCGAGCAGCAGCTTGAGGACTTCGGTGGCCTGCAGCAGGCCCACGATCCCGGGCACCACGCCGAGCACGCCGGCCTCGGCGCAATTGGGCGCGGCTTCGGGCGGCGGCGGTTCCGGGAACAGGCAGCGATAGCACGGCGCCACGCCGCGATGGCGGCCGGCATCGAACACGCTCGCCTGCCCTTCGAAGCGATGCACCGCGCCGTACACCAGCGGCTTGGCCAGCTTCACGCACGCATCGTTGAGCAGGTAGCGCACGGGGAAGTTGTCGGCGCCGTCGACCACGACGTCCACGCCTTGCAGCAGCGCTTCCACGTTGGCCGACGTCACGCGTTCGGCGATCGCTTCGATGCGCGTGCGCGGGTTGAGCGCGGACAGCGTGTCGCGCGCCGATTCGACCTTCGCAACGCCGATGCGCGCATCGGTGTGCAGGATCTGGCGCTGCAGGTTGCTGCGATCGACCACGTCGTCGTCGGCGATGCGCAACGTGCCGACGCCCGCGGCCGCGAGGTAATACGCGACGGGCGAACCGAGGCCGCCGGCGCCGATGACGAGCACCGTTGCGGCTTCCAGGCGCTTCTGTCCCGCGAGCCCGATTTCCGGCAGGCGCAGGTGTCGCGAATAGCGTTCGCTGAAATCGTCGTCGAGTTGCGGCATGTCCATCGGCAGGCCGGCGAGCGACCACGCCTGCGTGCCGCCGTCGACGGACGCGATGTGGCGATAGCCCTTTGCGATCAGGGCTTCGGCGGCGAACTGCGAACGCCGGCCGCTCTGGCAGATCAGCAGGATCTCGGCCTCGCGGTCCGGCAGGTACGCGGCGGGATCGGCTTCGAGCGTGGCGCGGTCGATGCCGCGCGCGCCCTGCGCAGTGCCGAGCGCGCGTTCGTGCGCGTCGCGGACATCGACGAGGATCGCACCGCCCTGCTGGCGCTCGCGGGCCTGGCGGGGCGAAAGGACATGCAGGGACATGGCGCGATTATCCGCTCGTTGCGTCAATACGGCAGCACGTCGACGACGGTGCCGGCAGGAAGCTGTTGCGGGCCTTCCGGGACCACGATCAACGCGTCGGCGCGGGCCGCCGCATGCAGGCGGTGGGAGCCGGTGGCGGCGTCGGGCCAGGCGCGCAGGACGCCGTCGGCGCCCGCGTCAAGGCGGCCACGGAGGAATTCGCGGCGCGCGTGCGGCTTGTCGATCGGCGCGGCGAGTTGCGCGCGGAAGGCGCGGCGCGGTTGGGTGCGGCCCTGCAGGCCGTCGAGCAGGCGGCGGCCGAGCGTGGCGTAGGTGGCGAACACGGAGACGGGATTGCCCGGCAATCCGAGGAACCGCGCGCGATCGAGCGTGCCGAACAGCAGCGGCATGCCGGGCTTCATGCGCACCTTCCAGAAATGGATCTCGCCGTGCGCGACGAGCATCGCGGGCACGTGGTCCTTCTCGCCGACGGAGACGCCGCCGCAGGTGATCACCAGGTCGAAGCTCGACGCGGCGTCGCGCAGCACGGATTCGACGCGCTCCGGGTTGTCGGGCAAGGCGGGCCAGGCGGTGGGTTCGAGGCCGTCGGCGCGCAGCAGGCCCATCAGCAGTTCGCGGTTGCTGTCGTGGATCTGGCCGGGCGCGAGCGGCATGCCGGGCGGGACGAGTTCGTCGCCGGTGGTGAACACCGCGACCGTCGGGCGCGCGAACACGGACAGTTGATCGACGCCGAGCGAGGCCGCGGTGGCGACGCGCGCGGGCGTGAGCACGCAGCCGGCGTCGAGCACGGTATCGCCGATGCGCACGTCTTCGCCGGCGTGGCGGACGTTGGCGCCGGCGACGATGCCCGCGGGAACGACGATGCGATCGCCCTCGTCGCGCACGACTTCGCGGATGACCACGGTGTCGGCGCCGGTCGGCATCGGCGCGCCGGTGGTGATGCGGATGCAGGTGCCCTGCGCGAGGACGAGGTCGCGCGCGAGGCCGGCGAATTGTTCGCCCGCCAGTGGCAGCGTCGTGTCCCCCTGCCCCGCGAGGTCCGCGTGGCGCACGGCGAAACCGTCCATCGCGCTGTTGTCGAACGGCGGCGACGGAATCGCGGCGATGACATCTTCGGCAAGGATGCGGCCATGCGTGCGCGCGAGCGCGAGGCGTTCGACCGGCATGCGGTGTTGCGCCGCGACGCGATCGACGATTGCCTGCGCATCGTCGAACGCCAGTTGCATCGGAACGTCGTCGCGCATGGTCATCCGATCGAAGCGTGGACGGCGGCGAGGTCCGCCGGCGTGTTGAGGTTGCCCAGGCGCACGCCGTTCAAGCGGAGGCGTGGCATTGCGAGGGTGGATTGCACGGCGTGCACGGAATGATCGGTGCTCGCCAACGCATCGATGAGTGCATCGCGGAGCGCGGGCACGTGCCAGAGCGCGACCAGCGGTTGCGGCCCGTCGTCGTCCTCGATGGACGCGCCCTGCCCGCCCGCCGACGCGAGCGTCGGCAGCAGGCAGTCGTTGACGAAGACCAGGTCGACCGGCAGCGTGAGCAACCACGGCGTATCGCAGGCGGACGCGAGTGCGTCGAGGCCACCGAGCGGGCCGAGGTCGGCGATGCGGTCAGGGACGACGCGCAGGCCGGCGTGTTCGTAACGGACGAGATCGCGATTGGCACTCACCAGCACCGCATCGACTTCGCGTTCGAACCGCTGCACGAGGCGCGCCACCTGCGACATCCCGTCGCGCACGATCCACGCCTTGTCGATCCCGCCCAGCCGCGACCCCCGACCGCCGGCGAGCACGCCGAGCGTCACGCCGGTCGCGCGCGGCGCGGCCGTCATCTCACTTGCCCTTGACGTGCTTCATCAGGCGCCGCTTCTTCGCGACCTGGCGCGCGGTGAGCGGGTTCTTCGGCTTGTCCTTGTACGGGTTCTCGCCTTCCTTGAAGAGGAAGCGCACCGGCGTGCCGACGAGCTTGAAGCGCTTGCGGAAGAAGTTCTCGAGGTAGCGCCGGTAGCTGTCCGACAGCGTGCGCAGGCGCGATCCGTGCACGATGAAGGTCGGCGGGTTGTCGCCGCCCGGATGCGCGTAGCGCAGCTTGGCGACGTGGCCGCGCACGACGGGCGGCGGATTGGTTTCGTAGGCGATTTCCAGCGCCTTCGTGGTCTCGGCGGTGGTGAACTGGCGCGTCGCCGACGAATGCGCGCGATGGATCGCCTTGAACAGTTCGCGCATGCCCGAGCCGTGCAGCGCGGAGATGCGCACCGCTTCGGCCCAGTCGACGAACGCGAGCTTGCGCGAGAGCAGTTGTTCGTTCTGTTCGCGCTGGTAGTCGGTGAGGCCGTCCCACTTGTTCACGCCGACGACGAGCGCGCGGCCCGCATCGAGCACGGCGCCGAGCACGCTGGCGTCCTGGTCGGTCACGCCTTCCACCGCGTCGAGCATGATCACGGCGACCTGGCACTGTTCGATCGCGCCGAGCGTCTTGACGATGGAGAACTTCTCCACCGCGTCTTCCACGCGGCCCTTGCGACGCAGGCCGGCGGTGTCGATGAGGCGGTACTTGCGGCCGTCGCGCTCCAGGTCCACCGCGATCGAATCGCGCGTGGTGCCCGGCACGTCCGACGCGATCATGCGTTCCTCGCCCAGGATGCGGTTGACCAGCGTGGACTTGCCGACGTTGGGGCGGCCGACGAACGCGATGCGCACGCGCTCGGGATCGTTGTCGAGGATTTCGGTGTCGCCGTCGCGCGGCAGCACGGCCATCGTGCGCGCCATCAACGCATCGAGGCCCTGCTTGTGCGCGGACGACACGCCCAGCACTTCCTTGATGCCGTAGCGCGCGAACTCGGCGAGCGCGGCCTGTGCGTCGAGGCCATCGACCTTGTTGACGACGAGGAACGTCGGCGTGTCGACCTTGCGCAGCCACGACAGGATTTCGTCGTCGATCGCCGAGGCGCCTTCGCGGCCGTCGACGACGAACAGGATGAGATCCGCTTCTTCGGCCGCCGCGCGCGACTGGCGCGCGGTGGCGCCGGCCAGGCCTTCTTCGCTGCCCGCGATGCCGCCGGTGTCCACGAGCACGAAGGGGCGCTCGGGATCGAGGCGGCACACGCCGTAGTTGCGGTCGCGCGTGACGCCGGGCTCGTCGTGGACGAGGGCGTCGCGCGAACGCGTCAGGACGTTGAAGAGCGTCGATTTCCCGACATTGGGACGACCGACGAGGGCGACGAGGGGCAGCATGGAAGATCCGGGTTGACCGAGCGGAATGGAGCGAAGTCCGCGCGGACGCGGACCGTGTTACTGGATGCGGAACGCGGTGACTTCGCCGTCGATGTTCTGGACGAGCAGCACGCCGTCGGCCACGACGGGGGTGGCGCGCACGGGATCGCCGCCGACGCGCGAACGCGCGGCGAACGCGCCGGTGTCCAGGCGCAGCCAGTGCACGTACCCGTCGTAGTCGGCGACCACGGCGTAATCGCCCTGCACCGCCACACCCGCGAGGTTGCGGCGCGCGAGCGCGGGCTGCTGCCACAACGAACCGCCGGTGGCCTTGTCGATGGCCCACACCGCGCCGGCGGGATCGGCGACGACCACGCGGTCGCTGCCGTTTCCCACGCGGCCGGCGCCGCCGTTGTCGCGCTGCCAGATCGGGCGGCCGCTGGGGCCGTCGATCGCCATGGTCTGCTTCTTGAAGCTGGTGGCGTACAGCGTGGTGCCGTCGATCACGGGCGTGCCGTCGATGTCGGACATGCGGTCCAGTTCGCTGCGGCCTTCGGCCTGGGCGACGGACTGTTCCCACAGCAGGCGGCCGTCGGTGGACGACAGCGCGGTGACCGAGCCGTCGTCGTTGCCGACGAACACGAAGCCCGGGCCGAGCGCGACCGAATCGTTGCCGCGCACGGTGAGCGCGGGCAGTTCGCGCTGCCAGAACCAGCGACGCTCGCCGGAGGCGGCATCGAACGCGGTGACCACGCCGTCGTTGGCGCGCACGAACACCAGGCCTTCGCCGATGACGGGCGCGGCGATGACTTCGTTGCCCACGCGGGCGTGCCACTTCTCGGCGCCGGTGCTCTCGTCGAGCGCGATCACTTCGCCGTCCAGGCCGCCAACCACGACCAGGCCGTTGCCCGCGCCGGGACCGCCGGACAGGCGCAGTTTTTCCTTGCCCTTCTCGCGCTTGGGATCCCACTTCCAGGCTTCGGCGCCCGTCTGCAGGTCCACCGCGCGCACGCCGCCTTCGACCGCGGCCATGAACACCTTGCCGTCGGCGACCGACGGACCCTGGCGCACGCCGATCGCGCCTTCGCCGCCGCCGGCCTTCGCCGACCACAGCTTCTTGACGGTGGCGGTCGGGGTGAACTCGGTGAGCTCGGCGGGCTCGAGCGCTTTCTTCTCGTCCTTGCCGGCGCCGAACCAACCCTTGACGGTGGAACAGCCGGCCAGCGCGATCACGCAGCACAGGACGAGCGAAACGCGTTGCACGGACGACTTCACTGGCGTGGGGGCCTTCATCAGCTGCGGTTCTCCGGACGGGTCGGGTTGCCGCCGACCTGGATGAGCTTGAGTTCGACGACGCGGCGCTGCGGCATGGCCACGTCGAGCTTCGCCAGCGCCTGCGTGTAGGCGGCACGGGCGTCGTCGGTGCGCTTGAGCGCATACAACGCGTCGCCGCGGGCTTCGAGCGCGGCTGCGCCCGTGGGTTTGTCGCCGAGGAGCGCGAGGGCGTCCTGCGGCTTGCCATCGTCGATGAGCAGGCGCGCCAGGCGCGACTGCAGTACGGCGGCGATGGCCGGATCCTTCGATTGCACGGCGCGCAGCGTGGCGATGGCCTGCGTGGTGTCGCCGGCCTCCACCTGCTTCTTGGCCAGCTGCATCGCGGCGAGCGCGGCGTAGTCGTTGCCGGACTTCACCAGCGTGGCGGCGGTGCCCTGCGCCTTCTTGACGTCGCCGGCCTGCACCTCGTGCACCAGCGTGTCGTATTGCTGCGCGGCGGCGAGGCGTTCGCCCACCTGCTTCTGCTGCCACCACTGCCAGCCGCCGATGGCGGCAAGGCCGAGGGCGATGCCCATCACCAGGCCGCCGCCGTTGTTGCGCAGCCAGCCGCGGACGCGTTCGCTTTGTTCGTGTTCGTCGAGCAGGTCGTCGATCGCCATGCTGCCTCTGGGCTTTTTCTATGAGTCGTTCAGGGGGATGCGGATTGCGCACGCGCGCACGTCGCACCACCGTGTCGACCTGCCTGCGTGGCCCTGCGTCAGTCGCGGACCGGCGCCAGAGAGCCGTCGGAGGATACCTGAAAGCGTGCGACGTTCGCACGGCGGAAGGGCGTGAGGTCCTGCGCGCGGTCGCCTTGCTGGACCGCCACGGCCGACGCATTGCCCAGGGTCACACGGCCGACTTCACCGGCCACGTAGCTGCGCGTGGAGCCCGCGGGCACCAGGCTTTTCTCGAGCGTGCGGCCATCCGGCGCCTGCACCTGGATCCAGCTGTCGCCCGAAAAACGCAGGATCAATGCGGGCTGCGCGGACGGGCGCGGCGCGAGCGACGGCGTCATCGACGCCACCACCGGCGCTTCGGAGGCGGGGTGCTGCACCGAGGTGGCCTGGCCGAGCGACGGTGCGCCCGCGGCCGGTGCATCGAGCGATTGCACGGTGGCCGGATCGCGCGTGCTGTTCAGATGCGGTTTGGTCGCCAGCCACACGGGCACGACGATCGCCGCGGTGATCACGATGTAGACCATCCGCCGCGTGCCCTGCTCGATGAGCCGGTGCATGCGCGGGGTGTAGCTGCGCGGCACGAGCGCCGGCGGTTCGATCGGTGCGACGCCGGAGGCGGCGATGGTGGTCGAGGTGACCAGCCCGAGCAGGCGCGAGTAGCTGCGCAGTTGCCCGCGCACGAACACCGGTGCGCCCAGGCGGGCCCAGTCTTCTTCTTCCAGCGACTGCACGACGCGCGACGGCATGTGCAACTGCGCGGCGACGTCTTCCAGCGACAAGCCGGCGGCCTCGCGCGCCTTCCGCAGGCGCAGGCCCACCCCCGACTCGGAAACGTAGTGATCGGCGTCCATCATGGTGCTTTCGATCCCCCCGCGTTCCCCTGCGCAACGCCGGGGAACTCTTCCCTCAGGCGGCGAACGTAGCGCGCGGATGCGGCACTGTCGCCGAGTTTGTCTTCGATCTGTGACGCAAGTTGGAGCGCTTCGGGCGTGACCGCCGCCGCGGCGAGCCTGCGCTCGGAAAACGCGCGCGCTTCCATGTAACGCCCGGCGCGGAACGCGATGCTGGCCATCGTGCCCAGGGCCACCGGATCGTTGGGGTCCATCTGCAACGTGGCGCGCAGCATCTGCTCGGCGTCGAGCGGGCGGCCGGCATCCAGCGTGCACTTGCCCGCGTTGGCCATCGCGCTGGTGCGCGAGCGGTACGAGGGATCCTGCAGGGCCTTGTCGAACCACGGCAGCGATTCCGCCGCGCGGCCGTTGGTGCACAGCCAGGTGCCGTAGTTGTTGAGCGTGGCGCCGGAAGGGTCGAGTTCCGCGGCGCGCATGTACTGCGTGCCCGCCAGCGCGCTGTTGCCGCGGCGGTCGGCGATGACGGCGAGCAGCGTGTAGGCGTCGGCGAGCTTCGGGTCCGCCTTCAGCGCCTTGTTGGCCTGCGCTTCGGCGGCGTCGAGGTCGCCTTCGAGGAGTTTCTGCTGCGAGCGGTCGGCGGCCAGGCGTGCGGTGTCGCGCTCGCGGCTGGCGGCGGTGTCGTGCACTTCGACGGGTTCGGCGACGCGATCGAAGTCCTTGCGGGACGGATCGGTCTTGAACAGGGCAACGCGCGAACAGCCGGCCCCGGCAAGGGCCAAGAGCAGGAGCAGTGCGAGGGCCTTACGCGGCCGCATCGCCGATCCCCTGTTCTGCCAGGTGCTTGCGGAATTCCGCCTGTCGCCGGGTCCGATCAAGTACCTGCCCCTTCAGCTGGCCGCATGCGGCATCGATGTCGTCGCCACGCGTCCTGCGGACCGTGGCCAGCACGCGCGCTTCCTGCAAGGTTTTCTGGAAGGCGCGGATGTCTTCGTCGGCCGAGCGCTCGAAGCGCGTGCCGGGGAAGGGATTGAACGGAATCAGGTTGACCTTCGCCGCGTCCTTCATCTGCACGGCGTTGTCGAACTTGTGCATCAGGCGCGCGAGTTGCTTCGCATGCTGCGGCTGGTCGTTGACGCCCTTCATCAGCGTGTATTCGAAGGTGATCGAACTGCCGCGCTTGCGCGCAACGTAACGCTCGCACGAGGCCATGAGCTCGGCGATCGGGTACTTCTTGTTGAGCGGCACCAGCTCGCTGCGCAGCTCGTCGTTCGGCGCATGCAGCGACACGGCGAGCGACACGTCGCTCACCTCGCCCAGCTTGTCGATCATCGGCACCATGCCGGCGGTGGACAGCGTGACGCGCTTGTTGGCCAGGCCGAAGCCCAGGTCGTCGCGCATCACGCTCATCGCGCGCACGACGTTGTCGAAATTCATCAGCGGCTCGCCCATGCCCATCATCACCACGTTGGTGAGCTTGCGCTGGCGATGCGGCACGTTGCCCAGGTGCTTCGCGGCCACCCACACCTGGCCGATGATCTCGGCGGTGGAGAGGTTGCGGTTGAAGCCCTGCGTGGCGGTGGAACAGAACTGGCAGTTGAGCGCACAGCCCACCTGCGACGACACGCACAGCGTGCCGCGGCCCTTGTCGGGGATGAAGACGGTTTCGATGGCGTTGCCGCCATCCATGCCGAGCAGCCACTTGTGCGTGCCGTCCAGCGAAGGCTTTTCGAACTGCACCTTCGGCACGAGCACGTGCGCGCTGTCCTCGAGCTTGGCGCGCAGCGCCTTGCCGAGGTCGGTCATTTCATTGAAGTCGGTGACGTGGCGATGGTGGATCCACTTCATCACCTGGTGGGCGCGGAAACGCTTCTCGCCGAGCGTGTCGGCGAAGAAGCGCTCCAGTCCCTCGCGATCGAGGTCGAGCAGGTTCTGCTTGGCGGCGATCGCGGTCATGTCGCTCAACGCGTGTAGACGTCCGTGGCCGGGAAGAAGTACGCGATTTCGATCGCGGCATTTTCCAGCGAGTCGGAACCGTGCACGGCATTGGCGTCGATCGAATCGGCGAAGTCGGCGCGGATCGTGCCCGGCGCGGCATCCTTCGGATTGGTGGCGCCCATCAGGTCGCGGTTCTTCAGCACGGCGCCTTCGCCTTCCAGTGCCTGGATCATCACCGGACCGGAGCTCATGAAGTTGACCAGCGCGCTGAAGAACGGGCGCTCGCGGTGCACGGCGTAGAAACCTTCCGCTTCCTGCTTCGACAGGTGCTTCATCTTGGCGGCCACGACCTTCAGGCCGGCCTTCTCGAAACGGGAATAGATTTCGCCGACGACGTTCTTGGCAACGGCATCGGGCTTGATGATCGAAAGGGTGCGCTCCAGCGCCATGGGGAAACTCTCCGGGCTAATGTCGGACCCGTCTTTGCGCGGGGCCGAAGATAACAGAAAAACCCGCGGCGGGACGCGGGTTTAGCCGATATGGCTGGCGGCGATTCTAACCACTGAACACGTTCGATGCACGCGTGGAACCCTGTCGCGTTCACCGGGGCGTGGGGTGCGCGGCGTTGACGATACGTCGGCGTACGGACTAGCATCAAACAAGCGTTTGATTCGAACGGCCGCTTGCCGGCCCCGCAGCGAGACCCCGCCATGACCGCCACCGCCCATTTCTCCACCAAGGACCGGATCCTCGGTGCCGCCGAAGAACTGTTCGCCCAGTACGGGTTTTCCGGCACGTCGCTGCGCCAGGTGACCAGCCGTGCCGACGTCAACATCGCCGCGGTCAACTACCACTTCGGCAGCAAGGAAAACCTGGTCAACGAGGTCTTCCGCCGCCGCATGGACGACATGAGCGCCGCGCGCCTGGCCGCGTTGAAAGTTGCCCAGAAGGACCACCCGGGCGACCTCGAACCCATCCTCGCCGCCTTCGTCGAACCGGCGCTGGCGATGGCGCAGGACCGCCACGGCGGCGGCGCCTTCATCCGCGTGATCGCCCGCGCCTACGCGGAAAAGAACGACGGCCTGCGCAAGTTCCTCTCCGACCAGTACGGCCACGTGCTGCGCGATTTCGCGAAGGCGATCGCCGGCTGCATGCCGGGGCTGACGAAGGAAGCGCTGTACTGGCGGCTGGATTTCCTGTCCGGCGCACTCACCTATGCCATGGCGGATTTCGGCCTGATCAAGCGGCCGTCCGGCGTCTCCGAATCCGCACATCGCGAGCACGCGGCGAAGGAGTTGATCCGCTTCGCGGCGGCCGGCTTCAAGAGTTGAAGTGGTTTCTCAAGAACACGATCTTTCACATTTCGTTTCAAGGACTTAAGAAACATGTCTAAGAACTTGCTTGTGCGCCGCGCCGCGGTGCTCGGGGCTGGTGTCATGGGGGCGCAGATCGCCGCGCACCTCACCAATGCGGGCGTCGACACGGTGTTGTTCGACCTCCCGGCGAAGGAAGGCGATCCGAACGGGATCGCTGCGAAGGCGATCGCGAACCTCGCGAAGCTCTCGCCTGCCCCGCTCGCCACCGCATCGCTCGCCGAACGCATCGTGCCGGCCAACTACGACACGGGCCTGGAACTGCTGCGCGGCTGCGACCTGGTGATCGAAGCGATCGCCGAACGCATGGACTGGAAGCAGGACCTGTACAAGCGCATCGCGCCGTTCGTGCCGGACCACGCGGTGCTCGCCAGCAACACCTCGGGCCTCGGTATCGATGCGCTCGCCGGCGTACTGCCCGAAGCCCTGCGCCACCGCTTCTGCGGCGTGCACTTCTTCAACCCGCCGCGCTACATGCACCTGGCGGAACTCATCCCGGCGAAGACCACCGAGCCCGCCATCCTCGCCGCGCTCGAGTCCTTCCTCGTCACCACGCTCGGCAAGGGCGTGGTGATCGCCAAGGACACGCCGAACTTCATCGGCAACCGCATCGGCGTGTTCTCGATGCTGGCCGCGATGCACCACACCGAACAGGGCAAGCTCGGCTTCGACACCGTCGATGCGCTGACGGGCCCGGCGATCGGCCGCCCGAAGTCGGCGACGTATCGCACGGCCGACGTCGTCGGCCTCGACACGATGGCGCACGTCATCAAGACGATGGCCGACACGCTGCCGGATGATCCGTGGCACGCGTACTTCCAGGCGCCGGCTTGGCTGCAGGCCCTCGTGTCGAAGGGCGCGCTCGGGCAGAAGGCCGGTGCGGGCTTCTACACCAAGCGCGGCAAGGACATCCTCGTCCTCGACCTCGCGGCGCAGGACTACCGCGCGTCGAACAGCGACATCGATCCGGACGTCGCCGCGCTGCTCAAGGAACGCGACCCCGCGAAGAAGTTCGCCGCCCTGCGCGCGAGTACGCATCCGCAGGCGCAGTTCCTGTGGAACTGCTTCCGCGACACCTTCCACTACAGCGCCTACCACCTGGCCGACATCGCCGACACCGCGCGCGACGTCGACCTCGCGCTGCGCTGGGGCTACGGCTGGTCGCTCGGTCCGTTCGAAACCTGGCAGGCCGCGGGCTGGAAGCAGGTCGCCGACTGGATCGCCGAAGACATCGTGGGCGGCAAGGCGATGAGCACGGCGCCGCTGCCGGACTGGGTGTTCGATGGCCGCGATGGCGTGCATGCGCCGACGGGCAGCTTCAGCCCCGCGCGCAACGCGATGGTGCCGCGCTCCGACAACCCGGTGTACGCGCGCCAGCGCTTCCCCGATCCGCTGCTGGGCGAGAAGGCCTCGCAGGGCCGCACCGTGTTCGAGAACGACGGCGTGCGCATGTGGGTGGACGAAGGCGACGACATCGCCGTCGTCGGCTTCAAGACCAAGCTGCACACGGTGAACGACCAGGTGCTGTCCGGCCTGCAGGAAGCCGTGGCGATCGCCGAACGCGACTTCCGCGGCCTGGTGATCTGGCAACCGAAGGAACCCTTCTCCGCCGGCGCGGACCTCGCCGGTGCGCTGGGCCTGTTGCAGGCCGGCGACGTCAAGGGGTTCGAAGCGATGGTCGCGCAGTTCCAGGCGACCAGCCAGCGCATCAAGTACGCGCTGGTGCCCGTCGTCGCCGCGGTGCGCGGGCTCGCGCTCGGCGGCGGCTGCGAATTCCAGATGCACGCGGCGCGCACGGTGTTCGGGCTCGAAAGCTATGTCGGCCTCGTCGAAGCGGGCGTCGGCTTGCTGCCTGCGGGTGGCGGCCTGAAGGAACTCGCGGTGCGTGCGTCCGACGCGGCCGGCCCCGGCGGCGATGTGTTCGCGCAGCTCAAGACCGCGTTCGAAAGCGTCGCGATGGGCAAGGTGTCGACCTCCGCGTTCGAAGCGAAGGCGCTCAAGCTCGCGCGCGACGGCGACCCGGTCGTGTTCAACGCCTACGAGCTGCTGCACGTCGCCCGCGCGCATGCCCGCGCGCTGGCCGAAGGCGGCTATCGCCCGCCCCTGCCCGCGCGCCGCGTGCAAGTCGCCGGCGACGTCGGCATCGCCACGTTCAAGATGATGCTCGTCAACATGCTGGAAGGCCGCTTCATCTCGCCGCACGACTACGAAATCGCTACGCGCATCGCCACCGTGCTGTGCGGCGGCGAGATCGATCGCGGTTCGCTGGTCGACGAAGACTGGCTGCTGCGCCTGGAACGCGAACACTTCGTCGCGCTGGCGCAGATGCCGAAGACCCAGGAACGCATCGCGCACATGCTGAAGACCGGCAAGCCGCTCAGGAACTGAGAACGCACATGACCACCAAGCAAATGCAGGACGCCTACATCGTCGCCGCCACCCGTACGCCGGTCGGCAAGGCGCCGCGCGGCGTGTTCCGCAACACCCGTCCCGACGACATGCTCGCGCACGTGCTGCACAGCGTGGTCGCGCAGGCGCCGGGCATCGACGTTTCGCGCATCGACGACGCCATCATCGGCTGCGCGATGCCCGAGGCCGAGCAAGGCATGAACGTGGCGCGCATCGGCCTGCTGCTCGCCGGTTTGCCGCACACCATCGCGGCGCAGACGATCAACCGCTTCTGTTCGTCGGGCTTGCAGGCCGTCGCGCTGGCCGCCGACCAGATCCGCATGGGCCACGCCGACCTGATGCTCGCCGGCGGCACCGAATCGATGTCGATGGTGCCGATGATGGGCAACAAGGTCGCCTTGAGCCCGCAGGTGTTCGCGAACAACGACAACGTCGCGATCGCCTACGGCATGGGCATCACCGCCGAGAAAGTGGCCGAACAGTGGAAGGTGTCGCGCGAAGACCAGGATGCGTTCGCGCTCGCCTCGCACCAGAAGGCGATCGCGGCGATCCAGGCCGGTGAGTTCACCTCCGAGATCTCGCCGTATGAAGTGATCTCGCACCTGCCCGACGGCAACGTGATCCAGGAAGTCCGCCGCAAGGTCGCCATCGACGAAGGTCCGCGCCTGGACAGCACGCTCGAAGGGCTCGCCAAGCTCAAGCCCGTGTTCCGCAACGGTCAGTTCGGCGGCACGGTCACGGCGGGCAACAGTTCGCAGATGAGCGATGGTGCGGCGGCGGTGCTGCTGGCTTCGGAACAGGCGATCAAGGACTACGGCCTCACGCCGCTCGCGAAGTTCTCGAGCTTCGCGGTCGCAGGCGTCAAACCCGACATCATGGGCATCGGCCCGATCGCCGCGATTCCGAAGGCGTTGCAGCGCGCCGGCCTCACGCTCGACCAGATCGACTGGATCGAACTCAACGAAGCCTTCGCTGCGCAGGCGCTGGCGGTGATCCGCGACAGCAAGCTGGATCCGTCGAAGGTCAATCCGCTGGGCGGCGCGATCGCGCTCGGCCATCCGCTCGGTGCGACCGGCGCGGTGCGCACCGCGACGATCGTGCACGGCCTCCAGCGCCGCCAGCAGAAGTACGGCCTGGTGACGATGTGCATCGGCACCGGCATGGGCGCCGCGGGCATCTTCGAACGCGTGTGACCTAGGTGGCGCGCGCCTTCCAGGCGTCGCGCCACTGCGCGGACCAGTAACTCGCCTGCGCGGCGAGGAAGCCCACCGGCTTGTACGCCGGGTCCAGGCCGTAACGCGAGAGTTCCTTCCAACCTTCGTCGCCGTGCGCAATGCCGGCGGCGACGGTTTCGCCGCCGAACGTCGTCGGCGCCACGCCGTGGCCCCCGAACGCCTGCGCCAGCCACAGACCGTCATCGATGCGCCCGACCTGCGGCATCTCATGCCGCGCGTAACTCATCAGGCCCGACCACGCGAAGTCCACGCCCACGCCATCGAGCTGCGGGAACACGCGGTGCAGGTCGCGCCGCAACACGCGTTCGACCGCGCGCGCGTCGCGGTTGAGGATCGAGATGCGACCGCCCCACAGCAGGCGCGTATCGGGCAGCGGGCGGTAGTAATCGAATGCGAAGCGCGTGTCGTACACCGCGGCGCGCGTGCGCATCGCATCGTGCAGGCGATCGCCGAGCGGTTCGGTGACCATCACGTAGGTGGCGATCGGCAACACGCTGGCGTCCACGTCGCGGCGCAATCCTGCGAGGTAACCGCCGCAGGCCAGCACGACGTGCTCGGCATCGATCTCCGCCGAGGCGGTGCGCACCTTCCAGCCGGCGCCCTGGCGTTCCAGCGCGACGACCGGCGCGTGCTCGTGGATGCGCACGCCCTGCCCTTCGGCCGCCGCCGCGATGCCGCGCGCGTATTTCAGCGGATGGAAGTGGAAGGCCTGCGGTTCGAACAAGGCGTCGGTGTAGCGATCGGTGCGCAGCACGTCGCGGACCTGTTCGCGCGGCATCCATTGCCAGTCGACGCCGAAAGATTCCTGCAGCAGGCGCTGGCGCGCGCGCAGCACGTCCGGATCGCGGAACCAGTTCGCCCAGATCACGCCGGCATCGGTGCGCTCGCAGTCGATCGCGTAACGATCGGTGCGCGCGCGGATCAATTCCACTGCGTCGAGCGTGCCGCGATACAGCGCACGGGCGCGATCGGGTCCGAGGTCGTGCAGCAACGCGCCCTCGCCGCGCGAGAACCCGCCGAACACGAAGCCGCCGTTGCGACCCGACGCGCCGTGGCCCACGGTCTCCGCTTCGAGCAACACGACGTCGCGCACGCCGCGTTCGGCCAGGCCGAGCGCCGTGTTCAATCCCGCGAAGCCGCCCCCCACGATGCAGACGCGCGTCGCACTTCTGCCCGACGGCGCGGGCCTCGGGGCCGACGCGGGGACGGTTGCGCGGTAATAGCTGACGGGCGGGCTGGACATCGTGGCGGCGAGCACGTGTGATGGCGCCATGGACATCCATCGCGCCGACAAAGCCTACCGCAACCGCAGCCTCGCCCTGCTCGCGCTCGTCGCGGCGCTGTGCGGCGTGTTGCTGTGGCAACTCAACACGTGGCTCGCGCACATGGGCGCCGTGCTGCATTCCAGCGATCCCGGCAGCACGTACACGTGGTTGCGCCGCCTCTTCGCCGCGCTCGGCCTGGGCCTGGCCTTGCCCGCCGGCGCACTGGGCATTGCGATGCGTCGCTTCGCCCTGGCCAGTCGCCTCGAAGGCCGCTTCCCGCCGCGCGACTGGAAAACCTGGCGCGACGTGCGCGTGCTGCGCGACCGCGACGCGTTCGCCTGGGCGCGCCGCGTCGAAGTGTTCGGCACCGCCCTGCTCGCCCTCGCCGCGATCCTGCTGGCGTGGACGGCGTATGCGTGGTGGCGTTACGGCTGACGCGCGACGCGTTACTTCAGTTCGACCACGCCCAGTTCGTCCAGCGCCGTCTGCATCGTCTTCGCAGCGGCCTCGCTCAGCGTCTCGTGGTCCAGCGCGTAGCGGATCGTCGCTTCGATCAGGCCGATGTGCGTGCCGCAGTCGAAGCGCGTGCCCTTGAAGCGATAGGCATCGACGGGCGCTTCCTTCAACAGCGCGGCGATCGCATCGGTCAGCTGGATCTCGCCGCCGGCGCCGGGCTTCACCTGTTCCAGCAGGTCGAAGATGCGCGGGCTGAGCACGTAGCGGCCGACGACGGCGAGCGTGCTCGGCGCGTCCTTCGGATCGGGCTTCTCGACGATCGCGTTGATGCGGCCCTGGCGGCCGGTGAATTCGTCGGTGTCGACGATGCCGTAGCTGCCGGTCTTGTCGGCGGGCACGTTCTGCACCGCGAGCACGCTGGCGCCCGTGGCCTGCGCGTGGTCGGACATCTGTTTCAGTGCGCCGGGGCCGCGGTTCCAGATCAGGTCGTCGGGCAGCAGCACGGCGAAGGGTTCGTCCCCCACGACAGGCTTGGCGCACAACACGGCGTGTCCCAGGCCCAGGGCTTCGGCCTGCGTCACGAACACCGCGCGCACGTGCGGCGGCAGCACGTTGCGCACCAGTTCCAGCTGCTCGTGCTTGCCGGCGCGTTCGAGTTTCTGTTCGAGCTCGTAGGCCTTGTCGAAGTAATCGGCGACCGCGTGCTTGTAGCGGTTGGTCACGAAGACGAGCGTTTCGCAGCCGGCTTCGATGGCTTCGTCCACCGCGTACTGGATCAGCGGCTTGTCGATGATCGGCAGCATTTCCTTCGGCACCGTCTTGGTGGCCGGCAGGAAGCGCGTGCCGAGCCCGGCGACGGGGAAGACGGCGGTGCGGATGCGTTTGTTGGTGGGGGTCATCAGGTTTTGCGTGCGTTGCGTGCGGGGAAGGCCACCACGGTGGCTGGCGCGACGTGCACAACAGGTGCAGGCGAGAATTCCGGCACGGCGGACCGCAGTTGCTTGAACAGGGCGTCGACGTCGTAGCGCGCGGTGGCTTCGCGCAGGACGCGCAGCGCTTCGAACGTGGCTTCGCCCGGCACGGCCCGCGCTTCGGCCTGCAGGATCTTCGGGTGCGACGTGGGGCGATAGCGCTCGTCGGCGTGGAAGAGCGTCTCGTGCAGCTTCTCGCCGGGGCGCAGGCCCGAGTACACGATCGCGATGTCGCGGCCCGGTTGCTTGCCCGCCAGGCGGATCATCTGCTCGGCGAGCAGGCGGATCGCGACGGGTTCGCCCATGTCGAGCGTGTACACCGCTTCGTGCGAACCGATCGCCGAGGCCTGCAGGATCAGCTGGCAGGCTTCCGGGATCGTCATGAAGAAGCGCGTGACTTCCGGATCGGTGACCGTCACCGGCCCGCCCTTGCGGATCTGTTCGCGGAACAGCGGCACCACGCTGCCGGCCGAATCGAGCACGTTGCCGAACCGCACGGTGACGAAGCGCGTGGAGCGCCGGTCCGCCATCGCCTGGCACGCCATTTCCGCCAGGCGCTTGGTGGCGCCGAGCACGTTGACCGGATCGACCGCCTTGTCGGTGGAGATCAGCACGAAGGTGCCGACGCCCGCTTCGCGGCATGCGACGGCCACGGTTTCGGTGGCGAGCACGTTGTTGCGCACGGCTTCGCGCAGTTGCGCTTCGAGCAACGGCACCTGCTTGTAGGCGGCGGCATGGAAGACGGCGTCCGGTTCGGCGAGGCGCAAGGCATGCGCGACGACGGCGGGATCGCCGCAGTCGCCGAGGACCGGCACGCAGTCCAGGTCCGGGAAATCGCGGTGCAGGTCGGTGACGATCGTGGTCAGCGCGAGTTCGTCGATCTCGACGACCGCCACGCGGCGCGCACCGTGCTTTGCGCACTGGCGGCACAGCTCCGCGCCGATCGAACCACCGCCGCCGGTGACCAGCACCGAGCGCCCGCCGAGCCAGCCGCGGATCGACTTCCAGTCCGGCATCACCGGGCTGCGGCCGAGCAAGTCTTCGATCGCGACTTCCTTCAGTTCGCCCGGCAACGAACGCCCTTCGAGCATGTCGTCCAGGCGCGGCACCATGCGGAACGGCAGGCCCGTGCGTTCGCATGCGGCGACCACGCGCTGCAGCAGCGAGGCGTGCACGGACGGCATCGCGATGACCAGCAGGCGCGCCGCGGTTTCGCGTGCGATCTCTTCGATCGAAGCGATCTGCCCGAGCACGGGCACGCCCTGCACCTTGCTGCCGCGCAACTGCGCCGCGTCGTCGAGGAAGCCGACGGGTTCGTAGGCACCGGTGCGGCGCAGGTCGCGCACGAGCGCTTCGCCCGCGCGGCCGGCGCCGAGGATCAGCACGCGCACCGCGGCGGTGCGGTTGCGCGCGAGGGTGTGTTCCTTCCACGCGCGGTACACCAAGCGCGGCGCGCCCAGCAGGCCGACCAGCGCGAAGGGATACAGCAGCAGCACCGTGCGCGGGACTTCGTCGAGCCGGTTGTAGAGGAACAGGCCCAGGCCGATCGCGATCGTGCCGAAGATCGCGGCCTTGGCCAGGTTGAACAGGTCGGGCACGCTGGCAAAGCGCCACAGGCCGCGGTACAGGCCCACGCGCCACAGCACCAGGCCCTGCGCGAGCAGGACGATCGCGTCCTCGGTGGACCACAGCGGTTGCCGGGTGGCGATTTCGGCCAGCGAATAGCGCAACAGGCGCAATCCATGCCAGCACAGCCACACCATGGCCAGGTCGTGCAGCACGACGGCCGATCGCGGCAGTGCAGAGGCCCATTGCATGCGCCAGGTCTTCATTGTCCGGTGGTCTCCTTCACCGCGGGGGGTTCCGTTCCTTGCCTCGTCGGTCCTTGCAGCCACCGCCAGAGCCCGGCGCCGGCGGTATACCACGCGAGGCAGGACAAGAACACGACAACGGGGGTCGCGCAGGACAGCGCGTGCATGAGTGCGATCGCCACCAGGGTCCATCCGGCATAGGCCAGCGTGACGGGCATGTGAGTCCCGCGCCTGCGGGCCCACGCCTGGTAGGCGTGCTGGGCGTGCGGTTCCCACCAGCGTTCGCCGCGCAGCACGCGGCGCGCCAGGGTCAGCGTCGCGTCGATCACGAAGGCGGAAATGGGCAGGCACCAAGCCAGGGCAGCGACCGGCGATGCGTTGCCGATGCGCCCGACGATGAGCGCGGCGATGGCGAACCCGAGCGCCCCGCTGCCGACGTCGCCGAGGAAGATGCGCGCCTTCGGCACGTTGAAGGGCAGGAAGCCGAGCGTCGCGGCGGCGAGCACGAGCGCCCACGTCGTCCACGTGTCGCGGCCCGCGATGGCGACCGCGCCGGCGACGAGGACCGCCTGCGTCGCAGCGATGCCGTCGATGCCATCCATGAAGTTCCAGATGTTCGTCAGCACGAGCGCCAGCCCGAAGGCGACGACGGCATGCCAGCCACTTCCGGTGGCCCACCACGTGGCCCATGCGAGCAACGCGGCGGCGACGCCATGCACCAGCAGGCGCAACCACGGGGACATCGACGCGTGGTCATCCAGCAGGCCGACGAGTGCGACGAGCGCGAGGCCCGGCAGTGTGCCTTGCAGGAGGCGGACGTCGACCGAGCCGGCACGCACGGCCAGCAGCAGCACGCCCGCGAGCAGCAGGGCCACGACGATCCCGATGCCACCGCCGCGCGGCGTGGGCACCGTATGCGCGCGACGTTCGCCGGGCGAATCGAGCAACGCATGGCGCAACGCATAACGCCGCGCGAGCCAGGTTCCGCCTGCCCCGATCGCGAAGCACGCCAGCAGCAGCGCAGACAGGGTCATCAAACGACCGCGTAGTTCAGCAGCGGCTTCACCGAACCCCATTCCTTGCAGCTGGGGCATTGCCAATGGTGCGCGCGTGCGCCGAAGCCGCAGCGGTTGCAGCGGTAGCTCGGGTTGCGCACCAGCAACTGGTCCGTGATGTGCTTGAGGTCGTGCAGCGTCGCGGTGGGATCGGCGCCGTCGGCGAGCGTGAGGTCGATGAGTGCCGCTTCGCCGCGCACGGACGGACGATCCTTCAACTGCAGCGCGAGCCATTCGCGCGCGGCGGGCACGCCCTGCTCCGCTTCCACCATCTGCGTCAGCGCCAGCACGGGGGCGACGCCGCGGTAGTGTTCGATCATCTCGCCGAGGAAGTTGCGCGCGCCCGGCGCATCGCCGACGCGGTCGTAGCACGGCAAGAGTTGCGGGAGGATTTCCGGCAAGTAGTCCGGATCGATGCGCGCCACGCGTTCGAACGCGCGGATGGCGGCGCCGTCGTTGCCGGCTTCCAGTTCGATGCGGCCTTCGAGGATGCCGGCGCGCACGGAGTTGGCGTCGGCTTCGTACGCGCGTGCGACGGCGGCGCGTGCGGCTTCGTTCTCGCCCGCGGCGCGATGGCGGTCGGCGAGTTCGCATTCGAACTGCGCGACCAGCTTGCCCATCGGCTCGCCGGTGGCTTCCTCGAAGCGCGTGGCGTTCTCGATCGCCTTGCCCCAGTCGCGCTCGGCCTGGTAGATGCCGATCAAATGCTTGAGCGCCTGCGGGGCGCGCATGTCCAGGCGCACGAGATCGGTGAACACCGTTTCGGCGCGATCGAGCAGGCCCGATCGCATGTAGTCCTCGCCCAGTGCGAGCAGTGCCTGGACCTTCTGCTGGTCCGACAGGTCGGGGCGTTGCACGAGCGCCTGGTGCAGCCGGATCGCGCGGTCCACTTCGCCGCGACGCCGGAACAGATGCCCCAGCGCCACCTGCGTCTCGAACGTGTCCTTGTCGAGCTCGGCGATGCGCAGGAAGACTTCGATCGCCTTGTCGGGCTGTTCGTTGAGCAGGTAGTTCAGGCCGCGGAAGTACGTGGTGGACAGGCGGCTGACCTGCGTGTCGCTATGGCGTTCGCCGCCGCGCCGGCCGATCAGCCAGCCGCTCGCCGCCGCGATGGGCAGCAGCAGGAAGAACCAGAACCACTCGTTGATGAAGGCCACCGATCAGGATCCTTGCGGGAACGTGGGCGGCGGCGGCGCCGCGGACTGCGCGCGACGCAGGCGCTGGCGCATGGGCCACACGACACTCGCCGCGAGCGCGAGGCCGCCGGCGAGGAAACCGACCAGCACGGCGATCAGCACCACCACGCCCAGCGAAGCGGACGCGTTGGCGAACCCGAGATCGAGCACGGCAGGTTGGGGATTGAGGACGCCGACGACGAGGCCCGCCACGAGGCAGGCAACGGCGAACAGGAAGCGGAACACTCGGATCATCGTTGCCGCGGCTCCATCGCGTGGTCCGGTTGCGAGGGCCACCAGCTTAGCCGAGGCCTCGAGGGATCAGGCATCGGGCTCGACGGGCAACACGTCGCTGACGCGTTCGCGCAGCTCCTTGCCCGGCTTGAAATGCGGAACATGCTTGCCCGGGAGGGCGACGGAATCGCCGGTCTTCGGGTTGCGCCCCAGGCGCGGCGGACGGTAGTGCAGCGAGAAGCTGCCGAATCCGCGGATTTCGATGCGCTCGCCGCCGGACAGCGACGCGCCCATCATTTCGAGCAGCGACTTCACCGCGAGATCGACGTCGTCCGCCTTCAGGTGGCCCTGGCGCGCGGAGAGGATCTCGATCAGTTCGGACTTGGTCATGCAGTGCGGCTCGTCGGTCGCAGGAATGGGCAGCTTTACGAAGAGCGGGGTGTACGAACGGCGGCCCGAATGACCGGGCCGCCGTCGTGCTTTGTTGCCTTACTCGGACTTGTTGCTGTTGAGCTGCTCGCGCAACAGGGCACCCAACTTGGTGGTCCCGCTGGCGGCGTCCGACACCTTGTTGTACTCGGCCATGGCTTCGGCGGTATCCGCTTCGTCCTTGGCCTTGATCGACAGCTGCAGCGTGCGGCCCTTGCGGTCCATGCCGATGAACTTCGCTTCGACCTGGTCGCCCACCTTGAGGTGCTGGCTGGCATCGTCCACGCGGTCGTACGAGATGTCGCGCGCCGAGACGTAGCCTTCCACGCCGTCGCCGAGGTCGATCGTCGCACCCTTGGCGTCGACTTCCTTGACGGTGCCCTTGACCTTCGTGCCCTTCGGATTGGTCGCCATGTACTGGCCGAACGGATCCTGCTCGAGCTGCTTGACGCCGAGCGAGATGCGCTCGCGTTCCGGGTCGACGGCCAGGACCACGGCTTCCAGCGTGTCGCCCTTCTTGTAGTTGCGCGCCACGTCTTCGCCGGTGGAGTTCCAGCTGATGTCCGACAGGTGGATCAGGCCATCGATACCGCCGTCCAGGCCGATGAAGATGCCGAAGTCGGTGATCGACTTGATCTGGCCCGACACCTTGTCGTTCTTCTTGTGGATGGCCGCGAAGGTCTCCCACGGATTGCTGGTGACCTGCTTCATGCCGAGCGAGATGCGGCGACGCTCTTCATCGACGTCGAGCACCATGACCTGCACTTCGTCACCGACCTGCACGACCTTGGACGGGTTGACGTTCTTGTTGGTCCAGTCCATTTCGGACACGTGGACCAGGCCTTCCACGCCCGGCTCGATCTCGACGAACGCGCCGTAATCGGTGACGTTGCTGACCTTGCCGAACACGCGGGTGTTGGCCGGGTAGCGACGCGCGATGTTGTCCCACGGATCCTCGCCCAGCTGCTTCAGGCCGAGGCTGACGCGGTTGCGCTCGCGGTCGTACTTGAGCACGCGGACGTCCAGCTCCTGGCCGACTTCCACGACTTCGGACGGATGGCGCACGCGCTTCCAGGCCATGTCGGTGATGTGCAGCAGGCCGTCGATGCCACCGAGGTCCACGAACGCGCCGTAGTCGGTGAGGTTCTTGACGACGCCCTTGAGCACGGCGCCTTCGACCAGCTTCTCGAGCAGCTGCTCGCGCTCTTCCGAATGTTCGCTCTCGACCACCGCACGGCGGGAGACGACGACATTGTTGCGCTTGCGGTCGAGCTTGATGAGCTTGAACTCGAGTTCCTTGCCTTCCAGGTACACCGGGTCGCGCACGGGGCGCACATCGACCAGCGAGCCCGGCAGGAACGCGCGGACGTCCTTGATGTCGACGGTGAAACCGCCCTTGACCTTGCCGCTGATGCGGCCGGTGATCGTTTCGTTCTTCTCGAGCGCCTGCTCGAGTTCGTCCCACACCATCGCGCGCTTGGCCTTCTCGCGGGACAGCACGGTTTCGCCGAAGCCGTTCTCGAGCGAGTCGAGCGCGACCTTCACTTCGTCGCCCACGCCCACGTCGATCTCGCCGGCGTCGTTGCGGAACTGTTCGATGGGCACGATGCCTTCGGACTTGAGGCCGGCGTTGATCACGACGACGTCGGTACGCACCTCGACCACGATGCCGGTGACGATGGAACCCGGCTTGAGCTTGGCGAGTCCGGCCTGGCTCTCTTCAAACAGTTCGGCAAAAGATTCGGTCATTGCAGCTGACATTAGGGAATTCTCAGGTGGCGCTTCGGGATGAAGGGCCAGGGGGTTGGAGGAATGGAACCCGCCGCGCGGGATGCGCGGAGAGCGGTTGCCTGCAGTGCGGGGCTTCGGCGAAGCGTGGCGTCAGCGCGCCGGCAGCAAGGCCAGCACGCGTTCGACGACGGCGTCGATCGAAAGCCCGGTGGTGTCGATGCGGACGGCGTCATCGGCCGGCCGCAAGGGCGCCACCGCCCGGTTCGCATCGCGTGCGTCACGGGCGAGGATCTCGCGCAGCAGGCCGGGCAATGTAACGGAAACTCCTTTTTCCTTCAACTGCTTATAGCGCCTTTCGGCCCTTTCGTCGGCGCTGGCGGTGAGGAACACCTTGATGCCGGCGTCGGGGAAGATCACGGTCCCCATGTCGCGGCCGTCGGCCACCAGGCCCGGGGCGCGGCGGAAGGCGCGCTGGCGATCCTTGAGGGCGGCCCGCACTTCGGGGATGGCGGCGATGGCCGAGGCCGCGGCACCGGCCGTTTCCGTCCGAAGCTCATCGGTGGCGTCCAGGCCGTTGACGATCACGCGGGGCTCGTCGCCCACTTCGTCCCCGAACTCGATCTCGGTATCGAAGGTGCAGCGGACCAGGGCCGAGGCGTCGGACAGGTCGATGTCGGCCCAGCTGGCCGCGATGCCCACCGCCCGGTACAGCGCGCCGGAGTCCAGGTAATGCCAGCCCAGGGCGCGGGCCACGTGGCGGCTGATGGTCCCCTTGCCGGAGCCGGAGGGGCCGTCGATGGTGAGGACGGGGGCGCGGGACGGGTCGATCGGGGCGTCGGTCATGGGGCGGGATTGTAACTGCGTGCCGCAACCACTTGAGCGGGCGAAGAAAAGCCGGCAGAATGCGCGGCTTCGCGTTACCGCCCTGCCCGTCGCACCCTGCGGCGCGCATTCCATCCATCCGATTCGTTGCCGAGGTTCGTCATGAAGGTCCTGTCCTCCCTGAAGTCCGCGAAGGCCCGTCACCGCGACTGCAAGGTGGTCCGCCGTCGTGGCAAGGTCTTCGTGATCTGCAAGTCCAACCCGCGTTTCAAGGCGCGCCAGCGCTGATACGCAGTTCCTTGCGATCAAACGAAAGCCGCCGCAAGGCGGCTTTCTCGTTTCCGCGGCCAGTGATGCCCGGAACCGTGACGGGGGCGTAATCCCGTCCCCTGCATCCTTGTGCTTACAATCCGCCCCATTCACAAGGGGAGTGCTCGCGATGAACATGCGTACCGTGGTGCCGATGTTGTTCGCCCTCGCCTTCGCCGGCGCCGCCTTCGCGCAGGAAGCGACCCCGCAGGCCGTCGTGACCGAGGGCGACACGCTCCTCGTCGAGCGCGTGCAGCAGGAAAACAGCGCGGCCATGCCGGCGCGCGGCATGACGATGCAGCAGGTCGAAGCGAAGTACGGCAAGCCGGCCGACCAGCTCGACCCGCGCGGCGGCCAGAAGCGCCAGTGGCCGACCATCAACCGCTGGACCTACCCCACCTTCACCGTCTACTTCGAAAAGAGCCGCGTCATCGATGCGGTGGCCAACAAGGCCGACGCCAACGAAGTAGGCCCGAAACCCGCGATCCGCTGATGCCCGAAGCCCTCCTCCGCTCCGACCAGGAGCGGTTCCCCGCGGAATGGGAACCCCAGTCCGCGGTCCTCATCGCCTGGCCGCACGCCGACACCGACTGGGCCGCGCGCCTGGGCGACGTCGAAGAAACCTACATCGCGCTCGTCGCCGCGCTCGTGCCCCGCACGAACGTGGTGGTCTGCGTGGCCGACGCCGACCTGCAGACGTATGCCGAAGCGCGCCTGCGTTCCTCGCGCGTCGACCTGTCGCGCGTGCGTTTCGTCGAAGTCGACTACGACGACACGTGGCTGCGCGATTCCGGCCCGATCACCCTGCGCACGCCGAACGGCTTCAAGCTGCTCGATTTCCGATTCACCGGCTGGGGCGGCAAATTCGAAGCGAGTCGCGACGACCAACTGATCGAACACCTCGTCGACGCCGGCGTGTTCACCGATGCCACGCGCGAATCGATCGACTTCGCGCTGGAAGGCGGCGCGATCGAAACCGACGGCGCCGGCACGCTGCTCACCACGTGGACGTGCCTGCACGAACGCCATCCGGACCTGTCGCGCACGCAGCTCGACAAGCGACTGCGCGACTGGCTCGTGCAGGATCGCGTGCTGTGGCTCGACCACGGGTATCTCGAAGGCGACGACACCGACGCTCATATCGACACGCTGGCGCGCTTCGCGCCGGACGACGCGATCGTGTTCCAGGCCTGCGACGACGAATCCGATTCACACTTCATCGAGCTCCGCGCGATGGCCGAAGACATCGCCGCATTGCGCACGCGCGACGAAGAACCGTATCGCCTGTATCCGCTGCCGTGGGCCAAGCCCATCGTCGACGAAGGCCGTCGCCTCGCCGCCTCGTATGCGAACTTCCTGATCGTGGATGGCGCGGTGCTCATGCCGGCGTACGGCGATACCGCCGACGATGCCGCGGCCGCCGTCATGGCGCAGGCCTTCCCGGGCCGCGAGATCGTGCAGGTGCCGTGCCGTTCGCTGATCTGGCAGAACGGCAGCCTGCACTGCATCACCATGCAATTGCCGCAAGGATTGATCCGATGACCGCGAAGAAGACCCTGCCCGTCGCGCTGATCCAGGAACGCAACCACGGCGGCGCGGAAGAGAACCTCGCGGTCATCGAAGCGCGCGTCGCGGAAGCCGCCAGGCGCGGCGCGAAGCTCGTGCTGTTGCAGGAACTGCACAACGGCCCGTACTTCTGCCAGCACGAAGACGTCAGCGAATTCGACCTCGCCGAAAAAATCCCGGGCCCCAGCACCGAACGCCTGGCCGCGCTCGCGAAACAACACCGCGTCGTGCTGGTGAGCTCGCTGTTCGAAAAGCGCGCGGCGGGCCTGTACCACAACACCGCGGTCGTCTTCGACGCCGACGGCAGCACCGCCGGCAAGTACCGCAAGATGCACATCCCGGACGATCCGGGCTTCTACGAAAAGTTCTACTTCACGCCCGGCGACCTCGGCTTCGAACCGATCGACACGTCGGTCGGCCGCCTCGGCCTGATGGTGTGCTGGGACCAGTGGTATCCCGAAGGCGCGCGCCTGATGGCGCTCGCCGGCGCGGAACTGCTGCTGTATCCCACCGCGATCGGCTGGGATCCGGACGACGACCAGGCCGAGAAGGATCGCCAGCGCAACGCGTGGATCCTCAGCCACCGCGGCCACGCCGTCGCCAACGGGCTGCCGGTGCTGAGCTGCAATCGCGTCGGTCATGAAGCCTCGCCGCTCGGCACGTCGGGCATCCAGTTCTGGGGCTCGAGCCACGTGCTGGGGCCGCAGGGTGAATTCCTGGCCGAGGCCAAGGGCGAGCCCGAAATCCTGATGGCCGAAGTCGACATGGCCCGCAGCGAACACGTCCGCCGCATCTGGCCGTTCCTGCGGGATCGCCGGATCGACGCTTACGGCGACCTGCTGAAGCGGTATCGCGACTAGTTTTTTCGGCGGGGCCGACAAACGGTCTTCCAGATACGAACGGTCGTGCTATTGTCCGCCGCCATGACCACCCTGACCGCCACGTCGAAAGGCGCCGCCACCCGCGAATCCATCGTGGCCCGCGCCTACGACATCGCCCGCGCCTCCGGCGTGGAAGGCCTGTCGATCGGCCCGCTGGCCACCGCGGTCGGCATGTCGAAGAGCGGCGTGTTCGCGCACTTCGGTTCGCGCGAAGACCTGCAGCTCGCCGTCCTGGAAGAAGCCGCGCTGCGCTTCGGCAACGCCGTGCTCATCCCCGCGCTGGCGCAACCGCGTGGCCTGCCGCGCGTGCGCGCCATCATGCGCAACTGGTTCGAATGGGTGCGCGGCACGCAGCGCGGTGGCTGCGTGCTGGTCGGCTCCGTCATGGAATACGACGACCGGCCCGGCGTGTTGCGCGACCAGGTGCTGCACAACGAAACGCGCTGGCGCGCCGAACTTCATCGCGCCGTGCAGCAGGCGATCGATTGCGGCCACCTCGCCGCCGACGACGTCGAACAATGCGTCTTCGAGCTCTACGCCATTCCCCTCGCCGCCCACCACGAAGCCGGCCTGTTCGGCTACGACGTGGCGCGACACCACGGCGACCGCGCGATCGAGCGCTGGATCGCCCACCACGCCCCACGCTGATCCTTCGCGGAGTTCCCCCATGACCATCGCCGCCTCCAGAATTAGCACGACCGTTCGATCCGCCCTTCCCCTGCTGTGGATGCGCGCCGTCATGCGTGTCGGGAGCGCGTTCGATCCGGCCGCGACGTTGCGCCGCGCTGGCGCGTTGTTCTCCACGCCGTTCGAAAGCAGCCGCGCGCGGGCGTTGCAGGCGCCGGTGGGCGATGCGACCTGCGACAGCTTCGACCTCGATGGCCACCGCATCGCGACGTATGCGTGGGGCGATCCGGCATCGCAGCCCTACGTGTTGTTCGCGCACGGCTGGTCGAGCCATGGCACGCGTTTCCTGGCGTGGGTGCCGGCGTTGCGCGCGGCGGGTTACGCCGTCGTCGCGTTCGACCAGCCCGCGCACGGGCGCAGCACCGGCGAACGCACCACGCTGCCGGATTTCGCCAGCACGCTGCTCGCCGTCGCACGCCGCTTCGGGCCGGCGGCGGCGTTGGTCGCGCATTCGCTCGGGGGGGCCGCCGCCAGCGTTGCGCTCGCGCAGGGCCTGCAGGCCGAACGCATCGTGCTGATCGCCCCCGCCGCCGATCCCGAAGACGCCGCTTACCGCTTCGCGCGTCTGGTGCGCCTGCCGCAGCGGCTGTGGCGTGGACTCATCGCCGGTTTCGAAGCGAGCGTGGGCGTCACCTTCGACAGCCTGCAGGCGCACCACACGGTGCCGCGCATCGGCCGCCCCGCGCTGATCGTCCACGACGTGGAAGACCAGGAAGTGCCGTGGGCCGAAGGCGAGCGTTACGCGCGCTACTGGGCGGACTCGCGCCTGCTCAGCACGCAGGGCCTGGGCCACAACCGCATCGCGGGCGACGCCGGCGTCATCGCCGCGGCGCTGCGCTTCCTGCGCGGCGAAGCGGTGGGCGAACGCGTGGTGTCTTCGCCGAATCTGCCCTTCGGCCTCGCTTGAACGGGTGCGCCCGGCGCGGGCGAACGTCTATGCTGCGCGGCCGCCGGTGCCCCGGCGGTCGCCTTCCCCAGACGCAGTCCCGATGACCGACCCGATCGTTTCGCCCGCTGATCCTTCCCTCGCCGACCAGCCGCACGCCATCGTCGAACGCGACGGCGTCCGCTACGCCCTCCTCGGCACCGCGCATGTCTCGAAGGCGAGCGTCGACGCCGTGCACGCGGCGATCGCCGGCGGCACGTACGACACGATCGCGGTGGAACTGGATCCGCAGCGCCTCGCCGCGTTGTCCGATCCCGAAGCGCTCGCGAAGCTCGACCTGGTGAAGGTGCTGCGCGAAGGCAAGACCGCGCTGTTCGCCGCCAACCTCGGCCTCGCTGCGTACCAGCGGCGCCTCGCCGAACAACTCGGCATCGAACCGGGCGCCGAACTCAAGGCCGCGGTGAACGATGCGAAGGCGCGCGACCTCACCGTGCACCTCATCGACCGCGACGTCGGCCTGACCTTCAAGCGCGCCTCGCAGCGCCTGGGCTGGTGGGGCCGCGCGAAGATCTTCGGTGGCCTGATCACCTCGCTGTTCGGCGACGAGGAAGTCGGCCACGACGAGATCGAAAAGCTCAAGCAAGGCGACATGCTCGAATCGAGCTTCGGTGAATTCGCGAAGGACAGCCCCGCGCTGTACGACACCGTGATCGCCGAACGCGACCGCTACATGGCCGCGCGCCTGCGCGAAAGCGCGACCGCCGCCTCCGGCGCGCGCAACGTGCTGGCGGTGGTCGGCGCCGGACACCTGCAAGGCCTGGCGCGCCACCTGCGCGACGACCAGGTGGCACCGCAATCGATCCGCCACGAACTGGAATCGGTGAAGGAGAAGTCCAGCTTCCCGTGGTTCACCGTGTTCCTGTCGGTGTTCGTGCTCGGCGGGTTCGCGTGGGGCTTCTACCGCGGCGGCTTCGAAGTCGGCGCGGAACTGATGCTCTATTGGGTGCTGATGACCGGCACGCTCGGTGCGATCGGTTGTGCGGCGGCCGGCGGCCATCCGCTCAGCATCCTCGCCGCGTTCATCGCCTCGCCGGTGACGCCGCTGCATCCCGCCTTGGCGTCCGGCACGATCAGCGCGATCGTCGAGGCGTGGGTGCGCAAGCCCACCTACGCCGACTTCATGGCGCTGCGCGACGACGTCGGCAGCGTGCGCGGGTGGTATCGCAACCGCGTGGCACGCGTGCTGCTCAACTTCTTCCTCACCAGCCTGGGCACCGCCATCGGTGTGTGGATGGGCGGTGCCAAGCTGCTGGCGAAACTGCTCGCCTGATCAGTCGACGTGGATGGCGGTGACCGATGCCGCCGGCACCCCGCCCTTGTCGCCACGTGCGCGCTGGATCATGCGCACGGTGCCGTGCCGCAGGTCGTCGAGCATCGCGTAGATGGTGGGCAGGAACATCAGGCTGACCACCGTGGAGAACGCGAGGCCACCGGCGATCGCGCGCGCCATCGGGTAGTACGCCGGGCCATCGCCCGCCATCTGCGTGTTGCCCACCGCGATCGGCACCATCGCCAGGATCGCCGTGCCCATCGTCATCAGGATCGGGCGCAGGCGTTCCTTGCTGCCTTCCACCAATGCGTCCGTGCGTGAGAGCCCTCGCCTGCGCAGGTTGTTGATGTGCTCGACCATCACGATGCCGTTGTTCACCACCACGCCCATCAGTACCAGGATGCCGATGAAGGCCATGATGTTGAACTGGGTGCCGGTGAGCCAGAACAGCCAGAACACGCCGAAGATCGAGAACAGCACGCCGCTCATGATCGCCGAGGGGAACAGCAGCGACTCGAACACCGCGGCCATCACGATGTAGATCATCACCAGCGCGATGCCGAGGTTGAACATCATCTGCTTCACCGCGGCGTCGTCGCTCATGAACTCCGGGCGGTCGAACGAGAAGTTGTAGCCGGCCGGGAAGTTCACCGTCTTCAGCGTGGTCTCGATCGCCTTGCGCGCATCCGGCTGCGTCACCTTGTCGGGCAGGCCCGCGGTGATCGTGAGCGTGGTCTGGCGGTTGGTGCGCTCGATGGTGGACGCGGCCGCGCGCACCTGCACGTTCACCATCGACAGCAGCGGGACGCTGCGGCCGTCGGCGGTGCGCACGGTGAAGCTGGCGAGGTCCTCGGTGCCGTAGTTGTCGGCGCCGGCGAAGCGCACCCACACCGGCACTTCGGTGTCGCCGCGACGGAACTCGCGCAGCGGCGCGCCACGCAAGGCCAGGCCCACGAAGGTCGCCACGTCGTTCGCGCTGAAGCCGAACGCCGCCGCGCGATCGCGGTCCACCGTTACGGTGAGCTCGCTGTTGCGGTCGCCGTTGTCCACGCGCACGTCGCGCAACTGCTTGTTGCGCGCGAGCAGCGGCACGACTTCCTCGGCGATGTCGTTCAGGGTCTGCGTGGAATCGCCGACCAGCATCACCTGGATTTCCTTGCCCTGCTTGTCGCCGCCCGGGCCGCCCTGGTCGCCGATGCCGAGGTTGGCGCGCGCCGACTTCGGCAGGTCCTTGCGCAGCGCTTCGGTGACGCGCGTGATTTCCTTCGCGTCCTTGGTGGACAGCTTGATGTTGGTGCCCGCCCAGCCCTGTTCGCGATAGCGCGAGAACACCTGTTCGATGTGGTAATCCTGGCGATGCGCGTCGAGGAACTTCTCGACCTTCAGGATCTCGTCCGACATCTGCTCCTTCGTGTAGGCGCCCTTCCACTGGTAGTAGATGTCGATCTCGCCGATGTCGTCGCCGCCGAACATGTTCGTCTTGGTCCAGACCATCGGGCCGAGGCTCATCACCACGATCAGCAGGATGCCCAGCACGCTCCAGCCGCGATGCTCGAGCGTCCAGCGCAGCATGCGGGCATAGCGGCGCTGCAGGCGCGAGATCAGGCCCTTCTCGTTGCGCACGGCCGGCGGCGTCTTCATGCGCGCCGACAGCATCGGGATCAGGCTCACGGCCACCAGCCACGAGGCCAGCAGCGAGACGCAGATCGTGATCGCGATCTGGCCCATGTAGATGCTGATCATGTTCTTTTCGCCGAACAGGTTCGGCACGAACACGATGCAGTGGCACAAGGTGCCGGCCGACAGCGCGATGGCGACGTGGCGCGTGCCGATGATCGAGGCGAGCTTGGGATCGCCGCCCAGGCGTTCGCGTTCCTGGTAGATGCTTTCCACCACCACGACCGCGTTGTCCACCAGCATGCCGATCGCCAGCAGCAGGCCCATCATCGTCAGCACGTTGAGCGTGATGCCGACGAAGTACATGAAGCCCAGCGTCATGATGAAGCAGATCGGGATCGCCAGCGTCACCATCATCGTCGACGGCCAGTGGCGCAGGAAGAAGTACAGCACCGCGATCGACAGCAGCAGGCCGATCGCGCCAGCTTCGGCCAGGCTCAACAACGAACCGACGACGCTTTCGCCCGCATCCCACTGGACCAGCAGGTCGACGTCGGGCACGCCGCCGTCCTTCGCGATCTCCGCCAGTTCCGCCTTGACCCCGCGCGAGACGTCGACGAGGTTCGCGTCGCGCTCCTTGTAGACGTCGATGCCCACCGCCGGGCGCCCGTCGAGGCGACGGCCGTACGGCATCTTCTCGGGCTTCAGGCGCACGTCGGCCACGTCGGACAGGCGCACGCCCTTCGCCAGCACGAGGTCGCGCAACTGTTGCAGGTCGGTGAGTTCGCCGATCGGCTGCACGCGCAGGCGCTGCGTGCCGTTGTCGATCTGGCCCGCCGAGACGGAGAAGTTGACCGCGCGCAGGCGCGTGTCGAGGTCGTTAAGCGCCAGGCCGTGCGCGTTGAGGCGGTCCTGGTCGATCGCGATCTCGACTTCGTTCTGCGGCGCGCCTTCCAGTTCCACCTTCGCCACGCCGGGAATGCGTTCGAGCCGGCGCTTGTACACGCGGTCGATGCGGTCGTATTCCTTCGTGAGGTCGAGCGACTTGCTGGTCAGGCGCAGTTCGATCGCCGGCTCGTCGCTCGTCGACCACTTCCACACGAAGTAGCGCTGCAGGTCGTCGGGGAGGTCGGCGCGGATCGCATCGATGCGTTCGCGGGCTTCGGCCGCGGCGATCTCGATGTCGCGATCCCAGTCGGAGAACATCAGGAACACGCTGCCCTGCTCGGACGTCGCGTTGCCCTGCATGCTCTTGACGTCGGTCATCGTCGAAAGCGTTTCTTCCACGGGGCGCAGGATCGTGCGCTCCACTTCCTCCGGCGTGGAGCCCGCGTACGGCAGCTGCACGAACAGGAACGGCGCCGAGACATCGGGCATCGCTTCCAGCGGCAGCCGCACGGCCGCGATCAGGCCCACCACCACCATCGACACGAACAGCATGATCGTGGTGACGGGCCGCTTGATGCTGAGCTCGGCGATGCTCACGTGCCGGCCTCCGGGGTCATCCCGTTCCCGTTGAGCGGATCCTGGTCGTGCTCGATCAGCGTCTTGGCCGCCTTCGCATCGGCGGCCTGGCGGCGCAGCTTCTCGGCGTAGTACTCGTCCGAGCGACGATCCAGCAGGTCGTACACGACCGGGATCACCACCAGCGTCAGCAGCGTCGACACCAGCAGGCCGCCGATCACGGTGATCGCCATCGGCGAGCGCACTTCCGAACCTTCACCGAAGGCGAGCGCCAGCGGCAGGAAGCCGAACAGCGTGCACAGCGTGGTCATCGCGATCGGGCGCAGGCGCGAACGCGCACCGGCCACCAGGGCCTCGCGCTTCGGCACGCCCTCTTCGCGCAACTGGTTGACCTTGTCGATCAGGATGATCGCGTTCTTCACCACCAGGCCCACCAGCAGGATCAGGCCGATGAACACCACCACCGACACCGCCGAACGCGTGACCAGCAGCGCGAGCACCGCACCCACCAGCGCGAGCGGGATGGTGAACAGGATGACGAAGGGATGCAGCAGCGATTCGAACTGCGAGGCCATCACGAGGTAGACGAGGAACACCGCCAGGCCGAAGGCGAACAGCAGCGACTTCACGGAGCTTGCGAGTTCTTCGCCCTGCCCGCCGATGTGCATGCCCACGTCCGCGCCGAGCGGGTGGTCGCGCACCAGCTGGCGCACTTCCTGCACCGCGGCGCCGAGGTCGATGTCGCGCAGGTTGGCCGAGACGATCGCCACGCGCACCTGGTCGGCGCGGTGGATTTCGCTGGGGCCCACGCCCGCCACGACATCGGCGACCGACGACAGGCGCACGGGCGTGGCGCTGTTCGGGTTGACGATGAGGTTGCGGATGTCTTCCACCGAAGCACGGTCCGATGCACGCGCGCGCACCAGCACGTCGATCTTGCGATCGCGGAACGAATAGCGCGTGGCGACTTCGCCGCGCACCTTCTTCACCACGATGTCGGCGATCTGGCGCGTGGTCAGGCCGAGCGCCGCGGCGCGGTCCTGGTCGAAGTGGATCTGGATCTCGGGGAAGCCCTGCTCCACCGTCGACTTCACGTCGGCGTAGTGGTCGTTGGCGCGCAGCATCGCGGCGAGCTTGCGGCCGGCGGCTTCGATCTGCGGCAGGTCGGCGCCCTGCAGTTCGATTTCCAGCGGCGTGGACAGGCTGAAGAGTTCCGGGCGGCTGAAGTCGAGCTGCGCATCCGTGCGGCCCTGCATGCTGCCGCGCAGTTTTTCGGTGAGCTGCGCTTCGAGCTTCTCGCTGCCGCCGTCCTTCATCACCGCGGTGAGCTTGGCGATGTTCTCGCCGCTCTCGGTGGGGCTGGCATCCAGGCGCGTGCCGGTGCCGCTCACGCCGTACAGCGCGGTGAGACCATCGTCCTTGCCGCGTTCGCGCTGGATTTCCTGCACCACCTGGTCGGTGTCGCGCAGCGGCGTTCCGGGCGGCAGCTTCACGGTCATTTCGAAACGATCCTGCGCCAGCTGCGGGATCAGGTCGAAGCCGAGCAGCGGAACGACCGCGGCGGTGGCCAGGAACGCGAGCACCGCGACCGCGAGCACCTTGCGCGGATGCAGCAGCGCTTCGGGCAGCGTGCGCAGGTAGAGCGCTTCGAGGCGATCGTAGATCCCCATCGCGACGCGGCTGAAGGCGCGCATCACCGGACCGACGATGGCCACCAGCAAGCGCCAGCCGCGCACGAAGATCCAGAAGAACGCGAACGACAGCAGGCGGAACAGCAGGCCGAACAGATGGCCGACGAACGCGATGGGACGCTGCCACTTCGACGTGGGCTCCCAGCGCGGATGCGGCGCTTCTTCCTTGAACGCCAGCGGCGCGCGGCCCTTGAGCGAGGACAGCATCGGGATCAGCGTCATCGACACGACGAGCGAGATCGCGATCGCCAGCGCCACGGTCAACGCCTGGTCGCGGAACAGCTGCCCCGCGATGCCTTCGACGAACACCAGCGGCAGGAACACCGCGATCGTCGTCAGCGTGGACGCCACGACCGCCATGCTCACTTCGCGCGTGCCGGCGATGGCCGCCTCGACGATGCCGAGGCCCCGTTCGCGCGCCTTGGCGATGGATTCGAGCACCACGATGGAGTCGTCGACCACCAGGCCCGTCGCCAATGCGAGGCCGCCGAGCGACATCACGTTGAGGCTCAGGTTGAACTGGTCCATGAAGAAGAACGTGGTGACGATCGACACCGGCAGCGACAGGCCGACGACGAACGTGCTCCAGCCATCGCGCAGGAACAGGAAGATGATCAGGATCGCGAGCAGGCCGCCGATGATGGCGTCCTTCTTCACTTCGTGGATCGATTTGCGGATGAACTGCGACTGGTCGTCGACCACCGTCAGTTCGATGTCCGCCGGCATCGTCTTCCTGATGTTCTCGATCTGCGTGGCGATGGCATCGGCGGTGGAGACGGTGTTGGCGTCGCCTTCCTTGTAGATCGCAAGCTCCACGGCTTCATGGCCGCCGAGGCGGATGATCGCTTCGCGCTCCTTGTAGCCCTGGCGCACGTCGGCGATGTCCTTCAGGCGGATCGGACGACCGCCGGCCACCGCGGACCCACCGGACGATGCGCTCTGCACGCCCGACGCCGCGGCCATCGCGGCCGCGTTGCCCGTTGCCGCTGCGACGCGCGCCATTTCCTCGGCCGCGCTCTGCGCGCTGCCGCCGCCGGCGGATTGCGTGGTGACGAGCATTTCGCGGATTTCGTCGACGGTCGCGAACTGGTTGACCGTGCGGACGAGGAACCGCTGCGAGCCTTCTTCCAGGCGACCGCCGGAGATGTTGATGTTCTCCTGCTGCAGGCGCTGGATGACGGTGTCGATCGGCAGGTTCAGCTGCGCGAGCTTCTGCTGGTCGATGTCCACCTGCACTTCGTCTTCCAGGCCGCCGCCCACTTTCACCGCGGCCACGCCTTCGACGGGCTCGAGTTTCTTCTTCAGGTCATCGTCGGCGTAACGGCGCAACGCCGTCAGCGCGGCCTGCGAATCCTGGCCCTTGTTGGCCAGCACCAGGCGCATGATCGGCGCGGTCGAGGGATTGAAGCGCAACAGCACCGGCGGCTTGGCTTCCAGCGGCAGCGCGAGCGACTCCATCTTGTCGCGCACTTCCAGCGAGGCCTTGTCCATGTCGGTGCCCCACGCGAACTCGAGCACGACATCGCTCTGCCCGGTGCGCGAGACGGACTTCAGCTTCCGCACGCCCTTCACCACGCCGACGGCTTCTTCGACCGGCTCGGAGATCAGCGTTTCGATTTCGGTCGGCGCCGCACCGGTGTATTCGGTGCGCACGGTGAGCGTGGGATAGCTGAGGTCGGGGAGCAGGTTGACCTTCAGGTGCATCAGCGCGATGACGCCGAAGATCAGGAACGTCAGCGTCGCCATCATCACCGTGACGCGGCGACGCGTGGAGAATTCGACGACGTTGAGGGAACCGCCTTCAGCGGAATGGCTTGCGGCGGATTTGTCGTTTGCGTGCGTCACGCGCGTCTCCGGTGGCGGCGCGGTTGTCGGGGGAAACTCGTCGGTGCGTCAGCGCGGATCAGCGCGCGGTGGAAGCGGCGGCACTGCCGCCCTCGCCCGCCGCGAGCTTCTTCTGCGGCTGGCCCGCGCCACCGATGATCTGCACGGCGCTGCCTTCGCGCAGCGCGACCTTGCCCGCGGTGACGACCTGGTCGCCCACCTTCAGGCCCTGGCGCACTTCGGCCCACTGGCCGTCGAGGTAACCCAGCTTCACCGGCACGCGCACCGCCTTGCCGGCCTTGACCGCGTACACCGCCGGATCGCCTTCGTCGTCGAGCAGCGCCACGCGCGGCACGACGAGGGCGTCGGTGCGCTGGTCGTAATCGATGCGGATGCGGCCGAACATGCCCGGCTGCAGCGTGCCGCCGCCGGCGAAGGTGCAGATCACGCGGAACGTGCCGCTGCCCGAATCAACAACGGGCGCGATGCGGTCGATCGTGCCTTCGAACTTGTGGCCCGGCAGCGCGTCGACGGCGAGGTCCACCTTCAGGCCGCTGGTCAGCGTGGCGACTTCGCGCTCGGGCACGTTGAGCGTGGCTTCCAGGCGCGAGGTGTCGACGATGCGGAAGATCGGCGTGTTGATCTGCACGAAGTTGCCGTCCTTGATCTTGCGCTCGGCGATCACGCCGGAGATCGGCGCGACGACGTTGGCGTAGGACAGCTCGAGGTTGGCCAGGCGGTTCGCGGCGCGCGCGTTTTCCAGGTCGAAGCGGATCGTGTCGATGTCGTTGGCGCTGATGAGCTTCTGCTGCGCCAGCGTGACCGAACGGGCGTAGTTGGCTTCCAGCTTGCGCATCTGCGCGGCGGTCTGCGCGGCCTGCAACGCGGCGCGCGAGGAATCCAGGCGCACGAGCACCTGGCCGGCATGCACCTGCTGGCCTTCCTCGACCAGCACCTGCAGGGCCACGCCCGAGGTCTTGGCGATCACCTGCGACTCGCCGCGGGCTTCCAGCGGCGCCGTGCCGGTGTAGCTGGCGGCGATCGGGCGCTTGGCGGCGGCCATCACTTCGACCGGAATGGCCTCCGGCCCCTTGTCCTCCTTGCCCTTGGCCATGGCGTCCCCGTCGCCCTTCTTGCAGGCGGCGAGCGCGAGGGCGCAGGCGATCAGGAGGGCACCGGCGCGCAACGGGCGGCCGTGGACGAAGGTATTGACAGGCATGTGGGCAGACCCCTTGGGTGTTGTAGGCAAGTAAATCACTTGGCCGCCGGGTCCACCATGCGCCATAGGTCATGGTGACTTCACGGCGCTTTGCTGATCCACGTCGGACTCATCCGTGGATCGGCGCGAATCGCGAACGGGACGCGCAAGGGATGCAGCGTCCACGCGACCGGTTGCACGCGGGTGACCGCCGGCGACGGCCATGGCATTGTCGCCTGCATTCACGTGCAAGCTATACTTCGCCGCTCGCTCGGTGTGTCGCATCGCGTCCGCCGCGCGCGAAAAAACAATTCCGCTTCGGACAACTTCCAGATGATGCGACCGCTGACGATCGCTGCCAGCCTGTGGCTGGTGCCCATGCTCCTCGCCGCCGCGCAGACCCCTGCCGCGTCGCAGACCACCGCCGCCGCGCCGGCCGCTGCTTCGACGACCGCCGCGCCCGCGGCTGCATCGACCGCCGCCGCCGCACCCGCCGCCGCTGCCGCGCCCACCGGCGACGCCGCGAAGGGTCGCCTGCTCACGTACACGTGCCAGGGCTGCCACGGCGTCACCGGCTACAAGAACGCATACCCGAACTACCACGTGCCGCGCATCGGCGGACAGACCGCGCAGTACCTGTCCAACGCGCTGCACGAATACCGCCAGGGCAAGCGCAAGCACCCGACGATGCAGGCCCAGGCCGAGAGCTTCTCGGAACAGGACATCGCCGACATCGCCGCCTACCTGTCCAGCGTGAAGTGAGCCCCGCCATGACGACCCTCCGCACCACCGCCGCCATCGCGCTGCTCGCCGTTTCGCTCGCCGCGTGCTCCAAGTCCGAAGCGCCCGAAGGCGGCCACGAAGCCGCCGAAGCGAACGAAACCCCGCATTCGTCCTCCGCCGGCCTGCCCGCCGGCCACATCGACGCCGGCAAGACGCTCGCCGCGACGAAGAACAAGGAAACGGGCCAGGCGTGCGTGGATTGCCACGGCGCCGAAGGCAATGCGCCGATCGATCCCACCTACCCGAAGCTCGGCGGCCAGTACGCCGATTACCTCACGCACGCGCTGCTCGCCTATCGCAAGGGCGATCGCGAACACGCGTTGATGAGCAGCCAGGCGAAGGGGCTCACGGACCAGCAGATCGCCGACCTGGGCGCGTACTTCCAGTCCGCCCCGAGCCACCTGAAGGATCTGCACGGCCTGGAGTAATCCGCGCCCACGCATCGCGAAACACGAACGGCCCGCGCAAGCGGGCCGTTTTCGTTGGCGACGATGCGCTTCAGCCCGCAGCGGGCGGACGCACCGTCGTCGCCGGCGGCGCGGGCGCCGGACGCACGCTGCCGTTGTTTTCCTGCAACTGCGGCTTGAACGGAATGTCCGGCGGCGGACGCGCGGTGGCAGGTTGCTCGTTGTGGTTGGGATCGGTGAGCCCGCACGCGCCGCCCACCGCGAGCAACGACACGACGCAGCTGATGCGCTTGCCCGTGCCGGGAATCGGGATCTCGAGCTTCTTGATGCCCTTGCGCACCCATTCCTGCAGCAGCGTTTCGCTCGGGCGCCAGTACTTGTCGAACGCGGTCGGCGTGTAGTCGTACGGCGGGCGCTTGAGCCAGCGGCCGGCCTTGTCGAGATCGATCGCCTGCGCTTCCGGCGTGCCCGGCGCATTGCGTTGCGGCGATGGCGCTTCGCCAAGGTTCGGCGTGCCGTCGGCCTTGAACAGGCCCGGCTTGCCGCCTGCTTGCGCGCCGGGCGTGCCGGGCGCGGCGCCCGGTCGATTGCGCGTGCCGACGCCGAAATCGTCGCCGCGTTGCGGCGTGGGCCATGCGCCAGGTTTCGCGGAAGGCGTGGTGCCGGTGCCCGTTTGCGCCGCAGGACGCGTGCCGCTGCCGGGCGACGGCGGACCGCCACCGGGCGTCGCCGCCGTCGACGTCCCCGTCGGCGAAGCGCTCGCCGCAGGCGCCGTGCCCGATTGCGCGGACGGTTGCGTGCCGCGCGACGGCATCGGCAACGCCTGCACCTGAGCGCGCACGGTGGGCACCTGCAATTCGGGCGTGGTCGTCGGCGCGTTCAAGGCGCGTGCCTGCGACAGGCGCGCTTCTTCTTCCGCGCGCAACGTCGGCGCAACGCGCACCGGTGTCGGTGCGACTTGCTCCACCTGCAACACCTGCTGCTGCGGCACCGCCACGCGCGCGACGCCGGGTGCGGGTTGTTTCAATTCGGGCACGACGATCTGCGGTTCCGGCAACTGCACGTCGCGCGGACGCGTCGGTGCGAGGACGAACGTGGTGTCGGGCACCGTGACTTCGGTGACCTGCAACGGTTGTGCTGCAGGTTGCGGCTCGACCGGCGTGGGTTCCACTTCCGGTTGCGCGGCGACCGGGGCCGGTTCCGTCGGCGGTTCCGTCGTGGGTTGCGCTTCGCTCGGCGGCGGCGTTTGCGTGGTTTCGGCGGGCTTTTCCGCCGCGCTCTGCGCCGCGGGCGCAGCGGGTGCGGG
The DNA here is from genome assembly GCF_018406605.1 of Noviluteimonas caseinilytica. Classification (GTDB taxonomy): domain Bacteria; phylum Pseudomonadota; class Gammaproteobacteria; order Xanthomonadales; family Xanthomonadaceae; genus Noviluteimonas; species Noviluteimonas caseinilytica. The sequence goes on along the minus strand of NZ_AP024545.1, from coordinate 2,871,009 downwards.
CGACGGTTCGGGCGCGGGGCCTTCCGGTGCACCGCCGCCCGTTTCCTCCGGCGTGCCCTTGCCGATGAATTCGACCTGCACCACCGTCTCGCCCGCGCTGCCTGCCGGCGGCGGCGGAATACGCACCCACGCCAGGATCATCAGCAACACGAGGAACACCGCGTGCAACGCGCCGCTGACGAATGCCGCGAAGAGGCGCTGCCCGCGTTCCTCGCGATGCGGCGGATTCCATTGCTGGCGCAGCAACGTGCGGAATGCCTGCCAGCGCGTGAGCGTCGGCATGCGTTTCGGCGGCGACGCCAGCGGGCGTTGCGCGAATTCCGCGATCACGTCCTGCGGCGGCGCGCCCTTGATCGCGCGCGGGCTCGTCGACATGCCGTCGAGCCACGTCTGCCAGCCCGGCGGCAAGGTGCCCGGCGCCTCCGGGCGGATGGATTTCAGCCGGCGTCGTTGCGCCAGCGCTTCGATGACATCCGCGGCGTTGAACACGCGGGTCGCGACCTGCTTACGCCGCGTCGCGCGGGATGTAGGGCGCGTCGCCGGTCGCGTGGTCGGTGGCGTCGCGCACCGCGGTCACGCCCGGCACCTTCGTCAGGAGCGTCGTTTCGATCCCCTGCTTCAGCGTGACATCGGCCATGCCGCACCCGTGGCAGCCGCCGCCGAAGCGCAGCAGCACGACGCCGTCGCTCGAGACTTCCTGCACCGACACGTGCCCGCGATGCTGCGCGAGCTGCGGATTGATTTCCTGCTCGACGACCCAGCGCACGCGTTCCACCAGCGAGGCATCCTCGGCCGGCACCTCGCCCTTGATCCTCGGCGCGCGGATCTGCAGCTGGCCGCCCGTGGCCTGCTGCGCGTAGTCGATCTCTGCAGCATCGAGGAACGGTGCGCTCGCCGGATCGATCCACAAGGTGAAGCCTTCGCAATCGATGGCCCACTCGTCGCCGGTGAGGTCCGCCGGCTCGGCGAACTCCAGGCGCACGTCGGCGCGGGGCGTGCCGGCATGCACGGCGGAGAGTCGGACGCCCAGGCCCGGCAGGGCTTCGCGTTCGATGAGGCGGCGGAAGTGCGCCTGCGCGGATTCGGAGAGTTGGATCATGCGGGCTATTCTAGACGCGTCCGGACGACCCGCCTTGCCCGCGGGTCCACTCCATGCCCACGCCCGATATGTTCTGGTTCATGCGCTTGCGCATGGGAGCCCTGCCATGACCGACCTGATCGCCCTCGCCGACGCCCATTGCATCGCCCGCAAGGGCAGCGAGCACAAGCTCACCGAAGCGCGGGTGCGCGAACTGCTGCCGCAGGTCCCGGGCTGGGAACTGGCCGAGGACGGCCATGCGCTGGTCAAGACATTCAAGTTCAAGGACTACTACCGCACGATGGCGTTCGTGAACGCGCTGGCCTTCATCGCCAACCGCGAAGACCACCATCCCGACCTCGGCGTGCATTACGACCGCTGCGTCGTGCGCTTCTCCACCCACGACGTGGGCGGCCTGAGCGAGAACGACTTCATCCTGGCCGCCAAGACCGAACGCCTCTCCGGCTGAGCGCGCCTCAGGCCAGCTTGTCGAGCACGTCGATGAGTTCCGGCGCCAGCGGCGCGTTGAGCAGGTAAGGCGCCTTGCCGCCGTCGAGCACGAATTCCAGCGTCGAGGCATGCAGGAACATCCGCTTCAGCCCCACCTGTTCGCGCAGTCGCTTGTTCACCGCTTCGTCGCCGTACTTGTCGTCGCCCGCCACCGGATGGCCGATGTGCTGCGCATGCACGCGGATCTGGTGCGTGCGCCCTGTTTCGATGCGCACCTCGCAGTACGAATGCCCGCCGCGGCGTTCCAGCGCCTTGAAGTGGCTCAGCGAGGCCTTGCCCGCAGGATTGACCTGCACGTGGCGTTCGCCGCCCTGGCGCAGGCCGATGTGCAGCGGCGCATCGACGCTCATCGTTCCGTTGGGCAAGCGGCCGACCAGCAACGCGAGGTAGCGCTTGGCGATGCCGCCTTCCTCGCGCATCAGCGCCTGCAGTTCGGTGAGGGCCGAGCGCTTCTTCGCGATGACCAGCAGGCCGGAGGTGTCGCGGTCGAGGCGATGGACGAGTTCGAGCGACTGGTTGGGCCGCAGGGCGCGCAGGGTTTCGATCGCGCCGAAGCTGATCCCGCTGCCGCCATGGCTGGCCACGCCCGAGGGCTTGTTGATGGCCAGCAGGCGCGCGTCCTCGAACACGATGCTGCCCTCCATCGCCTCGAGCAGGCCCTTGGCGGGCGTGCCCTTCTCGGCCGGTTCGTCCAGGCGCACCGGCGGGATGCGGACCTCGTCGCCGCCTTCGAGGCGCCGGTCGGCCTTCACGCGCCCGCCGTTCACGCGCACCTGGCCCGATCTCACGAGCTTGTAGACCAGCGAACGCGGCGCGCCCTTGAGATAGCCGAGCAGGAAGTTGTCCAGCCGCTGGCCGTCCCGGTCCTCTGCAATCCGGACGGTCCTGGCCTGGGCCGGGGCTCGCCCGGGGGGTTGATCGATGGGGTCCATGCTCGCCTTGATCTGCTACACTCGCCGCGCGAAGTAAGGGTTTGATTTCGCTGGGAGATTGCGCCAATGGATGCCACAACCGGCATCCGCAACGCGCAGGGCCGAAAGCCCGCCTCCCGCGATCCCCGTTCGAAGTGCGCGACCACCGCCCCCGGGGCGGCCATGTTAGCGGCTCGTCGGCAGGCCCGCGCATCGCCCGATGCGTCAGACGTCGGCGCTGAACAACGACCCGTGCGACGCGAAGGCATTCCTGCCGAGCGGCCGCCGGCCCCGCAAATTTTCGGACAGCAACAAGCGCTCCCGCGGCCTGCCGTGGTGTTGAAGCGCTGGAATACGAGAAGCGACACCATGCGCCACACGGGCGCGGGTGGCGCCGCGGTATCCAGAGGCGAACGCCCCGGCGTTCCGCGTGCGACAGCGCGCGAGGAACGCACAATGAAGCGAATGCTCATCAACGCGACGCAGGCGGAAGAACTGCGCGTCGCCACCGTCGACGGCCAGACCCTGTACGACATCGACATCGAACAACCGTCGAAGGAACAGAAGAAATCCAACATCTACAAGGGCCGCATCACGCGCCTTGAGCCCTCCCTGGAAGCCGCCTTCGTCGAATACGGCGGCGAGCGCCACGGGTTCCTGCCCCTGAAGGAAATCTCCCGCGACTATTTCGCGGCCGGCGTCGACCCCAACAAGGCGTCGCTGAAGGAACTCCTGCGCGAAGGCCAGGAGATCGTCGTCCAGGTCGACAAGGAAGAACGCGGCAACAAGGGCGCGGCCCTCACCACGTTCATCTCGCTGGCGGGCCGCTACATGGTCCTGATGCCCAACTCGCCGACCGCCGGCGGCGTCTCGCGCCGCATCGAAGGCGACGACCGCGCCGCCCTCAAGGAGGCGATGGACAAGCTGCAGATCCCCGACGACATGGGCGTGATCATCCGCACCGCCGGCGTGGGCCGCGACGCGGAAGAACTGCAGTGGGACCTGGATTACCTGCTGCAGGTGTGGAAGGCCATCGCCGAAGCCGCCCTCAGCAAGCCCTCGCCGTTCCTGATCTACCAGGAATCGCGCCTGATCATCCGCGCCCTGCGCGACTACATGCGCGCCGACATCGGCGAGATCCTCGTCGATACCGACGAGATGTACGCCGAGGCCCGCGAGTTCGTGCAGCAGGTCATGCCGCACAACCTGCGCAAGCTCAAGCATTACACGGACGACACCCCGCTCTTCAACCGCTTCCAGATCGAATCGCAGATCGAGAACGCGTACGAGCGCACCGTGCGCCTGCCCTCCGGCGGCGCCCTGGTGATCGACCAGACCGAAGCCCTGACCGCGGTGGACGTCAACTCCGCCCGCGCCACCAAGGGCGGCGACATCGAAGAAACCGCGTTCCACACCAACCTGGAAGCCGCGGAAGAAGTCGCGCGCCAGCTGCGCCTGCGCGACCTCGGCGGCCTGGTGGTGATCGACTTCATCGACATGTCGTCGAACAAGCACCAGCGCGAAGTCGAGAACAAGCTGCAGAACGCGCTCAAGTACGACCGCGCCCGCGTGCAGCTGGGCCGCATCTCGCGCTTCGGCCTGCTGGAGATGTCGCGCCAGCGCCTGCGTCCGAGCCTGGGCGAATCCAGCCAGCTGGTGTGCCCGCGTTGCGACGGCCACGGCCGCATGCGCAGCGTCGAATCGCTGTCGCTGTCCATCCTGCGCGTGGCCGAAGAGCACGCGATGAAGGAAAACACCGGGCAGGTCCTGGTGCAGGCGCCGACCGAGATCGCCAACTACCTGCTCAACGAAAAGCGCCGTGCGCTCGGTGAAATCGAGCAGCGCCACGATTCGCCGATCGTCATCGTCGCCGACGACCAGCTAGAAACCCCGCATTACGAAGTCACGCGCATCCGCGAGAACGAGCTCGGCGAAGAAACCAGCAAGCCGAGCTACCAGCGCGGCACGCCGCGCAAGCTCGCCACGCACGCGCTGACCAAGGCCCACCTCAACATCCCGAACCTGCCCGCGGTCACCGCGGTGAAGCCGGCGCAGCCGGCACCGGTGCGCGACGAAGTCCGCGACGAACCCAAGCCCGCCCCGATGCCGGTGGCGGTGGCCGCCCCCGTCGCCGCGCCCGCGGTCGGTGGCGTGGTCGGGTTCTTCAAGCGCCTGTTCGGTGCGCCCGCGCCGGTCGCCACGCCGGCGCCCGCGCCGCGTGCGACGGAAGAACAGCGTCGTCGCGAACGCGATGGTCGCCGCGACGGTCGTGGTCGTCCGCAGCAGGGCCGTGACGGCCAGGGCCGTCGCGACGAGCAGCGCCGCGATCGCAAGGACCAGCCGCAGCAGCAGAAGGGCCCGCGCAACGAAGGCCAGCAACAGAAGCAGCAGCAGGGCCAGCAGCAGGGTCAGCAACAAAAACAGGCCCAGCCGCAGCAACAGCATCAGAAGAAGCCGCGCGACCAGCAGCAGCCGCGTGGCGAACAGCAGCCGCGCGAACAGCAGGCCCAGCAGGCGCGCGAGCAGCAGCCTCGCGACCAGCAGCGCCAGGAACAGAAGCAGCGCCAGCCGCGCCAGGAACCGGTCGTCGATCCCGCGCTCGCCAATGCGCAGGTCGTGCAGCCCGGCGTCGTCGCCGCCAACGCGATGACGGATGCCACGCTCGCATCGGCCACGCTCGCCGCCGACCAGGCCGCCGATGCCACGCTCGCGACCTCCGTCGTCACCAACGATGCCGCACCGTCCACGGACGTCGCCGAAGGCGGCGAAGGCGGCGCACGCCGTCGTCGCGGCCGTCGCGGTGGCCGTCGTCGTCGTCGCGGCCAGGGCGGCGCGGAAGGCGAAGCCACGCAGGATGGCATGGCGCACGAGCACGACCAGGACCACGATGACGTCGAAAGCGGCGACGTCGCGGCCAACACGCGCGCGCAGCCGGAATTCGATTTCGACGACGAAGCGCCGGCCGCACCGATCGCATCGGCACCGGTCGCGTCGGCACGGGCCGCAACGCCCGCACCGATCGCCACGCCGGCACCGATCGCCGCCTCCGCGCCGACCGCGCCTCCGGTCGCAACGCCTGCGCCGGTCGCCACGCCTGCCCCGTACGTCGCACCGGCCTCGCCCGCCGACCCCGCCGCGGCGCCCGCACGCGATGCCGTCGCCACGCCGGACGCCTTCGCGTCCGCGCCGATCGAAGTCGAACCCGCGCGCACCGATACGGACACCAGCCGCCACACGCTGGCGACCGAATCGCTCGCGAGCGCGATCGAGAACGCACCGGGCGACTGGAACGACGCGCCCTACGCCGACGTCGCCACGCCCGCGCAGGCCATCGACGAAGTGAATTCGCCGGAGCCGATCGAACCGGCATCGACGTCGCGCGACATCGCCGCCACGCAGCCGCCGGCGTTCCAGGAGCCCGCATTCGAAGAACCGGCCGCCACGCCGTCGAATGCCGCCGCGTATGCACCGTCGTTCTCGCAGGCAGACCCGCAGCCCGCGCAGGCCGAAGACGTCGCGTCGTTGTTCGGCGCCGCGTCGCCGTCGCAGCCCTCGCCCGGCCTGTTCGATGCCATGCCGAGCGAAGACCCCGCCCAGGCCGCGGCGGATGCGATCGCCGACGAACCCGCGGTCGACGACACGCACGCGCGCGTCGCCGAGGCCTTCGAACCCGAAGCCACGCCGCCGCACCCGCAGCCGCCGCACGAAGACGCGCCGCGCAACGTGTGATGCAGGTGTAACGTCCCACCCTCCCGCGCCCGCCTACCAGGCGTGCGCGGGATCGGTCATGCCATACCGGCTCGCCATCCGCGCGAGCGCAATCGAATCGCTGATCCCCAGCTTGTCGAACAAGCGCGTCTTGTGCGTGTTGATCGTCTTCGCACTCAGGTGCAGGCGCCGCGCGATGTCTTCCTGCCGCATCCCGCGCACCAGCAGCAACGCCACTTCCAGTTCGCGCGGCGACAACGCGTCGAATGGCGACGCATTGCCGTCGATCCCCGACAACGCGATCTGCTGCGCGATCCCGTTGGCCAGGTAACGCTTGCCGCGCGCCGTCTCGCGGATGGCGCGCATCAACTCCTCGGCGTCGTGCCCCTTGCCGACATACGCCGACGCACCCGCCGCAATCGCACGCCGTGGAATCGGACCATCCTGCAACGCCGACAGCACGATCACGCGTGTGCCGAATTCGCCGCGCACCACGCGCTCGGTGACTTCCAGCCCGCTGATGCCGGGCAGGTGCACGTCGCACACCAGCACGTCCGGACGCAGCCGCCGCAGCACGGGCAATGCGTCCTCGCCCGAGTCGGCCTGCCCCACCACGGCGAAGCCACCCTGCGCTGCCAGCAAACTGCACAGCGCGTCGCGCACCAGCACGTGGTCGTCGACCACGAACACGCGGATCGTCATTCCCTGACCTCCTTGCCGGCGCCCAGCCTACGTTCGCCGCGCCGCGAGCCGCTGCGAAGCGCGTCAGGTTTTGCCCTGCGGATGTTTCGCTTCGTGAAGCGGCTGTTGCCCGCTGCGCGCACGCGGCCTTGATCGTCGATGCGTTATTCGTGCGCTCCCACGCATCGATCCGGAGCCACCCGCATGCACCACGAACACGATCCGAGCGAACTCGCCGCGAAGTTCTGGAAGGCCCTCAAGTCCGACCGCACGCTGATGCTCGGCCTGGATGGCGTCGAAGACGGGCATTCGCGCCCGATGACCGCGCAGATCGAAGGCGACGCGGGCGGCCCGATCTGGTTCTTCACCGGCAAGCCCAACGCCGTGGCCGATCACCTCGAAGGCAACGGCAGCCGCAAGAATGGGCGCGCCATCGCCGCATTCACCTCGAAGGGCCACGACCTGTTCGCCAGCGTGCAGGGCACGTTGACGATCGACAACGACCGCGCCGTCATCGATCGCCTGTGGAATCCCTTCATCGCCGCGTGGTTCGAAGGCAAGGACGATCCGAAACTCGTGCTGCTGCGCTTCGATCCCGACCACGCCGAAATCTGGCTCAACGAATCCAACCTGCTCGCGGGCGTCAAGATGCTGCTCGGCATCGACCCGAAGGTGGACTACAAGGACAACAGCGCCGAGGTCGACCTGCGCAACCAGCGCGTGCAGTAACCGAACCCCGCCGCGCCGGCGACCTGCCGGCGCGACGGCGGCGAATCACGGCGCCGAGGCCGCCGTCGCCGGCGCCGTGTTGCGCGCGAAGAACGCCAGCAGCTTCGTGTAGAAATCCGCTTCGTCCGCGTCGATGTTCAAGCCGTGGCCTTCGTTGGGATATTCGATCGACTCCACCGCCAGGCCGGCCTTCTTCATCGCCTTGACCATCGCGCGCGAATGCGCCACGTCGACGCGGCCGTCCAGCCGCCCGTGCCCGATCAACACCGGCACCTTGATGGACGCGACCTGCTTCGCCGGCGAACGCGCCGCCAGGTCCGTTTCATCCTTGCCCAGCACGCGCGCCAGGTATTCCATGCCGTAGTCCGAGCGACGGATGCCGCCCCACTTGTACATCTTCGCCAGGTCCAGCGGCCCGGCGTAGCTCGCCGCGCAGCGATACAACGCCGGCTCGCGCACCGCGCCCATCAGCGCGGAATACCCGCCGTAGCTCGCGCCGTACACGCACACGCGGCCCGCATCCGCGATGCCCTGCGCGATCGCCCACTTCGTCGCATCGGTCACGTCGTCCTGCATCGCGCGGCCCCACTGCTTGTAGCCGGCGGTTTCGAACGACTTTCCGTAACCGCCCGAACCACGGAAGTTCACGCGCAGCACCGCGTAGCCCTGGCTCGCGATCAACGCGCTTTCCTGGTCGAAGGTGGCATCGTCGAACGGACCATGCGGCCCGCCGTGCACGAGCACGATCATCGGCAGGTTGCGTTCCTTGCCCGGCGGCAACGTCAGCACGCCGTGCAGCGGCATGCCGTCGCGCGCCACCAGCGACACGTCGCGGCTCGGCGGCAGCGTGTTTTCCGGCAGCCACGCACGGCTGCGCGCGATCAGCGTCGCCTTCTTCGCCGCGCGGTCGAAGAGGTAATACGTCCCGGGATCGCGGTCGCCGAAGGTTTTCACGATCGCCTTGTTGCGATCGCGCGTGGCGCTGGTGATCGCCACCACGCGGCCGGGGAACGCCGCCAGGATCTGCTTGATCGCCGCCGCATCCGGATGCGTCGAATCCCAGACCACCGCCACCGGATGCGTCGGGCGGAAATACGCGCCGATCGGCGTCACCCCGTCGAACGCGTAGATGGTGCGCGTCGCGTCGGATTCCGGATCCTGGTGCACCTGCGTGCGCGCGCCGGTCGCGAAATCGTAGCGCTCGATCGCCGAGGCGCCCGTGGCACGCTCGGCTTCCAGGTAGGCGTGCTCGCCGTCGGCAGTGATGCCCAGCGGATACACGTGCAGGCCGCTCTTTTCGCTGTCGTTGATGAGCGTCCAGCCCTCCTGGCCCGGGGTGTGCACCTGCAGGCGCGTCATCGCCTTGTCGTCTTCGGAAATCGAGAAGCGCACGTTGCCATGGCGATCGGCGAACAACTCCGATTCGCGGTCGGGCGCCACGATCACTTTCTCGCCGGTGCGCGCCAGGTGGCCGATCTCGGCCTTGCGCACTTCGTCGAAGCACTTGCCGTCCTTCCAGTCCGAGCATTCGTGGACGAGCAGGTGGTTGGGATCGCCTTCGATGGTCGCCAGGAAATTCGAGGGCAACAGGTACTTGTCCCGGCCGTCGCGCGAGACGATCCACATCGCCGGCCGCACGAACGCCACCTTGTACTTGCTGTCGGTGCGGTTGGCCGACAGCAGCACGCGGTCGTCGTCGATCCAGCGCAACTTGCCCACTTCGCCCTGCGTGCCCGGATCGAAGCGCACTTCCGCCGCCATCGTCGCCAGGTTGCGGATCGTGATCTGCGTGCTTTCGCCGATGCGCTCGGCCACGGCCACGCGCGTGCCGTCGGGCGAGACCTGGATCTGCTCGATCGATGCGCGCTTGAGGAACACCTTCCAGTCCGGCGCCTGCGCCCCCGCCTGCCCCGCCCACGCACACGCCAGCACCAGCGCGGCCATGCGTGCCCGCGCGCCCCATTCATGCATTGCCATTGGAATCCCCTGTCGAACCGATCCTTTCCCCGCGTCAGTGCACCCGAAAACCCCGGGCGGTTCAAGCAGGGGTGAGCGAAAGCGCACACCGGCACGGGCGCTTCACCCGTCGCGCCGGAGGATCGGCGGATGCCCGCCCAAGGAAGAAAGAAGGTGGTCGTCGCCGCCCTGCTCGGCAACGGCGCCATCGCGGCCACGAAGTTCGTCGCGGCGTTCATCACCGGCAGCTCGGCGATGCTCAGCGAAGGCGTGCATTCGCTGGTGGACACCTGCAACGAACTCTTGCTGCTGCACGGGATGCGGCGCGCCGCACGCCCCGCCGATCCCGCGCATCCCTTCGGCCACGGCCGCGAGATCTACTTCTGGAGTTTCATCGTCGCGCTGCTGGTGTTCGCGCTCGGCGCGGTGGCGTCCGCGGCGCAGGGCATCATGCACCTGCGTCATCCCGAGCCCATCGAACGCCCGCTCGTGAACTACCTGGTGCTCGGCGCATCGCTCGCGTTCGAAGGCGCATCGTGGTGGGTGGCGATGCGCGCGTTCCACAAGGCGAAGGGTGACGACGTCGGCTGGTTCGACGCATTCCGCGCCAGCAAGGACGCCAGCACGTTCACCGTGCTGTTCGAAGACACCGCAGCGATCCTCGGTCTGCTGATCGCCTTCGCCGGCGTGGGCGCCTCGCACCTCACCGGCGATCCGCGCTTCGATGCGATGGCCTCGCTCGGCATCGCGGTGGTGCTGGCGGCGGCCTCGTTCCTGCTCGCGCGCGAAACCAAGGCGTTGCTGCTCGGCGAGACCGCACCGCAATTGCTGAGCGATGCGTTGCTGCGCATCGCCGCCGACGATCCCGCGGTGCGGTGCGCCAACGGCGTGCTCGCGATCCAGATCGGGCCGGACTCGGTGGTGGCGGCCTTGAGCGCGGAATTCGAGGACACGCTGACCACGGACGACATCGAAGCCTGCGTGCGCCGCATCGAACGCGCGGTGCAGCGGGAACATCGCGATGTCGTCGCGCTGTTCATCAAGCCGCAGACGGCCGCGACGTGGGCCGAACGCGCGAAGCGACTGGCCGACCACGACGACGCACCGCCGCTGCTGCCCTGATGAATGCGCGTGCGCGCTGCGCGCTTCGCACGCCCTGCACTCCGCCGGCGCCAACCTCCAGCGCTTGAATCCGGGAGATCTTCGCTTGTCGCGCGACACCCCCGTCAACCTGTTCTGGACCGGCGGCTGGGATTCCACGTTCCGCCTGCTGCAGCTGCTGCTCGAACACCGCCTGCCGGTCGCGCCGGTGTACCTGATCGACGACACGCGCGCATCCACGCAGTTCGAGTTCGACACCATGGACGCGATCCGCGACGCGTTGTTCGATGCGTATCCGCGCGCGCATGCGCTGCTGCGACCGACGCAGGTCTCGCGCGTCTCCGACATCGCACCCGACGCCGAACTGGACGCCGGCTACGCGCGCCTGGCGGCCAGGTACGGCATGGGCAACCAGTACGCGTGGCTCTCGCGTTACTGCCGGCAACAGCGGTTGCGCGGCATCGAACTGAGTTGCGAATGCGCCTTGCACGGCGCGGGCGTGATGCTGCAGGCGAACATCGCGCCGATGGAAACGCCGCAGGGCTACGCCTCGTTCCACATTCCGCCCGGCGCGCCCGATCCGGATGCCTCCCTGCTCTTCGGCGCCTTCGGCCTGCCCTTGGTGCGCACCACGCGACAACAGATGGTCGCGCAGGCGCAACGCGAAGGCTGGATGCGCCTGATGGGGATGACCTGGTTCTGCCACCACCCCACGCGCGCCGGCACGCCGTGCGGCTTGTGCAACCCGTGCCTGGCCTCGATCAAGCAAGGCTTCGGCTGGCGCGTGTCGCGCCCGCGGCGCGCGCTGGGCACCGTCTATCGCATGACGCTGCTGCCGTTGCGCAACGCCGCGCGGCGCATCGTGCTGAAACACCGGGAGGCGCGGGCTTCACGCCCGATGGCGCGAACAGTGTCCTAATCCGTCCATGGCGTTCATGGCGGACCCGCGTCCGATCCTGGTGTTCCTGGCGGAGGCGCTGGGACTGGCGCTGATCGTGCTCGGATTGTTCCGCCTGCGATGGCGGTTCGGGCTCACGCCGCTGTACGTCGTGCTGGGCGTGTTCCAGCCGATCCAGGCAGTGCTGGCGTCCACCGTGTACGTCGCGCTCTGGCACGGCATGGTAGTCAGCCCGTCCACGCTGCCCTTCGGCGCCAGCCTGCTCGCGTTGTTCCTGGTGTACGTGCGCGAGGATGCGCTGGAAGCGCGCAAGCTGATCTACGGCGTGCTGTTCGCCAACCTGACGATGACTATCCTGCTCTGGGTCGTGAGCCGGCATTTGCACAGCGCGGGCACGTTGAACCTGTTGTCCGTCGACGGGGCACTCTTCAGCCAGGGCGCGCGCGTCACCGCGGTCGGCACCGTGGCGCTCGTGCTGGATGTGTTGCTGCTGGTCGTGCTGTACACCGCGGCCGGGCGCCTGCTGCCGCGCATGCCGGTGCTGCGCACCTGGATCGCGCTGACCGGCGCCCTGGTGTTCGACGCCTTCGCCTTCGTCACCGGCGCGTTCTTCGAGCGCCCCGACTACGCGGACCTGCTGGCGGCCAGCGTCACCGGCAAGGCGATCGTGGGCACGTTGTATTCGCTGCTGGCGGTGGGCTACCTGCGCTACGTCGAACACACCGCCGCGCCGACGACGCTGATGGACTATCCGTTGCGCGACGTCTTCTACTCGCTCACGTACCGCGACAAGTTCGAAGCCGAGCGCGCGCACCGCGAGTCCGAACTGCGCCAGGTCTTCGAACGCATCACCGATGCGTACATCGCCATCGATCCGGCGGGCACGGTCACGTACGCGAATGCGAAGGCGGCCGACATCATCGGCGTGCCGGCGGCCGCGCTGGTCGGGCGCACCGTGGAGCAACTGGTGCCACGCGAAGGGATCCCGCTGCGCATGGCGATCCGGAAAGCCATGGACACGCAGCGGGCGGTGGAAATCGAGGAACACTATTCGTCGCTCGGGCGCTGGTTCGAAAGCCGCGTGTTTCCGTCGGCCAACGGCGTCACGGTGTATTTCCAGGATGTCACCGATCGCGTCGCGCAACGCCAGGGCCTCGAGCGCCTCGCCACCATCGACGAACTCACCGGCCTCCCCAACCGCGCCGCCATGCGCGGCCGCATCGACCGCATGCTCGCCGAGCGCGGCGACGGTACGGGCGGCATCGCGCTGCTCAACCTGGATCGCCTGCACCAGGTCAACGACACGCTCGGCTACGGCGCGGGCGATGCGGTGCTCACGCAGGCGGCGGCGCGCTTGTCCGGCATCGCCGAGGCGCACCATTGCGTCGTGGGCCGCGTGGGCGGCGACGATTTCGCGCTCGTGTGCCCCGGCTGCAACCTCGAGGAGGTGCATCGCCTCGCTACGCTGGCCACGCAGGCGCTCGGCGAACCCTTCCAGTTCGACGGCGAACCGATCTACATGACGTGCAGCGCCGGCCTCACGCTCGCCACGCAGGACAGCGACGCGCTGCGCCTGCTGGGCGAAAGCGATCTCGCGCTCAACCTCGCCAAGCAGCAGGGCCGCAATCGCGTGGCGGCCTATTCGACCGAACAGGCGCGCGCGATCGCACACCGCGTCGCGATCACCGCGCGCATGCGCGATGCGCTCGACCACGGGCACTTCCATTTCCACCTGCAGCCGCTCGTCGCGGCCGCCACCGGCCACATCACCGGGGCCGAAGCGTTGCTGCGCTGGACGAGCCCGGACATGGGCGTGGTGTCGCCCGCCGATTTCATTTCCGTCGCCGAGGAAACCGGCTTCATCGTGCCGCTGGGCGACTGGGTGCTGCATGCGGTGCTCGCGTTGCAGGCGCAATGGATGCGCGAATTCGGTGGCGCGCGCCCGATTTCGGTGAACGTTTCGGCCGTGCAATTGCGACGCCCCACGTTCGAAGACGACATCCGCAAGGCCTTGCGCCTCGCCGGCGTCCCCGCCGAGCAACTGAAGCTGGAGATCACCGAGAGCGCGATCATGGAAGACACGCCGAACCTCGTCGCGATGCTGCGGCGCGTGCGCGATTCGGGCGTGCGCATTTCGCTCGACGACTTCGGCACCGGCTATTCGAGCCTGGCCCTGCTGCGCCACCTGCCGATCGACGAGATCAAGATCGATCGCGTGTTCGTCGCCGGCGCGATGGAGGATGCGTACGCCGCCACCTTGTGCCGCGCGATCATCACCATGAGCCGCGAATTGCGCTTCGCGGTGGTGGCCGAAGGCGTGGAGACCGCCGAACAGGCCGCGTTCCTGCGCGATGCCGGCTGCGACACGCTGCAAGGCTTCTTCTACAGCCGCGCGGTGGCCCCGCCGGACTTCCGCCAGTTCCTGCTCGCAGGCGCGCCGCTGCGATGAATGGCCGCAATCCATTGTCCGATTGCGTTGCACGAAAAGGGATTCCCGCGAACGAGACGGTGCGCCGATGATCCACCTGGCCGAAGCCACCGCGCTCGCGGTCCTGCTGTTGTTCCTGGGGATGCTGGTGTGTTCGGAAATCGGGCGCCGCATCGCGCGCGTGCGCCTGGCGCGCGATCCCGATGGTGCGAAGTCCGGGGCCGGCGCGGTGGACACTGCGGTGTTCGGCCTGCTCGGGCTGATGATCGCCTTCACCTTCTCCGGCGCAGCCTCGCGATTCGAAGCGCGCCGGCACCTCGTCTCCGACGAAGCCAACACGATCGGCACCGCGTACCTGCGCCTCGACCTGCTGCCGTCCGATGCGCAGCCCGCGTTGCGCGCGCTGTTCCGCCGTTACGTGGATGCGCGCGTGGCCACGTACCGCGATGTCGACGACATCGACCACGCGCGGGCGCGCCTGGACGCCGGCGTCGCCTTGCAGTCGGCGATCTGGACGCAATCGGTTGCCGCCTGCAGCCGCACCGGCGTGGAATCCCGCGCGTGCCTGCTGCTGTTGCCCGCGTTGAACGACATGATCGACATCACCACCACGCGCGCGACGGCCACGCAGAACCACCCGCCGGTCGTCATCTTCGTGCTGCTCGGCGCCCTGTGCCTGCTCGGCGCACTGCTGGTGGGGTACGGCACCGCCATCGGCCGCGAGCGCAGCTGGCTCCACACCACCACCTTCGCCGCCACGCTGGCGCTGAGCGTGTTCGTGATCGTGGACCTGGAATTCCCGCGCCTGGGTCTGATCCGCATCGACCAGGCCGACCAGGTGCTCATCGAACTCGGGAAGACCATGCGGTGAATTCAGCCACCTGAAAGCAGGGACCGGCGCACAGGCGTAGTCTCGTCACGCACCTTCCACGAACGTGACCGATCCCATGCGGCTCAACGTCTTCTCCTGTCGGGATGGCTTCGTCCTTTCGGCCGATTGCATGCTCGCCCCGCGCGCCGCGGAGATGGATTGCGGGCCGGTCTCGGCGCTGCTCGGGACCATCAATTGCACCGAGCTCCCCGAAGACGTCTGCGCCGACATCAACAATCAGGTCGATGCGCGCCAGTACGCCTTCGTGACCATGGAGGTCGCGGTCTCCAGCAACTTGCGTGCCCTCATCGAAGACAGCGCCCGCATCGCCTGATCCACACGTTGTCACATGGCCGTCCGTGCAACGCGGCGCGTTGTACCCGGTATGGACATCGTGCGCGCGGAGGCGTCGATGGGCTTCGAGGTGTACCAGCACCACGACCTGGCCGAATGGCGATGGCGCCTGTTCGCCGTCGACGGCCTGCTCGCGACGGGCGGTCCCTACCCCTCGCTGGACGACTGCCTGGAAGCGATCCGCCTCGTGCAGGGCACCAACACCTCCACGCCCGTGTTCGACGCGAAGACCGGATCGCTGGTCCCGCAGGGCTGATGCGTCACGCGTGATCGGCCGGTGCCTCGCGCCCCGGCCCGGTCACGCCTTGCGCGCGGGTATCGCCAGCACCAGCACGCCCATCGCCACCAGCGCGATGCCCGTCCATTCGCGCAGCGTCGGTCGCTCGCCGAGGAAGGCGTACGCGAACACCGCGACCAGCACGAGGCTGAACTTGTCGACGGGCGCGACCTGCGAAGCGTGCCCGAGTTGCAGCGCGCGGAAATAGCAAACCCACGACGCACCGGTCGCCAGCGCCGACAGCGCGAGGAACAGCAGCGTGCGCGGCGGCAGCAAGCGCGGATCGCTCCACTTGCCCGCCACGCCGACGAACGCGGCGAGCACGAACACAATCACCACCGTGCGGATGAGCGTGGCGAAATCCGAATCGACGCCCTGGATGCCGATCTTCGCGAAGATCGCGGTGAGCGCGGCGAAGCAGGCCGACAGGGCGGCCCAGAAGAACCAGGTGTAAGGCTGCGTCATGGCCGTCAGCGTCGCAGCCAGCGCGCGAGGCGCTGGTAAACGGCCTCGCTGCCGAGCAGGCCGAGATGGTGCGTGTCCGTCGACAGCCAGCGGCGCGAAGCCGGGATGCGCAGGTTGCGTGCCGGATCGTCGTGTTCGCCGAAAGCGCTGGCCACCGGGACGAGCCCGTCGGTGCGCGCGGCGATCGCGTACAGGCGCACATGCTTCGGCACCTTCGGCGCATCGCCCGGCGTGCCGTGCCGCAAATCGGTGATGCCTGCGCTGCGCACCTTCCCGAGTTTCACGAACGGCGCGCTGTACGGGCTGATCGCGATCAACTGGTCGGCCCACGCACCCGCGCGTTCGAGCGGCGCGCCGTGGTGCGGCGTGCCGAGGAACACGATGCGGACCGGACGTTGCGTCCACGCAAGCTGTTCGCGCAGCCCGGCCTCGAGCGCACGGCGCGCGACCAGGCCGCCCATGCTGTGGCAGAGCAGCACGATCTCTTCGACCGGCACGGGCCATGCATGCACGAGTTGATCCAGCAACGTCGCGAACGCGAGCCCGTTCGCCGCGACGGGGCGCCCGGTGTTGTAGTGCAGGTCGACGCGGGTGTAATCGTGTTCACGGGCAAGCGCTTCGCCATGATCGTGTCCGGCGTAACGCCACTGCAGGTCGTTCATGCACAGGCCGTGCAGCGTGACGAGCAATTTGCCGCGGGTGTTCGCGGGCAGCGCGTCGCGTTCGAGCGGCGCGCCCGCGACGCGGAACTGCATCCGGATCGCCAGCGGATTGCCGCTGGTCTCCAGGTGATCGCCGAGCACCCCGTTGATCGCCGCCACCAACGCCTCGCGTTGCGGCGACACGCCACCGCCGCCGAGCACCGGCGCGAGCGCGGCCAGCGAGCGATCCACGCCCGCACCGACGAGGCGCGTCACGCCCCGCACGCTGCGATACACGAATCCCGTCAATCCCGTCGTGGTGGCAGGCGCCGGGCGCCCGAGGATCGCGGGCAGGTGCCCGATCGCCGCATGCATCGCTTCAACGATGTCGGTCGCGCCGGTGACGCCGTCGATCGCGAGGCGGCCCACGCCGCGCAGGTCGGCTGCGAGGCGGGAGGTCGGGTCGATCGCGTGTTCGTCGGAAGGCGGCACCCGGCGAGTCTAGTGCATGGGATGTCGCCGACCGCGCAACGCTTCAGCCCACCATGTCCCGGGGCTGGCCGTAGAAGAACTGTGTCGGCGTGAGCCGGGCACAGGGATGTTCGGTCAGCTGCAACGCGATCTTCGTGCAGATCTCGGCACCCAGGCTCGTGCCTGCCACGACGCCCAGGTACAGCCCCGCGTCGCTGCCGGAATACTTCTTCGGATGTGGGACCAGGATGTAGTCCCCTCCTCGCCCGCGATAGACGTTCATCAGCCACATGGCACTTCCCCCTGCTTGCCGGATCTCCGATCGATCCGCCCTGTCATTGAAGCCAACGCCGTCGGTGGCCGTGGGCGGTCACTCGCACCACCGATACACGACCGGGCGCATGCTTCCCGCGATGGCAAGGCACCTCCTGATCGGCGTAGCGTTGGCCTGCACGAGCGGTGGCGCGCTCGCGGCGAACTTCTGTTCGGTCACGCCCACCACGATGGACTGCCGCTACACCACGCTCGCGGCCTGCGAACGCACGCTGCTCGAAACCCGCGGCCAGTGCCTCGCGAACCCGGAAGTGCTGCCCACGCCGCCGCCGCGCGACACCGACGTCACCCCGCCAGCAAAAGTCACCACCCTGCCCCCGCCGCCGGCGCCGTTCGGCACGCCGCTGGATCCGGATTCATGGCGCAAGGGCGTGGACGTCGGCAAGACGATCCTGGAAGAACAAAGCAAGCGCCCCGGGGAGCCGGGTTACCTCGTGCTCTACCAATGCCCGATGCCCGGCGGCGGCGTCGTGTTTTCCGCCGCGATGCAATCGGCGGGCTGCACGATCATCCACCTGCAGCAGTACTAGCGTTCGTCGAACAACGCCCGCACGTCGGCCGGCCAGTCCGCCGACCGCTGCGTCGCCTTGTCGACGTAGGCCACCACCATGCGGCACTTCGACGCGATCGCCCCGCGCGCATCCGTCATCGTGCAATCGATCAGCGCATCGGCGCCGACGAACGCGCGGACGAACGACGCGATGGTGACGACCTGGTCGCCGACGACGGGACGGATGAAATCGACCTCGATGCGCTTCACGAACGTCATGAAGGGCAGCCCTTCGAGCGTGCGCAGGTCCCACCCTGCCTGTTCGCGCAGCGCCTCCATGCGGTGGTCGACGTAGTACGCCGGATACATCGCGGTGCGCATGTGCCTGTACGGGTCCAGGTCGGAGAACCGGATGCGGTGCGTGGTGGTGTGGGTCGCCGGCGTCGCCATGCCGTTTTCCACGGGGGAACCGTGAAAACCCGGACGCCGGCGCGGTGCTAGATTCGGCGCCTGTGCGGCGCTGCGAGCATCGGCCATGAGCATGGATTCGATCCCCATCTGGGGGTTCTTCTTCGGCACGATCCTGGTCGTGATGGCCTCGGCTGAAGCCGGCGTGCGCCTGGGCCTGTGGTCATTGCAACGCGCCGACCACGAGAAGGAATCCTCGGCCTCCGGCGTGTCGGGCGCGATCCTCGGGCTCACCGCCTTCATGCTGGCCTTCACCTTCGGGATCGTTGCGCAGCGCTTCGATGCCCGCAAGGAACTCGTGCGCGACGACGCGAGCGCGATCCGCGGCGCCTACCTGCGCGCCGATTTCCTGCCGGAGCCCGAACGCACCGAAGCGCGCCGCCTCACCGCCCGCTACCTCGATGTGCGCCTGTCGTTCGTGCAGGGCGCCAGCATGGACCCGGCACACCTGCGCGATGCGCGCGCGGAAACCCAACGAATCCAGCGCCGCCTGTGGGAACTCGCCCGCGCCAACGCCGCGCGCGACATGAACTCCGACATCGGCGCGTTGTACGTCGAAGCCCTCAACACGCTGTACGACGTCGACGCGCAGCGCATGGCGATCGGCCTGCAGGCGCGCGTGCCGTTCGGCGTGTGGGCCCTGCTGCTCGCGCTGATGGTGCTCGGCATGGTGAGCATCGGCTACTTCACCGGCATCGCGGGATCGCGACGCTCCAAGGCCATGCCGATCCTGGCGATCGCGTTCGCCGCGGTGGTGCTGGTGATCGCGAAACTGGATCGACCGAGCGAAGCCACGGTGACGCAGCAGCCGTTGATCGACCTGCAGACGTTCATCCGCGGGAGTGCGCGCTGAGCGCGCGGCTCACCCCATCGGCGCCGCCACCGGGAATTTCCAGCTGCCGTCCAGGATCTCGCGCATGGCGCGTCAGATCCGCGTGCTGCACAACATCGGGAGCCAGGCGTACAGCGACGGCATCGCGTGCTCCATCCACGGCGCGGCGCACGTGAGGATCGCCGCCAGCAGGAGCATGGCACCGGCGATGTAACGCGCGTGCGGGAGTGCGGCGAACCGCGCGAGCCGATGCGCACCGAACGCGGCGATCAACATCGCCGGCACGGTGCCGAGGCCGAACACCAGCATCGTCGCGGCGCCACTCGCGGCGTCCTGCTGCACCGTGGCGAGCAGCAGGACGGTGTAGACGAGGCCGCACGGCATCCAGCCCCACACCATGCCGAAGGCGATGGCGCGCGGGAGCGAGCTGACCGGCAACAGTTTCCGGCCAACGGGCGCGAGATGGCGCCAGACATTCCCGCCGATCACGCGGCCCGGTTCGCGCAAGCCCCCGAAGGCGACCAACGCCGTCAGCAACAACACGAGCGCCGTGAGCACGCGGAGCGTGCGGCGCACGGCTTCGATGTCGAGCAGGCCCACCAGCGCTCCCAATGCGCTGGCGACCAGCACGCCGGCCAGCATGTAGGAACTGATGCGGCCCACCTGGTACCCCACGAGCAGCACCGGGCGCGTGCGACCGCGTGCGTCCTTCGCCGTCGCCATGCCCAGCGCCGCCGTGATGCCGCCGCACATCGCCAGGCAATGCCCGCTCGCAGCCAGCCCTAGCAGCAACGCCGCGCTCAACGTCAGCAGGCCGGTCACGGCGGCCGCTCCTCTCCCGGCGGATCGTCGAGCGGCAGCAGCGCCGGCGTGTCCATGTCGTCGAACTGATCGTGGTCGACGGCCCAGAAGAACACCGCCACCGCCGCGCCCACGAACAACAGCGACAACGGGATCATCAGCAGCAGGATGATCATGCCCACCGCCTCCGCAACGCCGCGCGTGCGTCATGGGCAGGCGGGTTGATCGCATCGATGCGCCACGTGTTCAGCACCACGCCGAACGAACTCAACGCCATGCCGAACGCCGCCAGCCACGGCGGCACGAAGCCGAGCGCCGCCAACGGCATCGCGGCGAAGTTGTAGAACAGCGCCCATCGCTGGTTCTGGCGGACGATCGCGAGGGTCTGTCGCGCCATGTCGCGCGCCGGTGCGATCACATCCAGGCGTCCGCGCGCGAGCACGATGTCGCTGCTGGCCTGTGCCAGCTCGGCGCCTTCGGCGAGCGCGATGCCGACGTCCGCGCCTGCCAGCACCGGCGCATCGTTGACGCCGTCGCCGACCGCCACCACACGCGCACCCGTGGCACGCAACGCCGCCATCCAGGCCACCTTGTCGGCCGGCGATTGGCGCGCGCGCCATTCGGACACCCCGAGGCGCTGCGCGATCTCCGCGACGCGCTCCGGGGCATCGCCGCTCGCGATCGAGACCGTCATGCCCTGCTGCTGCAAGGCCGCGATCGCGGCACGTGCATCGGCGCGCACGGATTCCGACAACCGGAAGGCCGCGATCGCACCCGCGTCGTCGGCGAGCACCACTGCATCGTCGCAAGCCATGGGCACGGGCAGCCCACCGAGCGCGAAGTCACTGCGCCCGAGCCGCACAGTCCGGCCATCCAACGTGGCGCTGATGCCCAGGCCCGCGTGCGACACCACATCGCCGAGGGCATCGTCGACCTGATCGGCATGCGCCGCCGCGATGGCCCGCGCAATCGGATGACGGCTGCGACGCGCGAGCGCTGCGGCCATGCGCAGCGCGTCATCGCGCGCGATGCCGTTCAACGGCACGACATCGGAGAGCGACAACGTCGTGTCCGTCAGCGTGCCCGTCTTGTCGAACAACACATGCGTGCACCCTGCCAGGTCCTGGATCGCGTCCGGTTTCACCACCAGCACGCCGTGCTGCGCCAACGCCGCGACCGCGCGCGTGATGGCCACCGGCACCGCCAGCGCGAAGGCGCACGGACACGAAATCACCAGCACGGCGACCGATGCCGTCAACGCACGCGAAGGATCGACGACGCTCCACGCGATGGCGACCACCGTCGTCAACGCGAGCACGCAGGCGACGAAGCGCCCCGCCGCACGTTCGCCGACACGCGCCAGTCGTGGCCGTTCCGCTTGCGCGCGGCCCACCAACGCGGTGACGCAGGCGAGTGCCGTGTCGGCGCCCACGCGCGCCACGCGCATGCGCACCGGTCCGCGTTCGAGGATGGACCCGGCGATGAGCACGTCGCCGCGCTGCTTGCGCACCGGCGCGGATTCGCCGCTGAGCAAGGCCTCGTTGGCGCTGCACTGCGCATCGAGCAGCGTCCCGTCGGCGGGCACGATGCCGCCTTCCGCCACGTGCACGCAGTCGCCGATCCGCAGCGTGTGCACCGCGACGCGACGCAATGTCCCGTCCGCCTCCTGCCGCTCGGCGAACGGCGGCGCCAGGCGCGCCAACGCATCGGTGAGATCACCGGCGCGGTGCCGCGCACGCATCTCGAGATAGCGGCCTGCCAGCAGGAAGAACACGAACATCGAAATCGAATCGAAGTACACCTCGCCGCTGCCGCGGAGCGCTTCGAGCAGGCTGGCCGCGTACACGGTGATGATTGCGAACGCGACCGGCACGTCCATGCCCAACTGCCCTGCCCTGAGCGAACGCAAGGCACCCGCAAGGAACGGCTTGGCCGAATAGAACACGACGGGCGTGGCGACCAGGAAGCCGAACCAGCGCAGCAGGTCGCGCGTGGGCGCATCGGCGGCGGCGCCGAGGTAAAGCGTCGGCGCATACATCATCGCCTGCATCGCGCCGAAGGCCGCGACCAGCAAGCGCTTGAGCGCGGTGCGCGATTCGTCGCGGCGCGCATCGTCGAGCCCCTTCGCATCCAGCGGACGCGCACGGAATCCGATCCGGGGCAACGCTGCCACGATCCGCGCGAGCGTCGTCTCCGGTTCGCGCCACACCACGCGCGCGCGGCGCGAAGCGGCGTTGACCTGGATGGCCACGATGCCCGGCATGGCGCCGAGCGCGCGCTCGATCAGCCAGACGCACGCCGTGCAATGGATCCCTTCGACAAGCAGCAGGCTTTCGCGCAGGCCGGCGCCGAGGTCGCGCACGACATGGCGCGCGTTCTCGCCTTCGAGCCACGCCGTGTCGACGGCGTCGGTGGCGGCATCGGACAACGCGATGCCGGGCGCCGTGCGCAACGTGTAGTACTTCTCCAGCCCGAGGTGTTCGATCCATTCCGCGGCGGCCCGGCACCCCATGCAGCACATCGCGCGCATCTGCCCCGCGATCCGCACCTGGAGGTCGATCCCCGGTGGCAACGCTTCGCCGCAATGCCAGCAGCGTCGCTCTGGCAGGTTCATGGCGGCGGCGGCGTTTCCCGCGCGACCGGTACGCGCAGCACGGTGTCTTCGGCGACAGGCCCCGGGTCGGCGGGAAGCCGGGAGGCGAACACGATCAATCCGATGCAGCCGGTGACCGAGGCCAGCAGGATCGACAACGCGAGCCAGAGCACGGGCTGCTGGTACCAGCGCTCGCCCGGGGCGGCCATGCCTACTTTCCTGCCGGGCGTCCGTGCGCCGCTTGCGCCACCACCCAGGCCGCGACGAGGCGCGATTGATCCACGCCCAGTCGCGTGCGCCAGGCCGGCATGACGCCGGTGCGACCGTCACGGATGCTCGTCGTGATGTCCGACCAATCGTTGCCGTACAACCAGGTCTGGTCCGCGAGGCTCGGCGCGATCGTCGCGCGGCCCACGCCGCCCGGCCCGTGGCACGACACGCAGAACATGTCGTAACGCTCGTGCCCGGCCTTGACCTGCCAGTCGCGACTCGCGTTGCCGCTCAGGCTCTGCAGGTACGACGCCACTTCTTCGACACCGTCCTTCTGCAGCGCCTGGCCCCACGGCGGCATCACCGCGCTGCGGCCATCGAGGATGCTTGCCAGGATCGCGTCCTCGCTGCCGCCGAATTGCCACACGGCGTCGGTGAGATCGGGTGCGCCCACGTGCGGATTCCCGCGCGCGCCCTTGCCATGGCAGGCCGCGCAGTTGTCCTGGAACAGGCGCCCGCCGACGTCGATCGCGTTGCGATCCTTCGCCAGCTGCGCGATGGTCATCGCGCGCCACGGGTTGTTCTGCGAGGCGCGCTTCGCCGTATTGGCCGCGGTGTCCCGCTGGTGTTGTTCGGGCGAACTCCACCCCAGCACGCCCGCGAAGTTGCCGAGCCCGGGATACAGCACGAGGTAGCCGATCGCCCACGCGAAGGCCCCGATCGACACCGCCACCCACCACCACGGCAGCTTGTGCAGGCCTTCGCGGATGCCATCCCAGTTGTGCCCGGTGGTGCCGTCGTCCTGCACGGGGATGTGCACGCGCAGCCCCCACGCGAACAGGAACAGGCTCACGCCGATCGTCACCACGGCCAGCACGACCACCCAACCCGACCAGAATCCGCTCATCGGTCGTCCTCGTCCGTGTCGTGCATCGGCAGCCGCGCCATCGCGTCGAATTTGCGCTTGTGGCGCGGGCGCCACGCCCAGTACCAGATGGCCACGAACACCACCGTCATCAGCACGATGCCGGCGCCGATCAAATTGCCCCAGATCGGATTCATGGCGCTTTCGCCGCGATGCCGCTGCCGGACGCCGGATGCACGCCCAGGCCCTGCAGGTACGCCACGACGGCGTCCAGTTCGGTCTTGTGCAGGACCATGTCCGGCGCACCCGCGATCTGCGCGTCGGTGTAGGGATCCCCGAGCGTGCGCAGTACGCGCATCCTGGCCTGCACCTCCTCGCCGTTGATGTACGTGTGCGAGAGCCACGGGTAGTCCGGCATGTTCGATTGCGGCACGACGCTGCGCGGCGCTTCCAGGTGCACGCGATGCCACGCATCCGAATACTTGCCGCCGATGCGTGCGAGGTCCGGCCCAGTGCGCTTGGAGCCCCACTGGAACGGGCGGTCGTACACCGAGTCGCCGAGCGTCGAATACTCGCCGTAGCGTTGCGTCTCGAAGCGCAACGTCCGGATCATCTGCGAATGGCAGGTGTAGCAGCCTTCGCGCACGTAGATGTCGCGCCCGACCAGGCGCAATGCATCGTAGGGCTTGACGCCCGGTGACGGCTTGATCGAATTGGCCTTGATGAAGAGCGGCGTGATTTCCGCCAGGCCGCCGAACGACACCATGATCGCGATCAGCACGCCCAGCAGGCCCGCGTGCTTCTCGACCGTTTCGATGTGGCGGTATTTCAGGCCCATGGTCGGTCACCCCTTCGCCGGCAACGGTGGGGGCACCTGCAACGGCGTGGGCTCGTGGATGTCCTGCGGGATCGGCACCAGCACGGCCTTGATGGTGCGTTTGCGCGCCTGCGCGGCGGTGCACCACAGGTTCCACACCATGATCACCATGCCGCTGAGCACCAGCACGCCGCCGAACAACCGCGCGATGTAGAACGGGCGGATCGCGACGAGGCTGTCGAGGAAGCTGTGGACGAGCTGGCCGTCGGCGTTGGTTTCGCGCCACATCAGGCCCGCGGTGAGCCCGGAGGACCACATCGACACGATGTAGATGAGCAGCCCGACGGTGTGCAGCCAGAAGTGCACGTTCATCGCGCGGACCGAATGCATCTGGGGCCGGCCCAGGGCCTTCGGCGCCATCGCGTACAGCGAGCCGATCGCGATCATCGCCACCCACCCGATCGCGCCGAAATGCACGTGCGCCACCGTCCAGTCCGTGTCGTGCGTGAGCGAGTTGACCGACTTGATGGCCATCATCGAGCCTTCGAACGTCGTGCCCGCGTAGCAGACCAGCGCCAGCACCATGAACTTGGCCGCGGGGTCCACGCGCACCTGGTGCCACGACCCGTTGAACGTCATCAGGCCGTTGGCGGCCGAGCCCAGGCTGGGCATCAGCAGCAGCAGCGAGAACGCCATGCCGACCGACTGCACCCAGTCCGGCAGCGAGGTGTACAGCAGGTGGTGGGAACCGGCCCACATGTACACCGAGATCAGCGCCCAGAAATTGATGATCGAGAAGCGGTAGCTCCACAGCGGCTGCTGGGCCTGGCGCGGCACGAAGTAATACATCATCGCCAGGAACCCGGCGGTCAGGAAGAACGCCACGGCGTTGTGGCCGTACCACCACTGCACCATCGCGTCGACGCCGCCCGAATAGATCGGATACGACTTGCCGATCGACACCGGGATCACCAGGTTGTTGACGATGTGCAGCAACGCCACGGCGATGATGAACGCGCCGTAGTACCAGTTGGCCACGTAGATGTGGCGGATGCGCCGCTTCGCCAGCGTCGCGAAGAACACCACCGCGAAGCTCACCCACACCACGGCGATGAGCAGGTCGATGGTCCATTCGGGTTCGGCATATTCCTTGCTCTGCGTGTACCCGAGCGGGATGGTCACCAGCGCCAGCACCATCGCGGTTTGCCAACCCCAGAACACGAACGTCGCCAGCCGACCGAGCGCGAGGCGCACGTGCCCGGTGCGCTGCACGACGTAGAAGCACGTGCCCATCAGCGCCGAACCGCCGAAGGCGAAGATGATGGCGAAGGTGTGGTCGGGGCGCAGCCGCCCGAACGACAGCCACGGCGTGTCGAAATTCAGCGCCGGCCAGACGAGCTCCGAAGCGACGTACACCCCGAGCGACATGCCCACGACGCCCCACAGTGCCGCGGCGAGCAGGAACAGCCGGATGACCTGGTCATCGTAGGTTTCAGCGTTCGGCACGGCATCGGTCCACCGGCGCGCGGGAATGCACGGGGGGACACTAGGTCCGCGGGAGGCGGGGGTTCAATTGGGCATTGGCCCAACGAGGCGGACCGAAACGTGTGGGAGATGGCGGAGGGAGTGGGATTCGAACCCACGGTTGTCTCTCGACAACGCCGGTTTTCAAGACCGGTGCCTTAAACCACTCGGCCATCCCTCCGGATCGCGCGCACTTTACGGGCTCCCCTGCCCAGCGACAAATCCGGAGGGACGCGCAGCCTCAGTGGATCAACGGCACGCCGAAGCCCGCGCGGAACTCGGCTTCGTCCAGGTTGCCGTCCTTGTTGGTGTCCAGCCACTGGAAGCGGGTCTCGCCGCCGCGGCGCAGTTCTTCGTCGCTCAGCACGCCGTCGCCGTTGCGATCGGCGTTGCGGATGCGGTCGGCGGCGGACGGCTGGCCATCCTGCTGCGGGCCGAGGATCGCCTGCACTTCGGCGGCGGAGATGCTGTTGTCGTGGTTGGTGTCGATGGCATCGAACGTCTTCTCGTTGCCGTACTCGTCTTCGCTCACCTTGCCATCGCGATTGGTGTCGAAGGCGGCGAAGCGGCTCTTGGCGTCGTGGCTGGCGGCCGGATGCGCCACCTGCGCCACGCCGGCACCCGCCAGCAGCAGCCCCACGGTGAGCGATACGGCAGAGACGGTGCGCGAAACGGTCATGGCGGACTCCTTGGGTGGCGTCGAATCGAAACGCTAGCAGCGGGCGCGAACGGCCGTCGTCACGCGCCGATCACGTGCATTTTTCGCGGATGCGCGCAGCATTCCCGGCACGTGCACGCGCACTGCACGTTATTGAATGCGCGATCGAAAAACACACGGGAATTCGTGCGTTTTTTGTCCGCGCGACACTCACGCGCACGTTGCAATGATCGAGGAGAGAAAGCTTCGTCGGCAGCGAAGCTACAGGGTGGCTCGGCAATGAACGCACGTCTCATGCTGTTGTTCGCAGGTGGCCTGGCCGCCGGCGGGGTGATTGCCGCCGCAGGCGAAGTCATCACCACGCCCGCCGAGTCGACGACCGTTCCCGCCGATTTCCGCTTCCGTCCCGAAGTGCCCTTCCAGTCGTTGAAGGAAGTGCCGACGTGGAGCGAACTCGAACGCATGCTCGACAACCCTTACGCGACGACGACGTGCCCCAACGATGCGTCGGGCCAGGCCGCGCTCGGCAACGCACAGGGATTCGCGGCGCGCTGCACCACGATCGTGCGCCGGCGCGCGTACCTGCCACCGGGCTGCACCTACGATCCGTCGACCGGCCTGCCGCCGTGCAACGACGCGCTGCTGCCGCGCTTCACCGTGCAGCCGTTGAACTACAACGCGCTCACCGGCGAACAGTTCCGCCTGCTCAATCCCGCGTTCGCGGGCGTCGCGAATTTCGCAGGGCGCGGTGCGATCTCCGCCGGCAGCACGCGCATCCGCCCGGGCGATGCACCCGCGATCGACTACAACAGCCCGCTCGTGTCCGACGGCAGCGATCCGGGCGAGCCCGCCAACTACTCCGGCGCAGCGGTGTGCGGCAACGACACCTTGAGCGGCTGGGTGGAAACGCGACCGCAATGCGTCGGCAACACCGGGCGCCTGTTCGATCCGACGCCGCTCGCCAACGCGCAGCCGCGCGGCATCGTGCTGGCGCTACGCAAGCCGAGCATCGGCCAGAACTACCTGGTGAATTCCGACGCCGCCCTCGCCGGCCGCGCGCAGGCGCTGCGCCCGTCGAACCCGAATGACTACATCCAGGACCGCGACATGGCCACGGCGCTGGGCAAGGCGCTGTTCTGGGACATGCAGCTGGGCAGCGATGGCGTGCAGTCGTGCGGCTCGTGCCATTTCTCCGCCGGCGCCGACACACGCATCCGCAACCAGCTCAACCCGAACGTGCTCGGCGGCGACACCGACCTCGAACTGTTCCGCAACCGCCACCTCACCACGCCGGAGAACGCAACCGACCAGGACGTCAACCGCGACATCGCCGCGAGCGACTTCCCCACGCATCGCCTCGCCAACGAAGGCATCCCCGGCGAACCGCTGCTCAATCCCACCAACGTCACGCGCGACACCAACGACGTGCTCGCCTCGATGGGCGTGCGCCTGCGCCGCTTCGACAACATCCGTACGCCCGGTACGGCCGCGTTCGGCACCGCCGACAACGGCGTGCGACCGCTCCTGCCCGACCTCGGCACGGTGATCACCGATCCGATCGCGCTGTACGCGGGCAAGCGCCGCGTCGAACCGCGCAACACACCGACGATGATCAACGCGGCGTTCTACTACGACAATTTCTGGGACGGCCGCGGCCGCCACGATTTCAACGGCGGCAGCGTGTTCGGTGCGTCCGATCCGCAGGGCCACGTGTACGTCAACAACGGCGGCACGCTGGTGCGCACGCGGCAGTTGATCCGCTTCTCGAGCATCGCCTCGCAGATCGTCGGGCCCGCGCTGTCGAATTTCGAAATGTCGTTCCAGGGCCGCAGCTGGCCCAAGATCGGCAAGAAGCTGCTGCAGGGCACCGGCACCGCGACCAATCCGAACGTCACGCCGCTCGCCGGGCAACTGGTCGCGACGACCGACAGCGTGCTCGGCCCGTTCTCCAACCAGGGCGGCTCGCGTTGCATCGCGCTCGGGCGGCCCACGGCGGCCAATCGTCCGGGCCTGTGCCTGACGTACAAGGAAATGATCCAGCAAGCGTTCTTCCCGACGCTGTGGCAGAACACCACCAACCATCTCGACGGCGTCGCCGCGGTGTGCACCAGCGCGACCAACGGCGTGGTGACGCCCGCCGGCTGCGATCCGTTCGATGGATTCGTGCTGAACATCGGCGCGGGCCCGCCGACGACGAGCCGCTCCAGCTTCAACCAGATGGAAGCGAACCTGTCGTTGTTCGCGGGCCTGGGCATGCAGGCGTACGT
The DNA here is from genome assembly GCF_018406605.1 of Noviluteimonas caseinilytica. GTDB lineage: Bacteria > Pseudomonadota > Gammaproteobacteria > Xanthomonadales > Xanthomonadaceae > Noviluteimonas > Noviluteimonas caseinilytica. The sequence continues at coordinate 2,842,072 of NZ_AP024545.1, read as the reverse complement.
GGAGATCCTGATCTCCGACGACACGCCGTTCGACCGCTTCCTCGACCGCAATCCGCAAGCGATGCGCGGCTTCAACGGCACGCTGCCGTTGTGCACGGCGACCACGCCGGTCAATCGCCAGCCCTGCCTCACCGAAACGCAGGGCTTCACGCGCGCGATCGTCGCCGGGCAACCGGATCGGCTGTTCGGCATGGATCTGTTCTATGGCACCAACCTCACGGGTCGCAATCCGAACTTCCGTGCCGCACGTTGCGGCAGTTGCCACGCCGGTGGGCTGATGTCCGCCAATGCGGTGGATCTCGTCGGGCGCCTGACGCAAGAGGACTTCAACCGCGAGTTCAGCACGCCGGGCACCAAGCTCCCGGTCAAGCCGATCGGCAAGCCGCGCCTGGCGTCGGGCTTCGCGCTCGAAGCGCTGGTCAACGACAACTCGGTGGGCGCGATCCGGCGCGACCTGTTCGATGCGGCGCGCGCGGATGCGCAGGGCAACTCGCGGCCGGAAGGCGCGTCGTTCTTCGACGCGGGCATGTACAACATCGGCGTGCGTCCGATCGCGGAGGATTCGATCCGCGGCGGCAACGACGGATGGGGCTGGCCGCTCGCGCTGGCGAGCCTGATGCTGAAGAACGTCGGCGGCACCGCGATGATCCCGGGCGGCACGCTGGCCGCGTTCGATCCCGATGGCGATCCGTCGTGCGCACCCAATTGCACCACCGGCAACCTGTTCCCGCGCACCGCCCAGGATCCGCGCATCAACCCGGGCTTCCGCGCCGTGCCGATCACGCCGCGCCTGCCGCCGACGCTGGCGCCGTGGGCGAGCAACGTCAACGTGGGCACCACGCACCCACAGGTCGGCGAAATCGCCGGCGGCTTGAACACGCGCACCAGCGTGCCGATCCAGGACGGCTATCTCGATGTGCTCGGTCCGTTCAATCCTAGCGCCCGCCTCAACCAGCAATTCAACAACGGCGATGGGCCGCTGATGGGCACCGCGCCGCAGATCAACCGCGTCGCGCGCACGGGCGGTGCGAAGGTACCGGGCCTGCGCAACGTCGAACTCACCGGGCCCTACTTCCACAACGGCGGCAAGCTCACGCTGCGCCAGGTCGTGAACTTCTATGCGCACGGCGGCGACTTCCCCGTCACCAACGCCGCGCACAAGGACTTCAACGTGGTGGACCTGGACCACGACAACCAGCTCGTCATGACGTCCGCGGATCGCATCGCGGTGACGGCGTTCCTGCTCACGCTCACCGACGAACGCGTCGCGCGCGAACAGGCGCCGTTCGATCGCCCCGAGCTGATCATCCCGGTCGACGGGCGCGCGCCGGACAACACGGTCGGCCGGCAGAACATGCTCTCGCAGACCACGGCCGTCAGCGCGTGCGGCACTGCGATCTGCTTCCGTCGGCTCACCGCGGTGGGTGCGGCGGGCCATGCGACGCGATTGCCGGCGTTCCTCAACGTCGCCAACGTCGTCACCGCGGGCGACAACAACGATCACTTCGACCAGTGAACACCCGCACGACGGCGCTGCTGGTCGGCATCGCGGTGATTGCAGCGCTCGGATTGACGACGGTGCAGCGCGAGCGCGCGCATGCAGCGACGGCGAGTGCGCGGGCGGTGATGGCGGGGACGGCTGCCGCGGGCAGCGACGCCGACGTCCAGACTGAAGCGCAACGCACGACGCCAGGCGTGATCGCCGGCGTGCCGAAGTCGCGCATGGTCGTGGCCTATCGCCTGGACCCGAGCGTCACCAGCGGGCTGTTCATGGGCGATCGCTGGGTGACACCCGAGCGTTATGCGTTCGCGCAGGAAGGGACCAAGTTCGTCGTGCAGGCGAAGATGCAGGCGATCGACGATGAAGGCAGTGATCCGCTGGACCTCAGCGGCAACTGGGCGTCGCGCGATCCGGAGATGGTGGCGCTGACGCGCGAGGCCGATGGGGTGGTGACGATCGAGGTCCGCAAGCCGGGGCGCACGGAACTGGTGGCGAGCGCGGGCGGACAGACGCGGACGCTGCAGGTGACGGCGAAGCAGACGCCGGATTCGATGCAGGTAGCGATCGTGCAGCCGGCGCGCTAAGTTTCGCGCGATTCCCCTACGAGTCTTCCGTCATGATCGTTCGCATGTGGCATGGGCGTGTGCTTGCTTCGCAGGCGGATGCGTACCTGGCGTTCCTGGAGGCGCGGGCGATTGCCGACTATCGCAGCGTGCCGGGCAACGTTGGGGTGCAGTTGTTGCGGCGCGAGGATGGGGATGTGACGCACTTCATTACGTTGACGCATTGGGCGTCGATGGAGGCGATCGCGGCGTTTGCGGGGGAGGATGTGGAGCGGGCGAAGTATTACGAGGAGGATGCGGCGTTCTTGCTCGAGTACGAGACGAAGGTCGTGCATTACGAGGTGGCTGCGTCGGGTTGACGCTCGTCATTCCCGCGAAGGCGGGGATCCGGCTCTTCGCTCAGCATCACTGCAAAAGCCCGCTAGAGGTGAAGTCCGCGTCGCCCGAACCCGCGGCGTGGTAAGAATTTCTCGCCGACGTGGCGGCGAAAATTCTCACCCCACCACGGGCTGGGGCATCACCATTCGAGCCTTTTCGATCAAGGGGCCGACCTTGATTCGAGGTCGCTGGCGTGCGTGTGACGCACGCGCAACCCAATCATTGCTTTCGCGGCAAGCAAGAGCAGCGCGTCGTTAGCGTGCGGGGGCGACGATGGGGGGCGCGGGTTTGCGGCGTTCTTTTCCGTTGCCGTTGGCCTTGTCTGCGGGGGCGCAGTTGCGGCAGTGGAGGCTGGATTCTTCGATCAACGCGGGCATGCGTTCGGCGAGGTAGTCGATCATGGCGCGCACGGCGGGGAGCAGGCCGCGGCGCGAGGCGAAGACGAGGTGGGCGATGCCTTGCGGGAGGCGCCATGCGGGGAGGACGACTTCGAGTTCGCCGGCGCGGATGGCTTCGGCGCACAGGGTTTCCGGCAGCATGGTGATGCCCATGCCCTGGCGTGCGAGGGCCATGAGCATCGGGAAGTCGAAGCCGGAGAGGCGCGGCTTCAACTCGATGCGGCGCGATTCGCCGCTGGCGTCCTGCAGTTCCCAGCGCTGACGCGCCTCGTCTTCGTTCATGCTGAGCGTGACGTGGTCTTTCAGTTCTTCGGGGGCGGTCGGGCGGCCGGCGCGATCGAGGTACGCGGGGCTGGCGACCAGCAGTTCCTGGATCTGGCCGAAGGTGCGCAGCACCAGGCTGCCGTCGTCGTCGAGTTTGTTGCGCACGCGGATGGCGAGGTCGAAGCCTTCGTTGATCACGTCCACGCGGCGGTTGCTCACGTGCAGTTGCACGCGCACCTGCGGGTACTTGGCCAGGAACTCGGGCATCAGCTGCGGCACCATTTGCTGCGCGATGCTCACGGGCAGGCTCAGGCGGATCACGCCGCGCGGTTCGGAGCTCAGGCGATCCACGACTTCGCGCGCGGCCTTCGCTTCTTCCAGCATCGATTGCGCATGCCGGTGCACGGCGTTGCCGACGTCGGTGACGGCGAAGCGGCGCGTCGAACGCTGCAGCAGGCGCACGCCGAGTTCGTTCTCCAGCGCGCTGATGCGGCGCGAGAGGCGCGACTTCGGGATGCCGAGCGCGCGTTCGGCCGCGGCGAAACCGCCGTTGTCGACGACGGCGGAGAAGTAATAGAGATCGTTGAGGTCCTGCATGGCGCTCCCTTTAACCGTGAAAGGCGGTCCGTATGGCTGAGCTTGGACAGCCATCATCCTACAATTGCAACAATACGTGATGCTAGGCCGCCTTTATTCCATGGATGCAACGGCCTACCTTACGTCCCAACGCAGCAACCCCGCTGCCTTGCATCGAGGCACCGCCATGAAGCTCCTCCATCTCGACTCCAGCGCCCTGGGCGCGAACTCCGTCACCCGCGAGCTGAGCGCGGCGATTGTCGCGCGTTGGCAGGATGCTGTCCCGGGTCTGACGGTCGATTATCGCGATCTCGACAACAATCCCCTCCCCCACCTCACCGGCGAGGTCCTCACCGGCGCCGACGTGGCCGCCAAGGCCGACGGCGACGCGACGATGGACCAGTTCCTCGCCAGCGACGTCATCGTGATCGGGGCGCCCATGTACAACTTCGGTATCCCGTCGACGCTGAAGGCCTGGATCGACCGCGTGGCGGTGGCCGGCAAGACGTTCCGCTACACCGAGAACGGGCCCGAAGGCCTGGCCGGTGGCAAGACGCTGGTGATCGCCAGCGGTCGCGGCGGCATGTACGGCGACACGAGCCCGGCGGATTTCCAGGAAGCCTACCTGCGTCAGGTGTTCGGATTCCTGGGCGTCACCGACATCACCTTCGTGCGTGCCGAAGGCGTGGCGTATTCGCCGCAGCATCGCGAGGATGCGTTGAAGGCAGCACATGCGGCCATTCCGGTGCCGTTGCGCGAAGCTGCGTAAAGGCCGGGACCGGGGACCAGGGACGAGGGACCAGGAACGTCAAACGCAAAAAGCCGCGCAGCGATGCGCGGCTTTCTGTTTTTCCCCGGTCCCTGGTCCCTGGTCCCCGGTCCCTGGTCCCCGGTCCCCGGTCCCGATTCACGAAATCTGTTCAACCCCCCCCATGTACGGCCGCAACACGTCCGGCACCGTGATGCTGCCGTCCGCGTTCTGGTTGTTCTCCATCACCGCGATCAACGCGCGGCCCACGGCGACGCCCGAACCATTCAACGTATGCACCGGCTCCGGCTTGCCGGTCGACGGATTGCGCCAGCGGGCCTGCATGCGGCGGGCCTGGAAGGCTTCGCAGTTGGAGCAGCTGGAGATCTCGCGATACGTGTCCTGCGACGGCAGCCAGACTTCGAGGTCGTAGGTCTTCGTGGCGCCGAAGCCCATGTCGCCGGTGCACAGCAGCACGCGGCGGTACGGCAGGCCGAGTTTTTCGAGCACGACTTCAGCGCAGCGCGTCATGCGGTCGTGTTCGGCGTACGACTCGTCGGGGCGCGCGATCGACACCAGTTCCACCTTCTCGAACTGGTGCTGGCGGATCATGCCGCGCGTGTCGCGGCCATGGCTGCCGGCTTCGGCGCGGAAGCACATCGAATGCGCGGTCATGCGCATCGGCAGCTGGTTGTCGTCCACGATCACGTCGCGGACGATGTTGGTCAGCGGCACTTCGGACGTCGGGATGAGGTAACGCCGGCCGCCTTCGTCGCCGTGCACTTGCGTCGCGAACAGATCGTCTTCGAACTTCGGCAGCTGGCCGGTGCCGCGCATGCTTTCGGCATTGACCATCAGCGGCACGTTGGTTTCTTCGTAGCCGTGGTCGTTGGTGTGCAGGTCGAGCATGAACTGCGCGAGCGCGCGATGCAGGCGCGCCAGGCCGCCGCGCAGGATCGTGAAACGCGCGCCGCTGAGCTTGGCGGCGGTATCGCCGTCCAGCCAGCCATGGCGCGCGCCGAGCTCCACGTGATCCTTCACCGCGAAATCGAACACGCGCGGCTTGCCCCAGCGGTGGATCTCGACGTTGTGCGCTTCGTCGGCGCCCAGCGGGACGTCGGCGTGCGGCAGGTTGGGGATACCGAGCGCGAGGATTTCGAGCTCGCCGCGGAGGCGTTCGAGTTCGATCTCCGAGGCCTTGAGCTCGTCGCCGAAGCTGGCGACTTCGGCCATCAGCGGCGCGACGTCCTCGCCCTTCGCCTTCGCCATGCCGATCGCCTTGCTGCGCGTGTTGCGCAGGTTCTGCAATTCCTGGGTGCGGACCTGCAGGCGCTTGCGCTCGGCCTCCAGCTGTTCGATGTGCGCGACCGGCAGGTCGAAGCCGCGGGTGGCCTTGAGGCGGTCGGCGACGTCGGCGGGATGGCTGCGCAGGAGGGCGGGGTCGAGCATGGGGAGGTCGGGGGCGTTTCGGTATGGGGGCTGAATTATGGCCTGTGGATCGCGCGCGCGCTGACGGGACGCCAATCCCGTGCGTGACAGAATCCAGCGGTCCCGCGACATCCCCCGGCGAGGTCCCCATGTCCCCTGCTGTAAAATCCGTGCTTCCTTCGATGCGCGGCACGCTCCTGATCCTCGGCGCGCTGGCCCTGGGCCTGGTGGTGTTCCTCGTCGTGTGGATGAACGCGCGCGGCGAACACGTGGCCACCGCGCCCGTGGCGCCGACGAGCCAGGAGCCGGGATTCGCACCGTTGCCCGCGCCGATGCAGGGCGATGCGGCGGGCGCGAGCGGGATGGAAGAACCGGATGAAAACGCGTCGGCAGACCGGCCGCGCGTGATCGAAGCGCCACGCCCGGTCGCCCCGGTGGCGCCGCGGCCCGTGCCGCCGCCGACGATGGCCTCCGCTGCACCGGCGACGATGCCGGTGCCGGTGTCCTCGCCCTCGCCGCGCTATCCGCAGCGCGCGATGCGGCGGAATGAAACGGGCACGGTGCGGCTCGCGGTGGACGTCGGGCCGGATGGCGTGCCGTCGGATGTGCGCGTGGAGAGCAGCAGCCTGTCGCGCGACCTGGACAAGGCCGCGGTGGATGCGGTGCGCCGGTGGCGGTTCAAGCCGGCGATGCGGGGTGGGCAGGCGGTGGCGGAGACGATTGTCGTGCCGGTGGAGTTCAAGCTTTAAGGATCGACGCGATCTGGGCGTCCCCTCCCGGCCTCCCCGCGGAGCGGGGAGGAGACAAGCGGTTATGCGGCGCGGAGGTTGAAACCGGACTTGCGCGCCAGCGAATCGAACGCCGGGAACGACGTCGCCACATTCGCCACATCCGCGATCCGCACTTCGTCCTCCGCCAACTGGCCCGCGATCGCGAACGCCATGGCCACGCGATGATCGCCCTGCGAGGCCAGGCTGCCGCCGCGCAGCGTGCCGCCATGGATCGTCGCGCCATCGGCGGCTTCTTCGATTTCGATGCCCAGTGCGCGCAAGCCTGCGGCCATCGTGGCGATGCGATCGGATTCCTTGACGCGCAACTCGGCGGCGCCACGCACCACCGTCGCGCCTTTCGCGCATGCGGCCGCGACGAACAACGCGGGGAACTCGTCGATCATGTCCGGCACTGCGTCGCGCGGAATTTCGATGCCATGCAACGGGGCGTGGCGCACGCGCAGGTCGGCGAGCGCTTCACCGCCCTCCTCGCCTGCATCGGTTTCCTCGATCTGCGCGCCCATCTCGCGCAACACGCGCAGCAACCCGGTGCGCCGCGGGTTCATGCCGACGCGACGCAAGGTGACGTCCGATTCCGGGATCAGGCTCGCAGCCACGAGGAAGAACGCCGCCGACGAGAAATCCGCCGGCACCGACACATGCGCCGCCGTCAACCGATGCCCTCCCGGCAGGCGCACCAGGCCCGGCGAGAATTCCACCGGCCAGCCGAACGCCTGCAGCATCCGCTCGGTGTAGTCGCGCGTGGGATGCGGCTCCTGCACGCGCGTTTCGCCCTTCGCGTACAGGCCCGCCAGCAGCACCGCAGACTTCACCTGCGCGCTCGCGATCTCCGAGCTGTATACGATGCCCTGCAGTTCCTGGCCGCCGGTGATGCGCAGCGGCGGGAAACCATCGTGCGCGGCGATCTTCGCGCCCATGCGCGACAGCGGATCCAGCACGCGCCGCATCGGCCGCCGCGTCAGCGACGAATCGCCGATCAGCACGCTGTCGAACGCCTGCGCGGCGAACAAGCCCGCCAGCAAGCGCATGCCCGTCCCCGCGTTGCCGCAATCCAGCGGCGAATGCGGTGCGCTCAAACCATCCAGGCCCACGCCATGCACGATGCGCGTGCGCGAGGCCGGCACTTCGATCTTCACGCCGAGCCGTTCGAAGATCGCCGCGGTCGCGCGCGTGTCTTCGCCTTCGAGGAACCCATCGATCTGCGACGTGCCATCGGCCAGCGCCGCCAGCATGATCGCGCGGTGCGAGACGGACTTGTCGCCCGGCACGTCCAGCACGCCGTGCAACGGCGTCCCGCGTGCGGCGATCCAGTCCTGTTGCAGCGGGTCCTTCGCGTTCATCGCATCTCATCCAGGGCGGCGAGGAGCCGCCGGTTTTCGTCGCGATCGCCCACCGTGATGCGCAGGCACTGCGGCAGACCATACCCGCCCATGGGGCGCAGCACGAGGCCACGTTCGAGCAGGCCGGCTTCGAACATCGGCGTGTCGGCGCCGAATTCGACCAGCAGGAAATTGGTCATCGACGGATGCACGAACCACCCGCGCGACGACAACGCCTCGCTGAGCTTCGCACGCTCCTCGGCGTTGCGCGCGAGTGCCCAGCGCATGTGCGCGTCGTCGGCCAGCGCGGCTTCCGCCGCCGCCAGGCCCACCAGGTTCACGTTGAAGCTTTCACGCACGCGCTCCATCACCGCGACCCAGCCGGGATGCGCGACCGCATACCCCACGCGCAAGCCCGCCAGCGCATGCGCCTTGCTGAAGGTGCGCGTGACCACGAGGTTGGGATGCGAAGGAAGCAGCGACAACGCGGTCGCGCCATCGTCGACGAATTCCGCGTACGCCTCGTCGACCACGACGATCACCGTGTCGGGCACGCGCGCCAGGAACGCGGCGAGCGCGTCGATGGCGAACCATGTGCCCGTCGGATTGTTGGGATTGGCGAGATACACCACGCGCGTGCGCGGCGTGATCGCGTCGGCCAATGCGTCGAGGTCATGTCCGCGCGGCATCGCATGCGATCGCGGCAATGCCGGCGCGCGCACGAGCGTCGCACCCGCGGCTTGCGCCGCCAACGCATACACCGCGAAGCCGAACTCCGACGCCACGATCTCATCGCCCGCACCCGCGAACACCTGCCCCACCTGCATCAGCAATTCATGCGAGCCGTTGCCAAGCAGGAGTTGCGGGACTTCGACGCCGAGTTTCGCGGCCAGGGCGCGTTTCAAGTCGCCGCCCAGCGGATCGGGATACCGATGCAGCGAGTGCAAACAATCCAGCACCGCATCGCGGGCGGCCGCCGATGGGCCCCAGGGATTTTCATTCGACCCGAGTTCGATCAACCCCGGCCCCACGCGCCGCCGCCACGCCACGAGATCGTGGCCGGGATCGTAGGCGCGCAATCCACGAATGCCGGGCTGCGCCAGCGCTTCGAAACCCACACCGTCTGAAGTCATGGCACGGCCACCGGATACGACCCCAGCACGGTGACGTTCTCGGCAAAGTCTTCCAGGTCCGCCAGCGCATCGCGCAACGGCGACTCTTCCACGTGCCCGCCCGCATCGATGAAGAACGCGTACTGCCACAGCCCGGTATGCGCGGGCCGCGACTCGATGCGGTTCATGCTGATGCCGCGACGCGCCAGCGGTTCCAGCACCTTGAACAGCGCGCCCGGCTGGTCGCGCACGAACACCATGATCGACGTGCGGTCATGTCCGGACGGCGGGAACAGCGCCCGCCCGATCACCAGGAACCGCGTCGTGTTGTCCGGGCGATCCTCGATCGGCCCCGCCACCACTTTCAATCCGTACACGTGCCCCGCGTTCTCGCCGGCGATCGCCGCCGAGTCATCCGCGTTGCGCGCACGCCGCGCCGCTTCCGCATTGCTGGCCACCGCATGCTTCTCCGCCTGCGGCAGGTGCTGCCGCAACCACCCGCGGCACTGCGCGAGCGACAACCCGTGCGAATACACGCGTTCGATGTCTTCGATATGCCCCGTGCGCGACAGCAAGTATTGATGGACGCGCAATTCCACTTCGCCGCAAATCTTCAGCGGCGAGGTGATGAACATGTCGAGCGTCGACTGGATGGTGCCCTGCCCCGAGTTCTCCACCGGCACCACGCCGAAATCGGCGTGCCCCGCGGCGACCTCGTCGAACACTTCCTCCACGCTCGCCAGCGGCAGCCCTTTCGCCGAATGGCCGAAGTGCTTGTGCACCGCCTGCTGCGAGAACGTGCCTTCCGGCCCGAGGTAACCGACTTTCAGCGGTTCCTGCTGCGCCAGGCACGCGGACATGATTTCGCGGAACAGCCGCACCAGCACGTCGTCGGCCAGCGGGCCTTCGTTGCGGTCCACCACGCGGCGCAGTACCTGCGCTTCGCGTTCGGGCCGGTAGTAATCCACCGCGGCGGCGAGCTTGCCCTTCGCCTTGCCGACCTGCCGCGCCCACAGGGCGCGTTCGGCGATCAGGGATTGGATCTCGCGATCGATGCCATCGATCTGCGCGCGCACCGCCGCAAGATCCGGTTGCGCGCCCAGCGACTCCGGCACCGCCGCAGCCACGCGTTTGGTGCGCGGCGCGGGTTTCGCCTTCGACGGCGGTTTCGCCTTAGCCATGGCGCCGCATGAAGTCCCGCATGAAATCGGCCAGCGCCTGCACGCCCGCCTCGGGCATCGCGTTGTAGATCGACGCGCGCATGCCGCCGATCACGCGGTGGCCCTTGAGCGCGATCAAGCCGGCGTCCTTGGCTTCGGACAGGAAGGGTTTGTCGAGCGCTTCATCCTTGAGGAAGAACGGCACGTTCATGCGCGACCGGACGGCCGGGTCGACTTCGTTGCGATAGAAGCCGCCGCTCTCGTCGATCGCCGAATACAGCAGCGCCGACTTGCGCGCGTTGCGCTGCGCGAACTCGGCCACGCCGCCTTCGTCCAGCATCCACTGCACGGTGAGGCCGAGCATGTACCAGTTCCAGGTGGGCGGCGTGTTGAGCATCGACTCGCCCTTGAGCTGCGAGCGGTAGTCGAAGATGTCGGCGCGCGGCTGGCCGGCGCGTTCCAGCAGGTCGCGGCGGACGATGGTGACGCTGATGCCGACCGGCCCCAGGTTCTTCTGCGCGCCGGCGTAGATCACGCCGAACTTGCCGATGTCCAACGGTTCGCTGGCGATCGAGGAGCTGAAGTCCGCGACCAGCGGCACGTCGCCGACGTCCGGGATCTCGCGGAACTCGACGCCGTGGATGGTTTCGTTGGCGGTGATGTGCACGTACGCCGCATCGGCGGCGAACTGCCAGGTGCTGCGCGCGGGAATGTTGCGATAGCCGTCGGCCTCGCTGCTGGCCGCGACATGCGTGGCCACGTACGGCCCGGCCTGCTTCAGCGCCGTCTTGCCCCAGTGCCCGGTCACGACGTAATCGGCCGGCTGGCCCGGCTGCGCGAAGTTGAGCGGGATCAGCGCCTGCTGCGTGGTGGCGCCGCCCTGGGTGAACAGGACCGCGTAGTCGTCGGGGATGGAGAGCAGCGCGCGCAACGCGCGCTCGGCGCTGGTGGCGACTTCGAGGAACTCCGGCCCGCGATGGCTGATCTCGACGATCGACGCACCCGCGTCGCGCCACTCCAGCATTTCCGACTGCGCCTGGCGCAACACCGGTTCGGGAAGGGTCGCCGGACCGGCGCTGAAGTTGTAGGCGCGGGACATGTCGGCGAAAGCTCCTGAATGGTGGCGGGCCAGTATGCAACAGGAGAATTGGAGTGGAAGCACTCTTCGCATCCGCTGGATGCTTTCGCACGTAACCTTCCGGTGCCCTCGGGCGAATTGCTCTACCAAAGGAGCCCGACATGAGCCTGCGCGACGCCCTCAACATCCCCGCTTCGCAGATCACCGACGAGGCGGTCTACGCCGATCGCCGACGGCTGCTGGCTGCCTTCGCCGCGATGCCCACCCTGGCGCTGTCGGGCTGCAGCGATGCCGCGCCCCCGCCGCCGCCGTCGAAGACCATCGTGACCCCGGCACAGGCGAGTTCCGGCTTCCGCACCACGGAAGAGCTGACGCGTTTCGAAGACGCCACCAGCTACAACAACTTCTACGAGTTCGGCAGCGGCAAGGCCGACCCGTCGCAGGCGAAGAAAACCCTGCGCACCAAACCCTGGACCGTCCTGGTCGGCGGCGAATGCGCCAAGCCCGGCCGCCTGTCGCTCGACGACCTGCTGAAGGGCTTCAAGCCCGAGGAACGCATCTACCGGCTGCGCTGCGTGGAAGGCTGGTCGATGGTGATCCCGTGGCTCGGCGTGCCGCTGGGCCCGGTGCTCAAGCGATTCGAGCCCACCTCGAAGGCGAAGTACGTGGCCTTCGTGACGCTGGGCGATCCGGTGCAGATGCCGGGCATCCGCTATCCGATCCTCGACTGGCCGTACCGCGAAGGCCTGCGCATCGACGAGGCCATGCATCCGCTCGCGTTCCTGGCCACCGGGCTCTACGGCAAGGCGTTGCCGCAGCAGAACGGTGCGCCGCTGCGACTGCTCGTGCCGTGGAAGTACGGGTTCAAGGGGATCAAGTCGATCGTGCGCATCGAGTTCGTCGAGAAGATGCCGGAGACCGCGTGGCACGCCTCGCAGCCGAGCGAGTACGGCTTCTTCTCCAACGTCAATCCGAACGTCGACCATCCGCGCTGGAGCCAGAAGACCGAGCGCCGCATCGCCGGCACCGCGAGCAAGCTGTTTGCAGAACGCATCCCGACGAAGCTGTTCAACGGCTACCCGCAGGTCGCATCGCTGTACGCGGGCATGGACCTGAGGAAGTGGTTCTGAGCGCGAAGCGCCGCACGCCGGCGGGGATCATCGCGGCGAAGACCGTCGTGCATGCGCTCGCGCTGACGCCGGCCGCGTGGCTGGGCTGGCAGGTGTGGACGGTTTCGCAGACCGGCAGCGACGCACTGGGCGCCGATCCCGTCGCCGAAATCGAACATCGCCTCGGCCTGTGGGCGCTGCGCTTCCTGATGCTCGCGCTCGCGGTCACGCCGTTGCGGCAACTCACGGGCCAGGCCGTGCTGGTGCGCTTCCGCCGCATGCTCGGCCTGTACGCATTCTTCTACGCGACCCTGCATTTCAGCGCGTACCTCGGCCTGGACCTGCGCGGTTACTGGACGCAGATCTTCGCGGAGATCGTGAAGCGGCCCTACATCACCGTCGGCTTCACCGCGTGGTTGTTGCTGCTGCCGCTCGCGATCACCTCCACCACCGGGTGGATCAAGCGCCTCGGCCGCAACTGGGCGCGCCTGCACAAGCTCGTCTACGCGATCGGCGTGCTCGCGGTGCTGCATTTCTGGTGGCTGGTGAAATCGGACATCCGCGAGCCCGCGTTGTATGCGGGGATCCTGGCGGTGTTGCTGGGGTGGCGGGTGTGGAAGAAGTGGGGGGCGGCGCGGGTTGGGCGGGTGACGACGCCGTCGGTTTCGCGGGCGGGGGTGATGCCCTTGAAGAGCGGGAACGGGGAATAGGGAACAGGGAAAGGGCCGGAATCGGGTGGGTGGACCACCTTCAGGCGCGGAGGTGGCTTGCCTTTCGGTACGCCGCCACTGACCAGTACGACACGCCTGACAACATCATTGCCCCGGCTAACAGGTAGCGCCACCAAGGCCAGGACGTGTTCTGCTGAGTGACGAGCAAGAAGATCGGAAAGGACACCAGGTACACGGCAAACAAGCGCAAGAACCAAGGCGGCAGCAATCCGCCGTAGCTGCGACGGTTGAAAACAAGTCGCACGCCCAACGTGACCACCCACAGGCTCGTCGCGCCAAGGATCAGACCGCCGATCAAGCCGCGGCCGTTGTCACGATCAAAGAGCACCTTCAGCAGCGACACCGCGAAGCAAAAGAGCGCGACGAAGGCCACGAACAACCCCGCACACACACGCAGAAGCGCCGCGCCAGCGCGCAACGGCCCAGGCAGCCTACGACGCGGAAGGGTATCGAGCTTGTCTGGTTCGCCGGGCGGCGGAAGTTCGGTCATCCCGCTCTTGCCTCACCCCGGCGACCCGAACCACAGAATCGCACTGATCGCCCCCGCCAGCAGCAACGCCGCCAGCAACAACCACGGCAAGCGCCGCGCGGTATTCCGGTTGCGCGTCGCACTCGTCTGCGCGAAGTCGATGTCGTCCGGTAACTCCGGCGCCATCGCGTCGTGCGGAATGTTGGGCCGGCCCGGTGCTTCGACGACGAACCGCTGGTGCGCATCGAACACGATCTGGTCGCCGGTGCGCAGCACGGCGTCGCGCACCGATTCGCCGTTGACGACGCTCGGCTCCGCGCCCGGCAGGCTGCGCAGCAGCACGTTGCCGCCCTGCACTTCGATGCGGGCGTGGCGTTCGGCGAAGGCGGGGTCGTCGATGCGGATGTCGGCTTCGACGCCGCGGCCGATGATGCGCGGGCGTTCGAGGGTGAAGCTGCGGCCGTGGTACTGGCCGCCCACGCCGCGCAACAGGATGCGCGGATCGCCTGCGTCACCGACGCCGTTGGCGGCCGGCGGCAGCGCGCGATCGCCCTTCGGGCCGAGCAGCAGCAATTCGTTGCCGTCGACGTAGATCGCATCGCCGACGCGCAGCATCGCCATGCGCCGCACCGGGCGGCCATTGACGTGCACGGTGCGCGCGCCCTCGCCCAGCGTCAGCCAGACGCCGCGGCGATCGATGCACAACTGCGCCATCGCTGCGCCCTTGTCGGGCACGGGCGCGAGCGTGCCGTCCGCGGCGCGCCCGATGCCATGCAGGCCCGGGCCGACCGCGAGGTCGGGCTGGTTCGAGTTCGTGAAGCGCAATCGCAAGGTATCCACCGCGCGGGAATCTAGCATGCGTGCACAATGCGTCCACTCTAGTTGCCAACAATTTCCCCGGAGCCCGCCATGTCCCAGATCGATATCCGCCATCCCCACGCACTGCCGACGGCCCAGGCACGCAAGGCCGTGCAGGAAGTCGCGGACAAGCTGGACGCGCGGTTCGGGATGGAAAGCCGCTGGGAAGGCGACACGCTGCATTTCTCGCGCTCGGGCGTGGATGGCCACATCGCACTGATGCCGAAGGAATTGCACGTCACCGCGAAGCTGGGGTTCCTGCTGTCGGCGATGAAGGGCCCGATCGAACAGGAAATCCGCCGCGTGCTGGGCGAACGCTTCGCCTGAGTCAGACCGCGAACGGGTCGGCCACGCCCTCGAATAGACGGGCCGCCAGCGCCCGTTCGCGCAGCGCGATGTCGTCCAGGAACGCATCGGCGTCCCCGAGTTCGCGGAACGCCGCCACGCCCCGTTCGAGGAACGCCTGCAGCTCGCCGAAGCCGGCCGCATGCGCCGGCCCGCGCGAGATCCGCAACAGCATCCCCACGCCCGGCAAGCGCAGCGCCGCGGCCAGGCCGTGGCCGACCTGTTCGATCAGGGCGATCTGCTTGTCGCGCAGGCGCGGCAATCCGACGCGCCGATACGCCTGCGCGTAGCGCTTGTCGTCCAGGCGGCGCCCGTCGGGGAACAGCGAATGCAGCGCTTCGGCCATGCGCAGGTCGAAGGCATGCGTCAGCGCCCCGAGCGCGATGCCGTCGCTCACCGTCGCCAGCAGGGAGGCCGGCAGCACGCGCTGCATGGTCGGGATGACGCGGGCGATGTCGGCGTCGCGGCGGCTGAAGTCGTGGTCGCCGTAGACATCGGTGAGGAAGAAGTGCGCGGCCGGGGCGACTTCGGGATCGGCCAGGTAACCGGCGAAGCTGCGTTCGAGCCGCGCGGCCTGCCAGCGGCGCAGTTCCGGCAGCCAGCGCAGGCGGTTGCGGGGTTCGCGGGCCGGGTCGTGCAGGGCCTGGTGGCAGGCCAGCCGGCGCAGCAGCGGGGTTTGCGGGGCGGACATGGGGCGTGATTCTGCGGGACCGGTGAGCGCAGCGGTGACATTCGACGCCGTATAGTCCGCCGACTCCACCGCAACGCCCTTCACTCGATGCTTTCCCTGCACCCTGCCCGTTCAAGGCCGACCCCCGCTTCCACGACGCCGAAGATCGGCCTGGCCGTCGCCGGCGGCGGCCCCATCGGCGGCATGTACGAACTCGGCGCGCTGCGCGCGATGGACGAAGCCATCGAAGGCCTCGACCTCACTCGCCTGGATTGCTACGTGGGCGTGAGCTCCGGCGCGTTCCTCGCCGCGGGCCTGGCCAACCGCATGGGCACGGCGGAGATGTGCCGCATCTTCATCACCGGCGACAGCGACGACGTGCAGTTCCGGCCGGAGACGTTCCTGCGCCCGGCGTTCTTCGAATACATGCGCCGCGCGTCCAACGCGCCGCGCCTGGCGATGGAATGGTGGCGCGACATGCTGTTCCGCCGCGGCGATTCGCGCTGGTCCGACGCGATCGCGCGCTTCGGCGGGCTGGTGCCGACGGGCTTGTTCGACAGCACGGAAATCGAACGCTTCCTGCGCGAAGTGTTCACCCGCCGCGGGCGCAGCAACGATTTCCGCGAACTGGCCGCGCCGCTGTACGTGATTGCGGTGGAGCTGGACAGCGGCAAGGCCGTGCGCTTCGGCGACGAAGGCTGGGACGACGTGCCGATCTCGCGCGCGGTGCAGGCCAGTGCGGCGTTGCCGGGTCTCTATGCGCCAGTGGAAGTACGCGGCAAGCATTTCGTCGATGGCGCGTTGCGCCGCACGATGCATGCGTCGTTGCTGCTCGAGCGCGGCGTGGATTTGCTGATCGGCATCAATCCGCTGGTGCCGTTCGATTCCGGCAACGCGGTGCGCACGCCGGGCGGCATCGACCAGCGTTTGTCGGAAGGCGGCCTGCCGGTGGTGCTGTCGCAGACGTTCCGCACGCTGTTGCAATCGCGCATGCAGGTGGGCCTGGCGCGTTACGCGCAGACGTACCCGGACATCGACCAGCTGGTGTTCGAGCCCAACAGCGACGACGGCGAGTTGTTCTTCACGAATGTCTTCAGCTTCGCGGCGCGCCGGCGCGTGTGCGAGCTGGCGTACCGCAACACGATGGACGACCTGCGCAAGCGTGCGGCGGAACTGAAGCCGGTGCTGGCGGCGCACGGGTTGGCGTTGCGCGAGGAGATCATCAACGACGAAACGCGGTCGATCCTCGATGGTTTGCCGAAGCCGCCGAGGGCGACGGAAACCACCGCGCGGTTGCGCCGGGCGCTGGATGATGTCGAGCACTTGATCGGGCAGCGTTGAGGTCAAAAGCGGGTTCAACCGCCTCCGGCCCGGCGCTCCGCCGCGATGAGGGCCTATAGGTCCTCCCCCGTCGTTTTGCGATGCGTCCAGCCGCAAGACGCCGGCCGTGCGCCATCCATGGCGCACTGTACGGACCTATAGGCCCTCATCACGTCGAAGCGCTTCGCGACCGGGTCGTTGCGACGCTGCGTAGGGGTAGACCCTGGCACCGCATCTCTGGGTCGCTGGCGAACAGCTGCACTCGGACCGACGGCGCACTGCACGCCCAGCCAATCCCGCTCCGCTGCCTCGCCATCCCTGGCTGCGAGCATCGGCGCCGTCCATCCATGGACGGCTGCGCGGGATTGGCTCGGCGTGCGGTGCGCCTCACCGAAACTTTGCTTGCTGCAATTCCTTCTTTCGAAAGCAGCAGCAAAAGCGCGGTGTCTCGGCCCTCCTTCCTAATGTGTGCGAGGCACAGACTTGGACTGGCGCATCGCCTGCCAGAGAGCAGTGAGGCATTTCAGATGCGAGGGCTCGAGGTGGGCGAGCGCCTCCCTCCGGAGAAGGTGTGTTCGCCAGCGGCCATCCGACGCGGTGCGAGGCACTACTACGACGTGTTGGCGAAAACAAAACCGCGACGAGGTCCGACGCGTCACGTCGCGTGTCTCTTTTCTGCTGTGACAGCGGAAAAGAGACATGCGGCGGGACGTGGCGGAACGCCCTCACTGGGTGTCCCCGCCTTCGCGGGGACAACGTACTCACCCGGGCGCGAGTACACAGGGTCGTGTGATTGCTCTAGACGTCGCGCCGATTCTCCATCCCCTACTCCACCGATCCCCGCCCGCGGAGGGCACATGGCCAAGCTCAAGAAGACCGCACGCAAGACGTCGTCGCGCACGAAGGCCAGTGACGCCAGCGCCCAGGCGCAGGCCGAGCGCCTGTCCAAGTCCCTCAGCGAATCGGCCCAGCAGATCTGGCTCGCGGGCGTGGGCGCCTTCGGTCGCGCGCAGGCGGAGGGCACCAAGCTCTTCGAAGGCCTGGTCAAGGAAGGCCTCAACCTGGAACAGACCGCGCGCAAGCTCGCCGGCAACCGCGCCGACGTCGTGCGCGACGCCGTCGAGAGCCGCGTGGGCCAGGCGCGCGAACGCGCCGTGGATACGTGGGATCGCCTCGAGAAGGTGTTCGAGGATCGCGTGCAGCGCGCCCTCGTGAAGCTGGGCGTGCCCGGCCGCGACGACCTGGCCTCGCTCGCCGATCGCGTCGATAGGCTGACGGCTGAGCTGCGTCGCGTCGGTGGTTCGCCGGCGCCGAAGGCCCGTCGCAGCACCGCGTCCGCCGCGCCGGCGAAGAAGCCCGCCGCCAGGCGCGCCACGAAGAAAGCGACGAAGAAGCCGCCCGTCGCGTAACGCTCCAGGCCCGCCGGTCCACTCCGACCGTAGTTCCCCTCCCCTTATGGTTCCGGGCCGGCGGGCCCCTTACGTTTCCTAGCAGCAGCGCACGCAGGCGTGCGCGGGCCGTGGCGTATGATTCGCGCCTCCCGCCCCATGCCTGAGCCGAATGTTCGAAGCGCCCACGCTCCTGCTCGCCCTGGTCGTCGCCATCGCGCTGGGCACCCTCGGCACCCTCTATTTCTGGACCATCCGCCGTCGCCAGGACGAAGCGGAGACCGGCGTGCGCGCGTTGTCGGCGATGCGCTGGCGCGAGTTCTCGCACTTCGTGCTCGACGCGATGCGCCACCGCGGCTACGACGTGCTCACCTTCGAAGATGAAGCCGACCGCGGCCAGCAGACCGAATTCCTGCTGATGCGCGACAACGAACGCACGCTGCTCAGCGCCAAGCACGGCTCGGCGTATCGCCTCACGCAGCAGACGGTGGCGGAGTTCGTAGCCGCCATGAAATTCCAGGGCGCGCGCCACGGCCTGCTGGTCACCGGCGGCAACGTCGACCCGGACGCGCGCAAGCCTGCGCAGCAGAACTCCATCGAACTGATCGACGGCGGCAAGCTGTGGCCGGAAATCCGCCCGCTGCTGCCCGCCTCGCTGACCGACGAAGTGCGTGGCGAAGCCGCGCATCGCGCGCGCCGGCAGGTCACGCTGGCGTGGATGGGCGCGCTGGTCGCGGGTTTGGCGGTCGCCGTGTTCTACGGCAACTCGCGCACGCATGAATCCGTGGCGGAAGCGACGCCGCTCGCCGCAACGCCCGCGTCGGTGATGGAAGCCCCAGCAGTGTCCGCGGCAGCCGTCGCCACGGCCTCCCCGATCGGCGTGACGCTGCCGGAAGACAACGTCGCATCCACGCCCGCGGAAGAAGAGCGCCAGCGCGTGGAAGTCGCGCGCATCGTCTCGACGCTGCCCGGCATCGAGCGCGCGGAATGGACGACCAAGTCCACGCTGATGGTGCACGTGGACGAGACGAGCACGGAGCGCTTCGACGAGGTGTGCACGGTGCTGACGCGGTTCGCGAATTTGCGGACGTCGCGCG
Organism: Noviluteimonas caseinilytica; assembly: GCF_018406605.1. Lineage (GTDB taxonomy): Bacteria > Pseudomonadota > Gammaproteobacteria > Xanthomonadales > Xanthomonadaceae > Noviluteimonas > Noviluteimonas caseinilytica. The sequence goes on along the minus strand of NZ_AP024545.1, from coordinate 2,822,769 downwards.
TGCATTTGCAGCCGCCGGAAGGTAGTACGCAGCAGGTCAGGTTCAAGCAATGCGCGACGTTCTGACGCGCATCGCCGTCATTCCCGCGTAGGCGGGAATCCAGCTTTTGCCGTCGCTCTGGATTCCCGCCTTCGCGGGAATGACGAGCGGGTCGGCTACCAATGCACCCCCCGCATCAACGAAGCAAACGCAATCTGCTCGTTGCTCGGCGCCGTCTCCCCCCGTAGCGCCTTCTTGTCCCCCTTGGCCGCCGCCGAATCCGGGAACAACTCGAACGCGGTGTTCATCACCACTTCGTAGGCCTTCGGGGCCAGCGCGTTGATCACCGAGGCGAAGATGCCCAGGCGCGTGGCGATGCGGCTCGGGCGTTCGATGATCGCCTTCACCAGCAAGTCCGCGGCTTCTTCCGGCGTCAGCGTGGGCACGCTGTCGTACATCTTGGTCGGCGCGATCATCGGCGTCTTGACCAGCGGCATGTTGATCGTGGTGAACGCGATGCCGCGGCCCGACAACTCACCCTGCGCGCACCGCGACCACGCATCCAGCGCCGCCTTCGACGCAACGTAGGCGGAGAAGCGCGGCGAATTGGCCAGCACGCCGATCGAGCTGATGTTGATGATGTGGCCCTTGCGACGATGCGTCATCGTCGGCAGGAAGCCCATGATCAGGCGCAGGCTGCCGAAGTAGTTCAGCTGCATCGTGCGCTCGAAATCATGGAAGCGGTCGTAGCTGAGTTCGATCGACCGGCGGATCGACCGCCCGGCGTTGTTGATCAGCACATCGACGTGCCCATGCTCCTCCAGCACCGTCTTGACCAGGCGGTCGCAGTCGGCCATGTCGGCCAGGTCCGCCGTGTAGGCGAACACCTTGCCGCCGCGGGACTTCATGTCGTCGCGCGCCTTGTGCAGTTCGGTTTCGCCGCGCGCCACGATGATGGTGATCGCGCCGGCTTCGGCCACGCGTTGCGCCGTCGACAAACCGATGCCCGACGACCCGCCGGTGATCAGCACGACCTTGCCGCGCACCTTGCCCTTCAGCGAGCGATCGATGAAGAGATCGGGATCCAGGTGCCGTTCCCAGTAATCCCACAGGCGCCACGCGTACGTGTCGAGCGCCGGCACCGAGATGCCGCTGCCCTTCAACGCGCGCTCGGTCTCGCGGTTGTCGAAGCGCGTGGGATAGGTGATGAACTTGAGCGTGGACTTCGGGATCTTGAAGTCGCGCAGCAGCATGCCGATGAAGCGCCGCACCGGCGGCAGGTTGCCCACGGCGCTGCGGATGCCGCTGGGCACGAAGGCGAACATGCGCGCGTCGATGCGCAGCGTCATTTCCGGCGCGTGGCCGGCGCGCGCGAAGGTGTTGAGCACCTCGCCGACGCGCATCGGTTCCGGATCCGTCAAATGGAACGTATGGCCGTCGAGCTTCGGCTTGTGCGCGATGTGGTCCATCGCATCCACCACGAAGTCCACGGGCACGATGTTGATGCGCCCGCCTTCGATGCCGAGCGTGGGCATCCACTGCGGCAGCATCTCGCGCAGCTTCTTGATGAAGGAGAAGAAGTAGTACGGGCCGTCGATCTTGTCCATCTCGCCGGTCTTCGAATGACCGACCACCATGCCCGGGCGATAGATGCGCCACTTGATGCGCTTCTCTTCGCGCACCAGGCCTTCCGAGTCGTGCTTGGTGCGCAGGTACGGATCGTCCAGGCCTTCGGCCTCGGCGAACATGTCTTCGCGGAACACGCCCGGGTACATGCCGGCCGCCGCGATCGACGAGGTGTGGTGGAAGATGCCCGCGCCGATGGCGGCCGCGAAGTCCAACGCATGTTGCGTGCCATCCACGTTGGCGGCGCGCTGCGACGCGGCGTCGGCCGTGAGGTCGTAGATGGCGGCCAGGTGGAAGAAGTGTTTGATCTTGCCGTTGAGCGCTTTCACCTGCGCGGCCGACACGCCGCACCTGGGCGCGGTCATGTCGCCTTCGACGACGAAGATGCGCTTCATGTCCCAGCCCATCTTGGTGGCGATGGCATCGAGCTTCTTGCGCGAATCCTTGCGCACCAGCACGTGGATGGGGCCCTTGCGCTTGAGCAGCGCACTGACCAGGTAGCGACCGAGGAAGCCGGTGGCGCCGGTGACGAAGTAGCTCATTGCATGCTCCCCGGGCGACGGTGCCGCCGTGTTCACGCGCTACGTTGCCAGACACCCGCCGCCTCGACAATTCCCCTGCGTATTGACCGGCTTCCGGACGCGTGCTGTGATGCCGCCTCGCCGCGCACACGGAGCGCGGCCCCCGACCGACGGTGGCCCCATGTCCGATCTGAAAGCCCGCTTCGACCAGGCCGCGAAAGACATCCAGTCCCTGGCCGAGCGCCCGGACAACGACACCCTGCTGCGCCTGTACGCGCTCTACAAGCAGGGCTCGGAAGGCGACGTCAGCGGCCCCAAGCCCGGCTTCTTCGACTTCGTGGGCACGGCCAAGTACGAGGCCTGGGCCAAGTTGAGCGGCACCTCGCAGGACGACGCGATGCAGAAGTACGTCGACCTGGTGAAGAATCTCACCGCCTGACCCAAGGCGAGACCCCATGGCGCGGCAGACCCGACAGCGCATCCTCGATGCGTCGCTCGCGATGTTCAACGCGCAGGGCGAACCCAACGTCACCACCAACCACATCGCCGACGAGCTGGAGATCAGCCCCGGCAATTTGTATTACCACTTCCGTAACAAGGACGACATCATCGAGCACCTCTTCGGCCGTTACGAAGAGCGCATCGATGCCGCCCTGAGCGCCCCCGAAGGCCGCCTGCCCGGCCTGGAAGACATCTGGCTGCAGCTGCACCTGGTGTTCGAGTGCATCTGGGATTACCGGTTCCTGTACCGCGACCTCGCGAACATCCTGAGCCGCAACCGCCGCTTGCGGATCCGCTTCGCACGGATCCTGCGCCGCGCGGACGAACAGGCGCATGCAGTGATGCGGGGGTTGTCGCAGGCCGGCGTGATGCGCGCCTCGGCGGACGAACTGGATGCGGCCGCGACGAACGTGCTGGTGATCGCCACGTTCTGGCTCAACTACGCGTCCGCGCGCGGCGACAAGGACGAACAGCAGTCCATCCGCGCCGGCATCGTGCAAGTGATGATGCTGCTGGCCCCGTTCCTGCGAGACGCAGAGCGCGTGCACCTCAACGGCCTGATCCAGGCCTACCGCGACTAAGCTTTTGCCTGTCTCCTCCCCGCTCGCGGGGAGGCCGGGAGGGGACGCCCCGACGCTGCGCTAATCACCGCCCACGCCCAGCAATCCTTCGCTGCGACTCCGTCTCACCCGCCTTCCGCGACCCCGAAGAAGCCACCTTCCGCACCGCCCGTTTAGCCACCTTCTGCGTAGTCACGAATTCCGCAGGCGGTTCCTTCGTCGGGTTCGCCGAAATCGACTCAATCTTGCGCCGCACCCGCGCCATGAGCCCAAGGCCCGCAAGCCAGAGATGACGCAGGTTGGTTTCGCGATGTGACATGGGGGAAGGCTCCTGATCCGGCGCGTAGCGTGCAAGCGCACCAATAGAGTAGTCACACCATGTAGAACCACGTGAAAAATGCATGGGCCTGCCGCGGCCTCTTGCCTCGGGCCGCACGCAGCGCAATGCTGCCGCTTCTTTCGACGGATCGAGGCATGCATGGCCAAGTCCAAGTGGGCGCCCTTCCCGCACGATGCCAAGGCGTTCGCCTACGCCGGCGACGCATTGAAGAAAGCCTGGCCGCAGCTGCACGCCGGCGACGCCGAACCCTTCCCCGACAGCAAGCGCGCCGCCGCGTTGCTGAAAGCGGCCGGCAAGGCTGCCCCGAAGCTGGACGCCGACGCATTGGCGGACGCGCTGCAGGACGCCTGGCGCGCCTTCCATCGCGGCGACTTCCAGGCCGCGTTCGAGGCCGGCGACGCCCTCGGCCCGGTCGGCGCCTCGGTGGCCACCAAGGCCCTCGGCATCCATGCCACGTACTTGGTGGACGACGACGACGAAAAGCTGAAGCGCTTCGAGCAGGCCGCCAAGCTGGCCGAGGCCGCCATCAAGGCCCTGCCCGACGACGCCAACAGCCACTACCGCCACGCCTTCGCGCTGGGCCGCTACAGCCAGGGCCTGTCGATCGCCAAGGCGCTCAAGCAGGGCATCGCCGGCAAGGTGCGCGCCTCGCTCGACAACGCCCTGGAACGGGCGCCCAAGCACGCCGAAGCCCACACCGCCCTGGCCCTGTACCACGCCGAGATCATCGGCAAGATCGGCGCCATGATCGGCGGCCTCACGTATGGCGCGAAGGCCAGCGAGGCCGAGACGCACATCAAGACGGCGCTGAAACTGACGCCCGACTCCCCCATCGCGCACATCGAGCACGGCAACGTGCTGCTGTTGCTGCATGGGGAGAAGAAGGAGGATGCCGCCGCCGGCGCATTCGAGAAGGCCGCGAAGACCAAGCCGAAGGACGCGATGGAAGCGCTGGACGCCGCCTGGGCGCGGGACCAGATCGAGTAGGCGCAAAAAAGGCGTTGCCCGATCCGGAGCGCTTCCGTAGAATGCCGCGCCTGCATCGGGCGGTTAGCTCAGCGGTAGAGCATTGCCTTCACACGGCAAGGGTCGCAGGTTCGAACCCTGCACCGCCCACCAGGTTTAGACGCTACGGCCACCCTGAGGGTGGCCGTTTTCGTTTGTTGCGGTCCACGCGCTTGATCTTGACGCGACATCAGCCCCTACGAGGATCCCGCTCCGCTACCACCTCATTCTGGATGCCAATCTTTGTAGGTTGATGAGGTAAAGCTTCAGCTTGCGCCTGCTGCCGGAAGCGAAACCCGAAGACACAAGTTCTAATTCGCGCGGCTCCGATTCAAACTCGCGAATGAGCTTTAGACAGTTCTGACTGTGCCATCCAGAGCGGCCGACAGGCATCCACGCCAAGTGTTCCTGGCCTTTTACCGCCTCCTCCAAACTCTCCTCACTATTCCGCTCAAAGTGCGCGAGCGACGCTAGGCTTTCGAACCGTTCGTAGAGGAGTTCAAAATCGGGCACCGTGCCCACAAAACTTGACTTCCACGAGTTCATTACCTGTAGGAGGTGATCGCTCAAGGGAGTCTTGTGATTCTCTAGACCTTCAAGCTTTTGCCACAAGACCTTGTCTTGACCCAAATCCCACGCCCACAAGAAGAGCTCTGACACGATGCTTTTCGCGTCGTCTCGATCCGACGCCAGCGTCGTCGTCATGAACGTGTGCAACGCACGCCAGCGCTCGGCCCTTGTTAGTCCGATACCGTAGGCCGTCATAAGCAGAACTGCCGGATACGCGCGAAGCTGTGCCCATACGACCACTCCATTCCTTTGTTGGTACGCGCTGTGGTGCAAAGCTCGAACAGCCTCTTGCATCATCGGAAGTTCACTTCCATCTCCCCACCTGCCCAAGACTCCAGCCACCCGAGCGAAGGGCTCGACCAGCCCTTCATAGCGTCCAACGGTTAAGCGAAACGACGCCTCGTCCCAAGGTCGCTCAAGTGCAAACTCAGGCGCGTCCGATGATGAAAGCAGACTTTCTGTCTCACCTGTAACCAGGTCATCAAGTGAAATGCGAAACTCAGGTTTCGCAAGGTACTTCTTTGCGCTTGCGACTAGGAGCTCCAGACTTTCCGGGCGTTTGCGTCTAGTTTGCTCAAGCGTGTCTACTGACCTTTGCAAGCTGACAAAGAACTCATCTGCGCCGATGATCTGAAACGTCCTCGCCCTACGTTGTTCCACCAATTGCGTAGCGCTCTCGCTGATGGACCCCCTGGTTGCCCAGAAAACACTGTACCGCCTACTCGGCGCACGAAGCATCGCGGAACGAAGTGCGTGGTCCCAATCGCCAGACCAGCCACAGACAATGAGCCCATGCTCGTCAAAGACGCGGTCCAAGAGCAAGTCATATTCCCTTGGGTAGGCCTCAAGCTCCTGATCAGTATTGAGTATGCGTGAGTCCTTGTAGTCTCCGTGCAGCTTCACTAGATAGCACTGACTGTGCGTGAGCGGCTCTGCGCCGCTCATCGAGTCCACCGACGAAACAATCGTTGGTTCTACGCCTGCCTCGCGAAGCGCGTTCTCCATCAACCGATCGAAATTTGTGGTGAGAATGACTCGCACGTAGCCGGCCGCGACCAGCTTTGCGATTGCCTGATGCGCTACCGTCGGCAACTTCCTGCCCTGCTCTCGATCGTCGGCAGTTGGCTCGATGTAACTGTGAAGGATTGACCGCCGCTCCTCTGGTGACGTGGCGAGCGCTTCAAGCAGCCTCGAATAGTTCGGCTCTTCGCCCACTTCGTCGCGATACCACTGAGCCCAATCCGGCTGCGGCGGAACATCCCGGGCAGCAGCCACGCGGCGTATCAAATCAATGGTGATCTCCCAACCCGTTGGAATGTCAGCCGAACGGGACATCCCGGACCCTAAAAGCACGGCATAGACGCCCTTGTTCTCAAAGACCGAAAAGGCAATCTGGGTCAGCGCATCATCTTTTAGGAAAGTCATCCGCCCCTCTCAGGTTTGAATCTGTCTCAAGTTCCCCGGCGATCCACTTCGCACAGGGTGCCAAGGCTCGAATACGGGCGGCTCTTATGACAAAGCTCAACTGTCCATTGGGCGAACCGGAGGGCCCGGTGCTCGTCCTGCAACTCGACGCTGCGCCCATCGATTCCAAATGAAATGTAGTCCCGATCCCAGTCTCTGCGAGCATCAGCCCCCATCAAGATCGGCCCGCTTTCCGACAGTGTTAGCGTAACTGTGCGGTCCGCGTCCAAGGCCGGCTTCGCATCTCGCAAAACCATTGGGAACCAAGAGAATGGGGCGATGATGCCCAGCGCGGGCGCCATGCTCGCGCGCACCTCAACCACCCAACCGGCCCGTTCGCCTTCCAGGATCAGAGCTCCTTCAAAGCCGGAGCCACCAGAGACGCGCAACGACCAGCAGTCGCGAGTCTTGAACAAGCTGCCTGCCGGCATCTCACTCGGATGCAATTGCCCAAATGCCTGCGCTGGAAACTTCATATTCATCTCCCTCGTGATTACCAGCCGCGATCCATGTCTTTCCAGCGGCGTCGCAGCAACACCACCAAGTCTTCAACGATCCGCACTGCGTCCATCGACAGCGCAGCGCGCACGCGATGCTGCGGCGAAAGCATGACGGGGGCTTCCCGTTCTCGCTCGCGCCCGAATGCACCGAACGATCCAGAATTCGGACTGGCGGCATGCTCATCACGCGTTCGCCAGCCCATCGCGCCCTCACCCACCAGCGCCGCTGCAAGCGTTACATGCGTGATCCGGTCAGTTGGATCGATATGGCCGAGCAACCATGCGGCGTAGCCGATTGCATTAGCAAGTTTCGATGCAACTTCCTCTTCGATTACGAAGGAGAACCCAGAGCTGCTGCCCTCTCCCCTCGCCGGCAGAATGAGGCGGATATCTCCCGTGCCCCACACGCGCACTTCTGCGAGCGACTCATGGCTCCGTTGCTGGTAAATCGACAGCGCCGTCGACTGAACTCGACTATCCGTTCCGATACGGCGATCGAACACCGCTGCGCTGCCGAACAGCGCTCGTTCCTGCATTGCTTCCGCTAGTGCCGCCGATTCAAGTTCAGCGGGTCTAAGGATCGTTGTCTCCGGCCCCGCGGCAATGCTCAACTGCAGTGCAACTCCAGACTGTCGCCCATGTTCGCTGCCAGGTAGCAACTCTTGCGCGCGACGCGCCATTGCGTTTGGATCGAGTGGCCCCGTTGCGTGCGAGAGCGTGTATTCGTGGAGCGCGCGCGTGACGAGGTCACGAAGTTGTTCGGGGGATGAGAAGGATTCTCGAAACAATCCGCTCTCCCACGACCCCGCCTCGGAGATAAGCGCCACTTGATCGGGCTCTGCCTCGCCTTGCTTGATGAAGGTGAGAATCGGCTTCCGACCACGAGCCTCGCGATACTCCTCATGAGTAGCCGACAGGCCAGAGCCCTGCTTGGCGCCGTATCGCGTGTCGAGAATGAGCACAACCAAATCGGCTTGGCGCAACCCCGTCAGGCAAGCAATCTGTGGTGATTTTGCCTGGGAACCGAAATTCTCAGCCATAACCGCTTCGTGGCGAAGCAACTCAACGGCTTGTTTGACTGCGGCGCGCTCGGCTTCCAAACCGGTAATCAGGGAACTGATAAAAACCTTCATATCACCACCTGTATTTTATTTCCGGAGTCTACGGCTGCCACTACCCACCCCGTGCTGGTATGGATTCTCGACAGATTTCTGAGCCCAATTCGTTACCCCGTTGCCGAGGATCCGTGTCCAACTTGCCAGACTGTGGCGGCATAGTCTGGTTGACCTTCGGTAACTTTGGCGCCAGACGTGCCCCGACGGTAGCCGATGGCACATGTGCACTGCACCAATTGGCCTACCTCAGTCGAACACCACGTAGGCCTCTTTTACACATGCATTGAGGCGGGGACGATGACCGACAGGGACAGTTCAATCCAGATTGGCAATGCGCATAAGTTGCTGCGGGATGCAGATCCTGCATGGGTGACATCTCAGTTGCAGGGGCAAGGCACAGGCGCGTGCATCATCATCAAGATAGAGACGGACGCTGCCTCTCTCACCTTGGCGACTGCCGGATGTGGACTTTCCGGGCGCAAGGGCCAACCTCGCGAGTACAAGCCGGCGGAGAGGGAGCTTATCGACTTATGGACCAAGAAGGGCCTCGCTTCCAACGACGTCAAAGTCGGTGACGTTGTGTCGTTCGTCAATGCCGCGAAGAAGGATTTGTAATGAAGGAGTGCCTCAGCCGAAGGAGACCCCAATGAGGGAAGTAGATGGTTTCCAAGTGTCCGCCACCGCGGTGGCTATTGGGGATGGCGTGTATCGACCTGGCATTGAAATTTTCAGTCCGAAAGGAGTCAAGACTGCGATATTTGAAGTCGGGTACGCCGGTGATCTTCCAATGGGAGAGGCCGACGCGCTCGACGCTGCGCGTGCGGTACTGGATGACGTCATACGCGTATCCGATGCAGGTCACGCGGTATTTCTGGCTGATGGAACGATTCGCGTCCGTTTGATCTTTAAAGCCAAAGACTAACGGCACGTGGTCCACCCGGCACAAAGTTCATCAACGTTCGCAGGCGACTTGGCGCCCGCTCTTATACGAACCAATAGGCGTGCATTGCCGACAAAAACGCAGCATCGATCGGATAGCCGGAAGCGGACCCGATGACGGAATCAATGCCGCACCTTGGGCAGAGCGCACTGTTGCCAGTGCTCAACTCGAAGTCATCGGGCGTCCCGTCCGGCCACCCAACCCAGAACTCGATCTCGCGCGGATCGAATACCGACTCGCAGTAGAAGCAACCACACAACGCACTCGCTTCCACCTCGCTCCGGTGGTTGGCGGAATGCTTGTGGGCGGCGATGACGTCGGGCGAGGCAGCGGGCATCGGGGAATCTTACCGGGCGCCCCAGTAAACGGGGCGCCGGTCGATACGTATCGGCGCGCGGGCGCCGTCATCCCACGCACGCCTCCTTGGACCACCGCACCGCCTCCGCCACTTCCTCCAGCTCATCGACCAGGCAGGACATGCAGGCGGCCAGAACCTCCTGCCGAATCGTGATCTCTTCCAGCGGCTCGCCGATCGCGTCGACAAGACTCGACACGAATCGCACGTTGTCGCGCATCCGCACGACCAGTTCGTGCGCGGCAACCAGGTTGATGTAGACACTCGGCGGCACGTCGTGTGCTTCGCAGGCTTCATTGAACATCGTGGGCCCTCCCCTCTCATTGCGTGAGGTGCTCGCGTCGTTGCGACGCGAGATGTCGGGAGGCTAGAAGCCGCACACAGCCGGCGGGCGTATTCCCCTTTCGGGTCTTGTATTAGCCGCCCTCCCGACGCAGAGGCCTTGCGTCGGCGCGTTCAAGGAACGCGTTTGCCACCGATGACGGGGTGGCGACCACTGTGTGCGAGCTTCTAGGCTCCGCACACGTAATGTCCATTTCGACGCATCACCGGGTCAACGCACAACCCATTCGATTCGTCTCGCACCTTCAATGCACATCTTCTTCCGCGCCCGCGCGCACATTCTTCCCGTCGATCAACAGCCACGCCATGTACGCAAACGGCGCAACACACACCACGAGCACGAACACCCTCGGCCAAGGAAGCAACAACGCAACCGCTATGCTCCAGAACCGGAGACGTCGCACCAGCGCCAGCACCGACACCGCGTACGTGATCATTCCCGGGATAGCTGCGAACAAGAAGGCCACCTTGGCCCATGCATTCGCGCTCAAGCCCTTCCAGGCCAACGCGCCAACCACCATGAGCGCCAATGCGCTCCCGATGCCGAACCACAAGAACCCCACCCGCCCATGCCTTGGCTCCCCAGCCGGAACGTGGTGCCCTCGCCTCACATATTGCCCTCTGGCGCAAATGCCCCACGGAACAATTTTTTCTGGCCATCCCGCGGAGGGAAATTTCGCTCCCCTACCACCGCAAGAGCGACACCGAAATGGCACAGAACCTCATCCAGACCATCATCACCGACGAGCAGATCGCCGAAGCCTCCGCCGCGCTGGACGTGCTCGAACGCATCTTCCCGGACTTCATCGTGCTGGACGTCAACGACCGGCGCAGCATCCGGCGCATGGGGACGCGGTCGGAGCAGTTCACCCGGCAGACCCTCATCGTGGGTCAGGAAAATCCGAAGCTGGTGCCCGAGACCGTCGGCCTGCGCGACGCCATCGCCGACATGGCCGCGTACGACCGGCTCTTCCCGCTGTTCTCCCGCCTCACGCGCATCCACCAGTGCTGGGAAGATTCGCTCCTGGCCATGGGCAGCGACGCCTACGACGCCGCCCTGGGCATCTACCTGCTGCTGAAGGCCTTCGGCAAGAGCATGGGCCTGGACGAACTCCGCAAGGGCGTGGGCTCGCTGTTCGCCAAGTCGCGCCGCAAGGCGAAGGCGCTGCTGCAGGGCGAATGAGGCGGCGCACGGCGCGATAGCGATTGGAAGTTGGACGTTTGCAGGTCGCGGGTCATACAGAGCGGCTTGGACCTGCTGACGAGGGGTCGGCAATGGGTGCCGAGCAGGTTCGGATTCCTACAGAGCAGCGATTGGCTGGTGTGGAGGGGTTCGGACCTGCAATGGAGGGGGTGGCGACGCATGTATTCGAGGTCGCAGCTCCAATGCAGCAGGTCGAAGGTGCTATGCATCAGGTGGGCGCTGGTGTGGAGCGGCTCGGAGGTGGTGTGGAGCAGGTCCAAGCTGCTATCGCACGATCAGCGTGGCGAATTGGTTGAACCGCTATCGGCCAGAGGCGGCATGCTCGCGCACCGGCACCGAGGTTGAACCGGTCGGCATTTGATGGACGACGGACAGAGTTCGGCTTGGCGCGTCGCGCACGCTATTTCCGCCCCACGCACTGCATGAAATCGTCCAGATAGAAATACGTCCCCGGATCGGACAGCGGAAACGAATCAATCGTCCTCCTGGTAGCGATATCCCGCGCCGTCGAACTTACCGATACCAGCTTCATGTGGGGGCAGCCCAAAGCCACTGATTGCGGATAGTTCGCTCTGATCGCAATCCTTCGATGCAAGGGAGAGGACACGCCTTCAAGCACAAACGTGCGCATGCTTTCGACAGGCACGAATGTCGCATCACTCGGACAAGCATTGCTCTTGTTGGCTTTCTCGATCACGAAAAGCACCGGAGAACCAACCGCAAACCTCTCCCCTGTACATATCCGAAGGTTGCTCCCCTGACGGGACGCGATGCGGTACACGAAAACTGCCGGAAGCCCAGCGCGTGACACTTCATCCGCCTCGACAACCCTTCCGACACCAGCACGAGATGCACTGACATAGGAGCTCTTGACGCTCGGAACGCCGGCGCTAGCCGAGGTCGCCAGCAAGAGTCCCGCGAACAGAAATCGAACGTTCATTACTTGCCGCTCCCTGGGATAGACCCACCCTACCGTATGTCCGCTTTGGGTCGAAAGCAGTCACTAGGTGACCGGCTGTCACCGGGCGGCGGAGTTGGTTTTCTTGAATGTCCGCTTTCGGCCAAAAGCGGACACTTGGTGTTACTCACCAGGCCGCGGCTGTCCTAGGCACCTCAATGGTGACCGTTGGTTCCGCGTCTGCAACATCGAGAAGAACCACCGTCGACTGGCCAATGAAGTAATACCGGTCGATTCGCTTGTAGAGCATTTGGCCGTACTCCCCGTATTGGTCGCGTACGGCGCTGGAGCGTTCCACCCACGCCGAGCAGGGATCGGAATGCGACGGATCGAACGATTCATGCGGCAACCTACCGGGTGGGAAGTCTATCGGGCTTTCATCCCACAGCATCAGGCTCGCCAAGCATTGCTCAAATGCGATTCGCATTCTGAAAATGCATTGCCCGTTCCGCCCTTCCTCCCAAACGATTGTCACGCTTCGATCCTCGACGCGCACGTCGAGGCCGGGATTGTTCCCTAAGGATTCTTCCAGCGGCTTCCAAGGCTTGAACATGGTGTGTGACGCCCGACGAATAGGTTGATCCCGGCGATTATCACCGGGCCCGCAAGTCAACACGAACGGGAGCGCCGAATGTCCGCTTTGGGTCGAAAGCGGCCACCCATGGCCCTGCAATCACGGAGGCGCGCTTCACGGAATGCTTGGCCGATTTGCGTCGCCTGCGCCGTCCCCTCGGCTAAGACAGTCGCCGACAACCTTCAAACCATGAAACGCGAACACACACGCTCCAGCGCAGTCCCCGCAAAGGCGGTCGGTGCGCAGTCCACGGGCGCCCTGGCGCTGGGCGGGATGACGCTGGGCGCGATCGCCGTTGGCGCGGCGGCCATCGGTGCCCTGGTCATCGGTCGCCTGGTCATCGGACGGGCACGCATCAAGCGACTGGAAATCGACCATCTCGTCGTCCGTCAGCTCCAGGTCACGGAGCTGCTCACGACGCCCTCCAGCACAGCGCCTGAGGTGGCAAGCGCTGCGTCGGATGTCCTGTCGGCCGGAAGCGGTCAGTCCTCGGCGCGATAGTCCAGCGACGTGCACAGCACCCAACCCGTTTGTCCGCCCGGCGTCCGCACGCGGCAAGCCCAATAGTCCTTTCCATACGTGTCGTCGAGGACACCGACGGTTTCGCCCTGGTCCAGCGCAGCAATCGGGCGCGGCTCGGGCCGGTTGATCGCACCCGCGTACGCGGCCTCCTCCTCCGTCTCGTAAACCCATGTCGCGCTCGTGACCTTCGACTCCGTCGCTGCCGTGCAAGCAGCAAGCGCGGCCATCGTGATCAGGGCAATGCAGCGATAACTCATTTCAGGCTTCTTGGTGGGCGTCGTCGACCGGTCCCGGGAGATTTGGCTTTGAGGAATTTCCACATCGGTCTCGGTGATCCTGTCGCGTGAACCACGTACGCACCCAGGTGTCCGCTATCGGCCAGGAGCGGACGTTGGCGTTGGGTCCGACTCGATCTTACAGCCGACCTGTTTCGAACGATTGTTCCCAGCCCACGGCGCTAACCACGCGAACGTGGCCCGTTTCGAACGTGAACTTCACGCGGGACACGTGCTTGCCTTGGCTGTCGATGAACTCGACCTCGACTTCGACCTCGGGCTTTGAGCAGGCACCTGGCGACCTGTCCATGTAGTCCCAACCCAGGAAGCGGTACGTGTCGGCCTTCATGGTTCGCGCAAGCTCGCGAGCGCCATCGATGCCCGTGCCCAACGGGCGGCCCACGTCACCAGCGCCGAGGTTGAACGTTGCCGTTGGGGAGACCAGCGTCGCGAGCCCGCCATCCGGATTTGCTGCCCGCTTGACGACTTCAACGGCGCGAAGGCTCAGGTACTGATGCAATTCACGTGAGCTCGTGAATTCGTGCAGATCGCATCGGGTCGGGCCTGCGAATGCAGGGCCGGCGGCCAGGAGCGAACCGACGCAAAAGATCAATCGATGCAGTTTCATCGGCTCAGTATCCCCAACGTCAGGCGGCGGCGGAACGTGAGCTGCGTCGGGCGCGACGCTGGGAGGCGTCCCCTGCCCGCCGCAGCCAGCCAGCGTGGCCAGCATCAATGCAAGGGCAATCCGCGCAGCCCCTACTTTCCACTCGACCGCTTATCCGGCTGGTCGAGCACCTTCAGCTCGACGACATGGCGCCCCGTCGCAACCCACCGATTCCCGCGCCACGCCCAGGTGTCATGCGCAACAAACGTCTCCCGCACGGAATTGCCGTTCGAGAGCGTCGCGTTCCAGTCCGAAACCACGGTTGCCACGACGGTGTCGGGACCGATCAGGCGCAAGGCGGTCATGCTCGGGTTGTAGCCATGCATCTTCATTGTCATGAAGTTGCGCATCCAACTCGCCAGGTCGACGCGCTTGCTGCTGTTCTCGAAGGTCAGTCGATACTCCGGCGCCATCACCTGGGCAAGCATGGCCGGATCCTGCCTGCGGATCCCGTCGGCCCAGAATGCGTTTGCAGTCGTGATCCCGGCGGCGATCTGCGCTGCGGTCGCGGATTCATTGGCCTGCCCGCTCGTCTCCACCAGGTGCTGCCGGAAGAACGCGATGCGCGCCTCGTCGGCTTGCGGTTCTTCCCACATCGCGTGGGTCGCGCCGTCCAATGCCACGAACGTATGCGGCTTGCCGGCGCGTTCGAGTGCGGAGACCAGTTGCCTGGATTCTTCGATCAGCACGTCGTCGTCGGCGGTGCCGTGGAGGATCAGGAGCGGTGCCTGCAGTCGCTCCACCAACGCCAGGTTCGATCCGGCGGCATACGCGTCCGCGCAATCGTCCGGCGCGCAGCCCATGTACGGTTCGGCGGCGACGCGCATCGTCGACAGTTCGAACGCACCGGCAGCGAACACGCCCGCCTTGTACTGCTCCGGTGCCAGCAGCATGGTGCGCAATCCGAAGTAGCCGCCCCAACTTCCGCCCATGACGCCAACGCGCGACAGATCCATGTACGGGCGGTCCCTGGCCAGGTTGCGCAGGCCAGCCACCTGGTCCGCCGGCTCGACTTGCCCAAAACGCCCATATCCGAAATTCTGGAATGCGCGCCCGCGCCCGGGCGTGCCGCGGCCATCCAGCATCACCACCACGAAGCCCTGCTGTGCGATCCGGCGCATCTGGGCGAGGTTCTGGTTGGTCGGGCTGGGCGGCACGACGCTGGCGTTCGGGCCGCCGTAGATGTCCTGGATGACCGGGTAGCGTTTGCCGGGTTCGAGCGGATGCGGGGCCACCACGATGGCGCGAAGCAGCGTCTTGCCGTCCGCCGCGGGCACCAGCGCGGTTTCGGGGGCCGCGTATCCATTCGCGACGGCCTCCCGCCAGTCGGCTTCCCACACCGTCCTGACCGCGGTGCCCGTGCTGGTGATCTCCTCGATGCGACGCGTTTGCGGAAATCCCGCCCGGATCAGCCAGAGCCTGCTCTTGTCCGCTGAAAACTTGATGGCCGGGATGTGGTCGGCTTCGGCGATCGTGGTGATCTTGCCGGTGTCGAGCTCGATGCGGACCAGTCGATCGAAATAGGGATTGCGGGCGTGGCCATTGGCCTTCGCGTAGACGATCCGGTTCGGCACGTCCACTTCGATGACGCGGTCGACCCAACCTGCCATGTGTTGTTCGGTCAATGCACGGCGCAGCGTGCCATCTGCGTTGTAGTGATACAGATGCCGGAACCCCGTGCGGTCGCTGGTCCAGACGAACGAGTCGTCGGGCAGAAAAGTGACGATCTTCTGCGCGAGCAATTGTTGGGTGTAGCCATCGAGCATGTTCAAACCGAGCAGCGAGATCGGCTTGGGTTCCGCCAGCAGCACGCGAATTTGTCCGTTGCGGGGATCGGCGACCAGCAAGTCCAGGTGGGTCTGGTAACGATCCGCGCGCAACAGCCGCAACTGGCGCGAATCGTGGCGCCACTCCAGCAATTGGACATAAGGTTGGGCAGGATCGTGCAGGATGGGCGTCGCCCGGCCCGTACTTGCGTCGACGACGTACAGTTGCGTCTTCGGCAACGGCTGGCCCACGCGCGAATAGCGCACCTTCCGCATTTTCGTCGGGCCGAATTGTTCGCCCGTCAGCGTGGTCAGCGGCACCTGGGCGTCGTCGATCTTCTTGACGGCCAGCGATGCGCCATCGGGCGACCAGAGCGCACCTTCGATGTCCCAGTGCCCGGCGTCGTCGGCCGTTGCCAACACGCGAACGGAATCGCTCGTTGCCGGACGGACGTAGAGGTTGCCGTCCTGCGTGCCCGCCACTTGCCGGTGATCGGGTGACGCGACTTCCGTGACGGGCGGCATGTAGGAAAACTGACCGGGGCGCACGACCTTCAGTGGCGTCGATGGAGGCACCGACCCGCTCGGCAACGCGTCCCAGACTGCGCGGGATTGCGCCACGATCGGCGTGGTCGGGTTTTCGCTCTGCAAGTACGTTGGCCTGGCCTGGGGCTCGGCGGCGCGCGAAATCATTGACACGGCTAGCCACATTGCCACCAGGGCGACAGTTCCAGCTCTCATTAGCGAGTCTCCCGCTGTCGACCTTCTGGATGTGCAAGTGACGCGAACGGTTGCGGCCGGCATCCGTAGGTTCTACGTCAAGCGCAGGCGATGGCGGTCATCGTTGGTCTCGTGATCGCCGGCCGGAAGGCGGCCGAACCGATCGAATGTCTGCAATGGGTCGAAGCCGGGTGGGCGAATGTCCGCTTTCGGCCAGAAGCGGACATTCGCCAACAATCAAGCCGAGCCGCGAGTCGTCTTGGGGCGAATTGCCTGCCACGCGCCAAATGCAGCCAGCACGTTGGCAGCCATGACAATCCAGAACCCTCCTTTCACGCCTTGCCAGAGACCGACGCTGGCCAAGTAGAGGCACGCGCTCGCCAACAGGGATGACAAGAAGCCAGCCAGGGGAGCGCGGTACAGGAGGATGGCGGTTGCCGCTCCCAGAATGACAAAGGCGATCCACAGGCACTTAACCAGCGGTCCAACTGCCCACAAGGCTTGAGCCTCCGGTGTATCCGGAATGAAGTGCAGCACTAGATCAAAGGCCACCAGCGAGTGGATGACTGCAGCAAGAACCATCAGCATCGCTGCGTAACGGCTGGACACCGGCGACTTGAACTTCATGGCAACCCTCTCAATAGGTCCAATGAGCTTATGCAAGCTGGGGCGGACCAACAAGCTCATGACTGGGCCAAGGGCGACGGAGTTATGACACTTCGAATGTCCGCTTTGGGTCGGAAGCGGACGCTCAGGTTGGATGCCCGCTATCGGCCAGGAGCGGACATCACTGGGGCGGTGGTTTCGCGGTCCCGTCGGGCTCCCGGAGCCCCGCAACGATTTCTTCGGCGACCTTCGCGGCTGACTGTGGCCAACCGTCTTCCATGGGGTCCAACGCAACCCCAGCAGTCGCCGCCGCAATCAGTGGAAAGCGGGTCGTCGTCGTTGTTGAGTCGACGGGCACAGATCTTGCGTCGCGAGTTCACTTCAATCCTCCGGAAAACGAATGTCCGCTATCGGCCAGAAGCGGACATCCGCAAGAGTCTTAGGTGCTACTGCTGTGCGACTGCTAAAAGCAGAGCAAGCGCTCCACGCGCTTGGCGTCGGCCTCCGACTGCACCGAGAGAACGAGGTACCCGTCTTCCTCGCCGAGCGCCTGCACGCGCTCTTTGCTCGGAAAAACGATCAAAGTTGTAGGGCCGCGCTTTGCAGCCTTGAAGACCGCATCGGCTTCGGGGTCCTTGGCAGGTGTGAACGACACGATGAGCTCCAGCCCGCCCTTGCCATGCCGTAATTCCGGCGTCTGTCTTGGTGCGCCCTCGGAAACGAACGTGTTGCAGGCATTGCGAATTTCCACAGGCTCCTGGGTGCCGCCTGCGCATCCGGCTAATGGCAGCGCCAAAAGCACGATCAAGAAAGGCCCAAGTTTCATTTCCTGTTTGTCCCCCGTTCCTTGCCTGCGGCGACACTGTAGCGTTGATCCGGAACTAATCCGAATGTCCGCTTTGGGTCGAAAGCGGACATCTAAAAGCCACTGACGAGGAGAGGAACCAAGGGCAGCATCTAGTCGTCTTCCCCAGTCTCGATTGCATGAATCTTCATGGCAAAGAAACTGAGGGCAACCAACGCGGGGAGAACAATCAGCATGATGCCGCGGCCGGAGACTGATCCATCTGGCAACCGAAATATCCAGTGAGAAGAAATCCCAGCAATTGCCGCGCCTCCAAGACAGCCCAGGAATGTCTTTCGTGAGCGCCATTCGCTGAGCATGTCCCAGGTGATCAGCCCGGTCACTGCCGAACATGCCAGCCAGGGGTACCACCCGATTGCTGTAAATCCCAGAACGCCACCGACTGTGGGCATTAGCATCCAAACAGCCGCAGCTCCAGCCTTGTTCTCGTCATTCATCGCCATACTCTTCGCGCTTTCCTTGACGAATTTAGACACCGACGCTAGCTGCTGAAAGGATTGGCTTCAATGTCCGCTTGGTGGCGCGGCCTGAGTTTTCGAAACGCATGGATCGACATCGTGCCGGTCCACTATTGGCGAGAAGCGGACATCAGTTGCACCACTGCCGTTCGCATGGAACGCCATCGTTGTTGCCGTCCATCCTGGTGTTGGGACAGTGCTGGACAAAGTACGTCGCTTCAGCGCATGACGTCATTTGGGAGCACATGGTGCGCCCGTCGCACTTGAACAATGAGGCGACGGCTTCATCGTCGCGAGCCGGCGGAATCGAGGCGGACGAAACGCTTGCGAGGCGCTGCCCAGCGGAGCCGCTGGCAGGTTTCGGGCTGTACTTTGCGTACCCGAGCCAGGCGATGCCGGCGACGAGGAGAAGGATCAGGACGTTTTTCACCAGCTTGACCCCCTGTTGCCAGAGAACCAGATAGCGTGTTCCTGGTGCGCCCGCCGTAGGAATATTTCTTGGGTCGAATGACGTAACCAGGGCCAGGCTACCAGGGTCGGCTTGCCCCGGCGGACCCTGCGACTGTCGGCGTTTTTCCCTGTCTTGTTCGTTCGTCCGATTGTCGGGTTGGCAATTGGATACGGCGCGTGCCGCTGGTTTGAGCGCGGGCGCCGCAGCTAGAGCGTGGTGTCACGCTTCGGGTCGAAAGCAGACGTCTACGGCAAATGACCGCTATCGGCCAGAAGCGGGCACTCGCCCCTGTCAATGAACTTGTGAGTTGATCAGCAGCTTGATCGGCTTTCCGCGCTCATCAGTAACGAGGCGGCCTTCAAAGACGCCGTAGATCGAAGCGTAAGGGTTCCCGGCATTCGCCCGGCCGAGATCTTCCAAGAGCTCCGACGCGCCACCCGAAACTTCTGCGCTTAGCACATCGGTTCCGTCGGGCGTGTCGACCAGATATTCGCCATGTCGCGTCGAAATCAGGTACGCCGTCATTCGAATTTCCCGCCTGACACACCCCTCGGGATGCGCCTTGACAGAGCTCACGGACGCGCAGGTTTTTGCCGGCGGTTGAGCAGCACTGCAGCCCAGCGACAGGAGGGCCGTGGCCAACAAGATTCCAAGTTTCATTTGCAGTCCCCTGGGGCTTTTCTCGTACTGGGACTCAGGCTACCCGGACCGAGTGGCCCGGCACGATTAGAGGACCCAGTGTCCGCTTTGGGTCGAAAGCGGCCACTCGGCCGAGGGGCCCGACCAGTGTCCGCTATCGGCCAGGAGCGGACATTCCCGAACGCCTGAATTAGGCCGGGCCGCGAACGGGCTCAATGCCCTGTTAGACGTGCGGCGGCACAACAGCAGCCGGCACGCCTAGGCGACAAACCCAATTTGCGGTGTTTCAACAACGCCTCCCCAGCGCAGTGCCAGTGAGTATCTGGAACCTCGTGACAAGCGATAGGTGGCTCGCGGAAAGATGAGCGCAAGAACTTCCGGCAGCATCTCTTCAAGCTTGCCCTTTAGCTCAAATTGCACAGATTCGCCTGGGGAAAGCAGGTGGTTAGGCGCAGCATGCGCGGGGTTCACGAGCTTGTACTCTATTGGCTGAAGTCGGGCGTCATCTTTGTCGCGCAACTCCAGAGCCGTAAGCTCCGCGTCAGCGATGAGGCGCTCTATAGGCAATGACTGCACGCTTTCCTCGTCGTTGGCCAATGTGACGTGAAGAGAAAAGGTCCCTGCCTTGAGGTCTTTTTCGGACAAGCTAATAGTTGTTTTCATCGCTCATGCTTTGGGTCGGAAGCGGTCGTCCCGAACTGCGCGACCGAGTGGGATGCTGGGCGTCCGCTATCGGCCAGAAGCGGACATTCGTCAAGGTGCCAGAGGGCAACTTCAACGAACGCCCGCTTACTTGCATGCGTTGCTAACCAACGCGCCTGGCTTGCCCCTGCGGAATTGGATTTCGCAAGAGGAAACGACGTCGAGTTTCTTCGCGAGCGAGAATCCCGTCTTCGATCGGGGATCGGTATAGACGCACGTCACCCAGTCGCCCTTGCGGACGCTGACAACTTCGACCGAGGCCCCCTTGTGATCGATCACCCTGTCTGGTGCCAGCACCATCATGTCCCGGGGATGCCCGCGGGAAAACGAGAGTCCCGTGAGGGACAGCACACTGGCCTTGTCGGGTGGAGAGACGACCTCCCAGCCAGAACCTTCGACGGGTTGAATCCTGCCGTGAAACTCGCGCGGGCAAACCTCCCCCGCCAAGACCGGCGACGCGATTCCAGCCAAGAAACCAAGCAGAACGATGCGACGCAACATGACGCCTCCATGGCAGCGCCGCATTGGCGAGCGGCAACCAAGGCTACCAATGTCCGCTATCGGCCAGAAGCGGTCATTCGCGGATACCGGACGGCCAGACTGCCCAGACGAAACTGATAAGAGCTGGCACCAGTAGCAAGGTGAGAACTCCTCCGAACCAGAAGAGGAACCAATACAGCACCTCAGGAAGCGCTTCTCGCGGCAGCCAAGCGCAGGCCCAAAGCACGATCACTGCGCTGGATGCAATTTGGACAATCCGACGAATCATTCTGTGCACCGACTAACGGCTAGACGCTCGCAATTCTGCCCGAAATGAAGTGTCAGCTTTTGGTCGGAAGCGGACACCCGGCGACCCATGGCGGCTATTGGACAGGAGCGGACACTCGCCACGTCGGACGAGGGCCAAGCTTCTTCTAATCGCCAGCAACAAAGTAGGTCATTCGCCAGCCACTCTTGCCCTTCTCAAAGCCGGCGCGGGGATCCATGCCGGCGTCGGGAGGGCACTGAACGATGCCGGGGTCGACGTAGGAGCAGGCGAGCGAAGTGACTCGCGCGAGTTCCTTCAGTTGGGCTGGTGACTCTTGCCATGCTTGGATGGCCTGGTCCGCGCTGCCGTACCCGCCGAAGCTCCAGACAAAGTCCGTTTTCATCAACTTTCGCAGAGCGCGAACGTCCTTGCTTTCTGCCGCAGCATGGACAGCAGCGATAGTTCGCTTGGCATCCTTCGGCAAGGGCAGACCGGAGGCATGTGCCTGCCCGATTGGGAGCACCAGCCATGCGGTCAAAAACAATAGACGGGTCATCATTGCTATTGCCATCGTCTGGTGGGACAGGGGCCTAGTGTCCGCTTTCGGCCAGAAGCGGACATCAGCGAAAGCGACTCCGTTAGTAGTCGGAAGTCATGCCGGCACGATCGATTGCATCCTGGAAAGCAATGCTCGTTGCGACCGTGTAGCACATGGGGCTTGAATCGACAGCGTGATGCGCCCCTTCGACGACACGGACGCGGGTCTGATCGCATGTGAGACCGGAACGCTCAAGCAACCCATTGATACCCGCAAGGGCGGCATCTGCATAGGCTGGCGGAACAAGATCGGGCGCGACTTCCCAACAAAACTCAAACCCGGACAAAATGGGTTCGACGTCGAGGCTGATGATCGCAAAGCGACCTGCGCCCATTTGACGAATGAACCGGCCTTCCGCGCGGACTCGTTCCCGAAACCGCAAGATGGGCATGTCTTTACCCCGACCATCCATGAGTCAAAGCCTATGCAAGCAGACTCGGCCTAAAAAGTCGACGACGGGGACTAGTCCGTTGAAATCGGCGCCTATCCTCGTTGGTGACATGAGTTCCGCTCCCCTCGTGAGGCTCTCGCAGTGCCTGCTATCGGCCAGAAGCCGACATTTTCTCAGTCGGCAGCGAAAACACTTTTGCTTGAAACGCTACCCGCTTTGAATTCAAGGATGCAGGCATAGCGCCACATGGGCGCTCTGTGACTGAACACCCAAACGGATTTCTCGTCGGTGTCGACCGGGTTGACGAAAAGGCCGCGCGCGTTGGCCCGCGCAACAATCGTGTTTCGCGTTTCGGTCGAAGTAACGGATCCGCAGAACGACTCGGCCTTATGGCGGTTGTAGAGGCCTGGGGCGCATAGCGCCACGACCAGGATGCTCGCCGCGGCCATCCCCTTCCCGAGAGTGCTCATTCTTGACCTGCATGCCTTCGACCAAGTCGCAACTCTGCCAGACCAGTAGGCGCAATGTCCGCTTCGGGTCGAAAGCGGTCACTCGATATGTCCGCTGTCGGCCAGGCGCGGACATTACCTCGAGCAGTTATTTGCCCACGTACGCGGGAGCGATCGCGATCTTGATCGGAACGCCCATGGGCGAAGGACCGTTCCGGATCCTCGCGACGACCTCGTATCGACCAGGGGTCAATTCCAGTCGCGTCAACTCCGCCTCAAGTTCGTGCTCGCTCCACGACGTCAGCCGCGGGCATTTGAACGTGGCGTCCACGGCCGTGCCGCCCACCGGCGTCTTCAACGTGACCGCGACATCGAAGGACGCGCCGCCGCGGAGACTGCTTGCGACTTCCCAGGCCGCCTGGCGCGCTTCCGGCGTGGCGAACTCATAGCGAAGGGAGATCGCATACAAGCCTTGCTCGGGAACGTCGGCGAGCCCCTCGATGCTCCCGGCCGGGTGCAAGGCAAACGCTGCGATTGCGTTCGAATCCGCCTCGTGCCTCGCGCATCCGAATAGAGGCAACAACGCAACCAGCATGACCGCCGACTTCATTGCCTTCCCTTCAGATCGTTGATCAACCCGCCTCCAAGGCTTGCGATCGCTCCAGCCGCGATTGCGCCACAGCCCAGGAGGACACCCAGCACGGCAAATGGCTTGGCTTGCGGGTATCCCGCAAAAAGCAGTGCGGTGGAAATCGCGGCCATCATCCATCCGGTGATGGCCGCCTTGAACATCAAGGAAGCTCGCAGGTAGATGCCCGAGGGAGCGTTGGCCACTTCTTCATACGCACCACCCGTTGCCTCGCCATTCGCGAGGCTGACCCGGAATGGATGCCAGGTGTCGTCGTAGTGCCTGGCCTCGCCGAGGACGTCGTCGCCCGTGACTTGCAGGACGCGGACGCCATCCCACGCAAGCCGACGGCTCCGCCAGACCAGGCCCGAACCGTTCACCAGCTCGATGTCCGTCAAGTCCGAAAGCACGAAGCCACGGGCGTCCGGCGTGGGCGTGCAGGATTCGACCTGCCCTCCCAGCGACGCGATGATGGATTTCGTCGCAGGGTGCACGAGGTAGGCCGAGCCACCCGCGATGACGAGCACATGCTGCCCGTCGGGAAACGCGACCACCTGGTCGAAGGAACACAAGCCGCGCTGGAAGTTGCCGACCCACGCTTCGCGCGTGCCCGCCAGGAAGCGGATCACGTAGCCCTCCCGGTAAACGGTCGAGCCCGTGTCGCTGATCAGCGTGGGCAGGTCTCCGTAAGGGGGAAGGCCTGGCAGCACTTCAAACACGCGCAGGTGCTCCTTCCTTCCCGCGCCACGCACGCCACGGCAGCAACCCAAGCCCGAGCACAAACGCGCAAGCACTCGCCATCCGCGTCAAACCGGACAGCAGGACCGCCGTCGTCGGATCCCCTGCCCGTTCCAGGGACAGCATGGCGCCGCCCCGTGGCGCGACGGCATTCCCGAGCCCCGTCAGCCGGATGACGTAGTCCCCTCGCGGCAATGTCACGACCGGTCGCGCCACATACGAGTCCACCTTGCCGAAGACGTACCGACCCATGTGTCCCATCTCCACGATGGGCATGTCGACCTTGGTGATCTCGCCTTGCTCGATGACAAGCCGCAAGTTCGTAGGGATCGGGGGCGGCGATGGCGGCGTGCCCACCTCGCGGTCCGCAACCATCACCGGGACGCTGGCCCGCAATTCGAACTTGCCGCCCGTCGCGAGGTGGAACGGTTCCGCCACCGAGTAACCAGGCCCCGGGAGGGGTAGATCGGCGGGCGCCTGGTTCCAGTCACTGAAGACATAGGTCGTCAGCGCAAAGCCGACCGCGGACAGGGCAAAGCACACGATCGAAAGCCAACGTGTCATGGAAGGATTCACTCCTGGACGAATTCGCCGGGCGCCAGCGCCATGCCGAAGAGATGCATGTTGCTTGGCTCGTCGGATGACTGCACGTAGATCTCGATGTCTCCGACGCCGCCAGCACCCGCGTAGTCGCTCGAGAGGTGGAAATGTTGATCCGGGTCGTCGCGGAGTTCGGTGAGCAGTGCAATGAGTCGTTCGATGTCATGGACGGACAGGCCGAGGCCGATACCGAACCAACCGTTCTTCCAGTCTTCGATTTCAGCGCGCATCCATCCTTTCCTCGTGCTTGGCCAGATGACTTCCGGTGTCCGCTTTCGGCCAAAAGCGGACATGGCTAGCTGCCGTCGCCGGAAAGCACCGTGCGACGAAAGTGGCTCAAATACTTCTCGCCGAAGATGGGCTCCCATTGGTCGAGCGCATCGAGAGCCGCATGCACATCAATCCTCTCGCCGGAAAGAACCGCCAAGGCCTGGTTGTGAAATGTGTATGCAAATCGAGCGGCGGCGCCAGCTGGCGTGTCGTCTTCCCCGAGATGTCCAGAAAGCTGGACGCGCAACTCGTAGAGGGCCGCAGCAAGCAGCCGCTTTTCCAAATCCTGTTCTGCCTCTGGCATTGGGCGAATCTCGAAAGCGTCTGCCCCATACGATAAACGAGAGACCGCGAATGTCCGCTTTGGGTCGATAGCGGACGCCCAGGCTTGATGTCCGCTTCCGGCCAGAAGCGGACATTCGATATTCGCGAACCGTTAGTCCTCAACCCCGTCGCTATCCTCGTATGGCTCGCACTGCCAACTCTTGTCCATTGAAGCCCTGTAAGCCATCCAGCCGATTGGCATGGCAGCAAGACCTGCAAGGGCAGCATCCCGCTCAAATGCGCAACCGAGGCAAATGATCTTGCACTCCTCGCGATCCTCGCCAGTCAGGAACTGCCATTCCCCGTCGTGATCATGGAACACGAGCAGTATCGGGCGGCCGTTGAGGACCTGACTGGATGCATAGGCGAGCGTATTGATCGGATCCGCGAAGGGCCAGGACTCCGACGAAAACGAATGCGGATGTACCTCGACTGTTTCCATAACGAGTCTCTGCGGCGCGCACGCCTACCCGCCCGTTTTACCGGATCGTGCGATTGCAGGCGAATGTCCGCTTTGGGTCGAAAGCGGTCACTCGGCCAATGTCCGCCCGGACTAGCGTTGCGATGCTGCGTGCTAACCTTCCCTACGGGATGTGATCACATGGGGAATTATGATTCGAATTACTTCGACGGTCGCGCTCGCGATAGTGCTGACCGGCTGTGGTGTGCCTGACTACACGGTCAAAGAGGGACTACCGAAAGCATCGGTATTCCTCCAGGACGGTCCGAGTCTTAAGTCCTGGATGTACATTTCGAGGGACAGCGCGAAGTGCACTAATCTTGTATCGCTCGAGACTCAAATCACGCAGCGGGCGCCTTACTCGCTAGTGGGGCCGTATTCAATCGAATCAAATGTCCCTCTAGCGAGCCACATTCGCGGCATTCACTCGCAGGGGCTCACGGAAACGACCACCTGCGATGTCATTTTTACGAATACCTTTGAGTCCAGCCATTACTACCTGATTAAGTTGGTGGAGAGCAGTCGCACGTGCGGCGTTCTCGTGTACGAAGCGAACGATTCGGGGCTGCCGCTTTCGACTCAACCCATGAACGTCAACTACCGGAAGTACACTCAACCTATGTTCATGGGTTCAACGGCGTGCACGGACTAGTGTCCGCTTAGGTCGAAAGCGGACGCCCTGCTTGAGCTATCGGCTAGAAGTGGACATTGGACTAGTCGTTATGCGGACGCCGCCCACACCTTGGCGTGGCGAATCTTGCCGAGCAAGTCAGGGAACTGCGGAGAGTTCTGTGCCAGGGTTTCGATGAGCGCGATGGATTCCTGCTCTACGCGGCTGCCCGGGCGCAAAAAGGCAGCATCTCTGTCGGGTTCGGTCGCGGAGCCAAAGCAAAGGCGTCCCAAAAAACGATCAAAGAAGAATGGAAAGCGGTTGCCTTCGCTATCTACCAAATCCGCGTAGTACGTACCGCCTTGCGGTCCACCGTCTCGATACCAGCCGCAGTCTGCAATCTGTATCGGCCGGACCGGCTCATGCGGCCAGTCGGTCAGCTCTGGATAGTACGGGAGGGAGGTATCGAGGCTCATGGTTGGCAACTGTAGCGAATCAGCGATTTCCACTATCGGCCAGAAGCGGACATCGGCGGCTAGGCGCGGCGGCTGGTCGTCATCGCTAACGCGAGAAATTCGCCGATGATTTCGTCGAGTCGCTCGTCACTCAAACCCACTGCCGCATTCTCTGGTTTCGTTCCCCGGTTCCAGCTCATCACGGCCGGCATGACCGATTCAGAAAGATCGTCGAATTCGGTGTAAAGCAGGTGCACCAGCTCCGCTGCGGATCGAACATGCCCTTGGTCGAAAAGCATGCGGAACGCCTCGCTGGGAGCGCATCCGGATGGCAGCAGTGTTTTGATATTCATCGGGGAGCCGGTTCGAGTAATCGTGTTTGGGCGCTGATCCGATTATGTCGCTCCAATGTCCGCTTTGGGTCGAAACGGTCACTCACGGGCGCCACGAGGAATAGTGTTTCCGCATGAAGTTTTGCAAAAATACCTCCGTCTCCTGCTTATTTCCGGAGCAGTACGCGGAATAGAGAGCCAAGTATTCCTGCATTTTTATGGGGTCATCCCGCAGGTCATACACCATGCTCACTTGACCTGTCCGAGACACGGCTGTGGCGAAATCGCCGGGACGAGCAGCAAAGAATATCCAGCAGTGCTCTGCCTCCAGGTACTCGCCGCATAATGAGTCGCAGCTTGCAAGCGCAAGGCGCCGCGCCGCCTCAAAGGTAATCCCTGAGCCGTCCGAAACGTCAGTCACAGCACCCCCAGCTTCGCTAACGCCAATTGTGCCCGCGCAATGTCCGCTTTGGGTCGAAAGCGGTCACTCAGGCCCGATGTCCGCTTTCGGCCAGAAGCGGACATTCTCTCGGTCGCCTAATTCCGCTCGTTTGCGAACACGTTTCGACCGTTATTGCGGCGCCTGAAGCCTCTTGAGCGCCTCCGAAGATCGCTTCTTCACAAACGCCATCTCGTTCGAATCCCCTACGGCCTTTGCGTACTCATAGCGAAGCTTGATGCTCTGGAGCGCCTCCCGCGCGGCCATGTCCTCGCGGCTTTCGTATGCTTCAAACAAAATCTCAAGTGACTCGGTACCCGTCGCATACGCCAGCGCTCGAAGGGCGGACGTCCGATAGGCCCCGCCTTCTTTGCGAACATGGGCAACAATGAAGCGGTAGTAGTCTTCACGCCGATCCAGGTCGTGCCTCATCATTTCGGACGCGATGAACATTCGGTCGTCGGAAATGTCCTCCGGCTGGTACGCGCTCCACACCTCACGATACTTCTGCACAGCAGCCCCGGGATCGGCACTGAAGTCTTGGTACACACGCATGTCTGCGCCTCCGCCCAAACATCCTGCCAACGCCAGGGACGCCAGCAGGATCAGCCTTTGAGATCTATGCATTTGCCTGTCCCCGGGGGCAGATGGCCACAATCATCGCCGAAACAACTGGCCCGCGCGCAGGCGTCCGATTGTCCGTTTTGGGTCGTTAGCGGTCACCCGGTGACCAATGTCCGCTATCGGCCAGAAGCGGACATTTCCGCCGGGCTTACCGACTACTGAAAGTCCGTTGCTTGGCAGGAACCCCGTGGGCCTGCTCGCGGATGTCTTCCAGCATCACAAGGCGCTTAAAGAACGCCTTGCGGCCCTGCGACGATCCGCCTGTCTGGTAGCCGAGGAGGCAGCGTGAGATTTCCGCGTTGAGTCGTTCAAGCGGAAGTTCTGCCAGCACGTCGCGGTCGGTTTCCTGATAGTCGCGAGTTGCCATTTCATCAGCGTCCTTGTCTGAATTGTCCGGTTGTCTCCGGCGTCCGCTTTCGGCCAGAAGCGGACATTCCCCAAACTTCAATCAGGCCGGCTCGCGAAGTCTAGTAGGCACCGCCGGCATGGATATTCCCGTCGGCATCGGGCACCTTCCCCTGAGCGAGTCGATGATCGTAGTCGGTCGGAAATGGCCAGACATCGATCGCATCTCCTGGCCTTGCGCGTTCGCACAGATACCCATGAAACGTGTCGAAATCGCTGAACGCGAGAGGCGTGGGGTGGCTGGCACCACCCAAATGCCAATGGAGTACCGAGATGAAGCCGACCGAATCCAAGTGCCGCCGGACAGCTTCGAGGCTGTCAGTGGAGAGGATCGAGCTTGTGCCAGCCGATGAAGTCATGTGTGCGGCGAATCGTATGCAACCTGCGGCAGGCTAACAAGCTGGCTGATAGCACGGAACAAGCGGTCCGGCGGAGCGTCCGCGTTAGGTCGTAAGCGGTCACCGCGGCCCGCATGTCGGCTTTCGACCAGAAGCAGACAAACGCTAAAGCTCGGCGTCAGTCCGCTGACGCCGCCCAGGGTTTATGTGGAGAAGCCATAGCCGCCACCCAACGATGGCGAATGCGATGACGCAGCACAGGCTGAAGACAAAGATCAGAGGCGTCAGCAAGGTGGAAAAGCCAATCGCAAGTGAGCGACCGTCGAGTTCAATGTCGATCTCGGGCGCGATATAGAAAGCAAATAGCCCGGCGGCCACTCCAGCGCACACCTGGAGCAGAAGAGTTCACAGCCCCGTGAAATGCCAACGACGAGTGTGAGTTGTCTTGCATGTTGCCTATCGCCTAACTACGCCTAGCCGACACATTACCGAACTGAGCGGCTCCGAACGAGCGGCCCGAATGTCTGCTTTGGGTCGAAAGCGGTCACTCTGCCAAGGGGCCGATCAAATATCTGCTTTCGGCCAGAATCGGAAATTCGTATCACGCAGCGTCGCTGATCTGCTCCAAGGTGATGTGCGTGTCATTTCCCCGAGCCGTTACTACCAGCTCCACGAGGATGGCCTTGCCGTTATTGGTCGGCGCCATCGCCTGGACGACGGCAAGCAGTCCGGCCTCGTTTGGGTTGCAGTAGCGGACCGTGGGGATGTGTGCAGCGCCTCCCTGCCCTAGTGACGTTGCTCCCACGGAGGCAAGCGAGGACGTCAGGTCCGCTTGAATGGCAATCGCCGGGTCGGCGCCATACGCCAGCGCGTAGCCAAAGCGCTGTGCCAAGGCGTCAACGTTGCCGCTGCCCAGAAGCGCAAGCGCTTCGGCTCCCAGGGCAGCCAGAGAGGCCACATCCAATTGACTGTCAGTGATCTGCATGTGCGCCTTCCAGTCTGGTGTCGCTATCGGCCATTAGCGTTTCGTTCGCCAAACCCGAATCGAGGCAGCGCCGAGGAGCAATGCTACGACGATGCACCCTGCCCCGATTGCAAGCGCGTGCGAGCTCTCTTGCGGGACGATCTGGTAATAGCGATCAGCGGATGTCCACAAGCGAATGGGATGCACACCGAAAATGGCGACGTTGAAGGACAAAGCTCCCGTCAGCGCAAGGTAGATGCCGATCGCCAGGAGCAAACCCGACCAGAACTTTCGAGGCATCATAATTCCATGTCCACGCGACGAGCGTGGAATTTAGCCGATGTCCGCTTTGGGTCGAAAGCGGTCACTCCGCCGATGGGCCGACCAAATGTCCGCTTTCGGCCAGAAGACCTTTGGCAGTCCTGCTAGCCAGGCAACCTCACCGTGATGCAGAAGTGCAAAGCATCGGTGCCGCCACCATGTTTTTCTTGCCAGTCCAATGCGCCAGCTTGGATCGTCTTGCGCGCGTCGGTGGCAGCCTCAGCCACCGAGAGATGCTCGGTGAATGTACTCAGGTAGCCAGCGCTGCCATGCCCAACGCGACCATCAGCCGCCTTTACCCAGCCCTCCCAGCCCAGGATAAGGGCCGATCGGGACTCCAAGTAGTCGATTGCTTCCAGTGCGTCGGCGAGCGGAAGCACGATTTCCCTCGGGGAAATTGATCGCATCCGAAGGTGTGGCGGAATGTTGTCGAGTTGGCTCACGGCGTGAGCTTATGCAGGCGGAGTCCGACTCACAAGCCGGCCAGACGCTCAGCGTGAGGGCTCGTCGAACGTCCGCTTTGGGTCGAAAGCGGTCACTCAGCCAAGGGGCCGATCAAATGCCTGCTTTCGGCGATAAGCGGACATTCGTATTGCGTGCTTGTCGGCATGGTGCCGTCATCGCCCCCGGGCACTGCGAAACCTTTGGAACACGAGAGCGGCGAGCACCCCGGCGAGGGCCCACTGGATGAAGAAGGCACACAGATACATCCAGGTCGGCGGTGCGTGGATGTTTCCACCCATGGCGCCCGCGGCAAGGAAAGGCAGCAGGTTGATCGTCGCCCAGGCATTCGGCAGCGCGACGTGATAAAGGAGATAGCCGCGGGCCGGCGATGACTCCGCCGTGATGCACCACTGCACGACGCTCGCGACGAGCATGGCCGTGCCGGCGAACGCGAGCCCGCGCGGAATCTTGATCATCGTCTGCCCACCCCTGGTGCCCGACCCCGAGCATAGTCAACGCGGGCGCGGTCGCCAACATCGCGTTGCACGCTGATTGCCCGCACGATAACTGGGCTCGATGTCCGCTATCGGCCAGAAGCGGACATGCTGGCGCCGACGTCTTCAGTTCCGTCACGTCGACGAAGGGGTTGCAGTCTGAGAGTGCTCGGCGAGTGCAGCAAGAACGTCGCGGCTGATTTCCTGCACGGAACCAAAGGTGCCGTGGACAGCCAGCTCCAACTCATCGTCGAGCAGCATCAGTTGAATTCCAAGCGGACATCACTGGGGCGGTGGTTTCGCCCTCCCGTCCGGCTCCCGGAGCCCCGCAGCGATTTCTTCGGCGACCTTCGCGGCTGACTGTGGCCAACCGTCTTCCATGGGTCCAACGCAACCCCAACAATCCCCAATCAGTGGAAAGCGGATCGTCGGCGTTGTTGAGTCGACGGCTACAGATGTAGCATCGCGAGTTCACTTCAATCCTCCGTAGAACGAATGTCCGCTGTCGGCCAGCAGCGGAAATGCACAAAGCCGCAATAGAGCCGAACTAGGAAATCTTTAGGCCGTCGGCCAACTTGGACGCGATGAGATACGCCTCCTTGAGCACACGCGACAACTCTTCATCCGATTCTTCAAGCTCCCGCACCGCATAGTGCCCGATGGTGAAAGTACGAAGCTTGGGGCGGTCAACCGGAATACTTCCATCCAAGGTGGACAGCAGGTACTCCAACTGAGCCACGCAGGATTCGTATATCGGGTACTGCGGCGACTCGCCTAGGCGGCTGCGCGCCAGACTTAGCGCATTCTGCACAACGTCTCTCGCCTTCATTTTCGCCCCTGCGGTCCTGGCATCGAAGTGTAATTCGGCGCTGGCGAGCGTGGCGCTTGGGGCGCACCGAATGTCCGCTTTGGGTCGAAAGCGGTCACTCGGCGGGCATGTCCGCTTTCGGCCAGAAGCGGACATTTGTCTGCACGTAGGCCTACCAGCCGGATATTGGCGGTTCTCCCTTCGTAATCGTCGTAAACGGAACGGACCTTGGGACGGGACTATCTATCGGTGTCCGAGTCAAGCTGTAGCCCCATCGGGCAAGCAAGTCGTATTGGCCGTTGAAGTCAGTATCAACCCGCGCCCAATTTCGATCGCAGCACACGAAATCGTGGAACTCGAAATCAATAGCGCCATCCTGATTCCGGTCGTAGTAAGTCACTACGCCCTCGTCATCTACGCGAGCAGACGAGGAGTGTGTCGACACTGGTGTCTGTGTCGCGCATCCAATGAGAGTCGTCGCAACGGTAAGAGTGATCAGCTTGCGCAAAGGGGGTACCGCCTAATCGACTGACCCAAGGTCCAGTGGTGCCTTATAACCGCCCCAAGGTGGGAAGGCACGCGCTGGCCGAATGTCCGCTTTGGATCGAAAGCAGACACTGTTGTCGCGTGGTGGGCAGGTACCGACGGGTGTCTGCTATCGGCCATGAGCGCACATTCCGCTAGATTTCGGTATCCGGGAGTGCGTCTGTGTAGTGCCCGACGAGCGATGCGATCGCCTCGATGTTGTGGCCGTGGAACTCGTCCTCCAGGGCGCCGAGATAACAACTGAACAGCGGTGCGGATGGGTCAAGGGCGCTGACGCACGCTCGCGCTATGCAGACGGGGCCTGAGAAGAACTCGACGACGGCTGCGCCAACCGTGGAGAAATCGGGCCGGCCTTCTATGTGCGGCCATGCGGCCGCGACTTTGGCGGCCAACGCCTGGAGCAATGGCACCTCGATGTCGGGCTCCCAAGGCTCCCCCCAATTTGGTACGGACCAATCCGTCATTTGCCTCTCCTCCACAAGGACACGCACGCCATCTTGGCCGCTTGGATCACGTCGAGCCGCGCAGCGACTTCGGTTTCGCCGCCCAAAGGAAATGCGCCGCACACAGGGGCGGCCCCAGGAGGAGCCACGACCGGACGAGCGCTGCCGTGGGCGAGCCACGCATGCCCGATGCCAAGTCTGCGAGGTCCCCGTATCCAACGCTCACCGAGAAAGGGAGCATTGCGGCAAGCCCGGCACTCAGCAGGATTGCGATGCACCAGTAGGTGGCCCTGCGGACCGGGAACACATCCATCGATGCAAGGAGCAATCCGCAAGCACCCGCAAGCGCGCCGAGGAGCAGTGGCCCGCGCATCGCCGAAGCCACCAGGGCGCCGCAACATGCCGGAACCAACCCAGCGACCAGGTAAATCACGCGGCGTACGAGTTGTGTCATGCGCACCTGCTGCGTCCGAAGATTCCAACGCTTTCGCGAACACGTTTCGACGTTATTGCGGCGCATGCAGCCTCTTGATCGCCTCGGAAGATCGCTTCTTCACAAACGCCATCTCGTTCGAATCCCCTACGGCCTTTGCGTACTCATAGCGAAGCTTGATGCTCTGGAGCGCCTCCCGCGCGGCCATGTCCTCGCGGCTTTCGTATGCTTCAAACAAAATCTCAAGTGACTCGGTACCCGTCGCATACGCCAGCGCTCGAAGCGCGGACGTCCGATAGGCCCCGCCTTCTTTGCGAACATGGGCAACAATGAAGCGGTAGTAGTCTTCACGCCGATCCAGGTCGTGCCTCATCATTTCGGACGCGATGAACATTCGGTCGTCGGAAATGTCCTCCGGCTGGTACGCGCTCCACACTTCACGATACTTCTGCACAGCAGCCCCGGAATCGGCACTGAAGTCCTGGTGCACACGCATGTCTGCGCCTTCGCCCAAACATCCTGCCAACGCCAGGGACGCCAGCAGGATCAGCCTTTGAGATCTACGCATTTGCCTGTCCCCGGGGGCAGATGGCCACAATCATCGCCGAAACAACTGGCCCGCGCAGGCGTCCGATTGTCCGTTTTGGGTCGTTAGCGGTCACCCGGTGACCAATGTCCGCTATCGGCCAGAAGCGGACACTCACCAAGCCAACTAGAGAGATGCGGAAGCAGGTCCTCGGCTGTGGCAAATGCCCTCCAGAGATCTACCTCCTCCAAGGACTTTCGATCAGCGCCACCGATGATGAACTGACCTCGGTCACGGGTGAGCGTGAACTCGTGTCGTGGGCTACGAAAAGTGATCAGGAAACTGCCAAAGGCCTTCTCGGAGTACACCCACGTGACGGGCGAAACGCGCGCCGTAGCCAGCGCTGGCGTCAGCGGAGCAAGTGCGTTCTGAATTTCTGTCGGCAGATCGGACAGGACCATGACGGCTTAACCCATGCGCTAGAAGGATGGTCCGCTTTCGGCCAAAAGCGGGCATTCAACAACTGAGCAATTTGGTCGTGACAGCGTCAGCGCGTGGACTGCCTAACGCTTAGGGGCGAAGTGCGTCGGCCGCTCTGGCCACGCGCACGACTCGCTGAACTCAAACTCAAGATCAGGCGGCGCGTGGCGTGGTGTAAGCGCGTTGCGGAATCCTAGCCACATCAACGCAGTGTCGAGCGGCTGCTCGGTCTCGAACTCTGCGCGCACGAAACATTGGCGGTTGGGGTTGCCCGCAGGCACGATGCGCAACTGCGTGGGACATCCCGGCGCAGCCGCCGCGGGCATCTGGCGATCGATCTGCGATTGCATGTCGTCGAGCATTTCGCCGAGGCGGAGCAAGTACCAACCCTTGGTGTCGATCCGGACGCGATGCACCGTTGCGAATTGGCACTGCAGCGCAGCGCGCAAAGCAGGATCGGTCTGTGCTTGGACCTTGTTCCACATCGCCTCGATGATGACGACCGAACACCCTTCGGGATCATCGGTGCCACAAGACTTGCGCAGGGCGTCGTTGTCGCCCCATAAGCCGAACTCGTTGCGGACGCCCGTGCCGTATCCCATGTAGAGGTGGCCGACGACATCTTCTTTGGGGTTTCGCCGCATCCAATCCACGTCGTCTGCAGGCATGTCACCCAGTAGTCGGTCGACAGCTTCGTCAACCGTACTTGGCCAGGCTTTGTTTGGCATCGGGTCGGTCGCGACTGAGGCGCGCGCGACGAAGGCCAGCGACATTAGCGCGATCGTCAATGTCAGAGCCTTGCGCATCCGTTACACCCCCTGCGTGCCCACGGGATGTTCAAGCGCTTGAGGCGCAGCGTCAAGTCAGGTCCGGATGTCCGCTGTGGGTCGAAAGCGGTCACTCAGGGTCGAGGAACCTATTGGAGGACCGAATGTCCGCTTTCGGCCAGAAGCGGACATTCGATACTCGCGAACCGTTAGTCCTCAACCCCGTCGCTATCCTCGTATGGCTCGCACTGCCAACTCTTGTCTATTGAAGCCCTGTAAGCCATCCAGCCGATTGGCATGGCAGCAAGACCTGCAAGGGCAGCATCCCGCTCAAATGCGCAACCGAGGCAAATGATCTTGCACTCCTCGCGATCCTCGCCAGTCAGGAACTGCCATTCCCCGTCGTGATCATGGAACACGAGCAGTATCGGGCTCCCGTTGAGGACCTGACCGGAGGCATAGGCGAGCGTATTGATCGGATCCGCGAAGGGCCAGGACTCCGACGAAAACGAAAGCGGATGTACCTCGACTGTTTCCATAACGACTCTCTGCGGCGCGCACGCCTACCCGACCGTTTTACCGGATCGTGCAATTGCAGGCGAATGTCCGCTTTGGGTCGAAAGCAGACATGGCGACCCGATGCATCACGGCTGCCCCGCACCAACATGAACTATTCAGGCGTGCGTGACTTTCGGACGACAGGAGAATCCTGGTCAACGCTGACCTGCGTGGCGGAGGGAGCGCGTTGGCGAGGATTACCCCCAACGCTGGAGCATGCGAGATGCGAAATCCCACTGCTTTCCTCTTCAGTGCGCTGCTGGCCGGTGGCGCGCTGGTCCATGCGCCGCAGGCGCGCGCGGCCAACATCCCCGTCACCAACTGCAACAACACCGGCGCAGGCAGCCTGCGCAACGCGGCGACCATCGCGATCAGCGGCGACACGATCGACCTGCGCGCGCTCGGCTGCAATCCCATCAATGTCACCTCCGGCCAGATCGTGCTGCCCCAGTCGTCGATCACCCTCCTGGGCCGCGACCGCCTCCAGAACACGATCCGCGGCAATTCGACCGCGCGCGTGCTCAACCACACGGGCGGCGGGACGCTGCGGCTGACGCGCGTATCCCTCTCCTACGGCCGCTTCACCTCGGGCGGTGCGCTCGGTGGATGCGTGTCGTCGCAGGGCAACGTGGAACTGCGCCAGTCGCGCGTGCATCACTGCGATGCGGTGCCCCAGGGCGGGCTGGAGCCGTCCGGCATGGGCGGCGGCGTCTTCGCCGTCGGGAACGTCCTGCTGTCGGAGTCGAGCGTGTTCGCCAATCGCCTGCTGGGCGAAGGCGCAGGCGGCGGCATCGGCGCGTTCGGAAGCGTGACACTGGATCGCAGCCAGGTGTACGACAACATGTCCGCGGATGCCGGTGGCGGCCTGGATGGCGAGGATGTCTCGCTGTCGTATTCGATGGTGTTGCGCAATACCTCCACGCACGACGGCGGCGGCGTGACGGCACACGGCAACGTGGTGGTGAACAAGTCGACGATGGCCGGCAACGACGCCGGATGGAACTGTGGTGCGTTGTGCGCGTATGGCGACGGCACCAGGTCCATCCACGACAGCACGATCTCCGGCAACACGGCGACGAGCGACAGTGGCGCGTCCGTCTCGGGCGACATGGACGTGCGCAACAGCACGATCGCGTTCAACCGCGAAACCGGCTCGCAATGCTGGGGCGCGGTGAGTGCGCTCAACCTGCGGCTGGAGAGCACGATCGTCTCGCGCAACACGTGCGACGGCGGGCCGGACGTCGACGTCGGCGGGTTCGACTTCCCCGGCTGGACGCTCACGGGGTCGCACAACCTGATCGGCACGTCGGTGCTGCCCGTGCCGCCGGATACGATCGGCGGCGATCCGTTGTTGGCGCCGTTGGCGAACAATGGCGGCCCGACGCGCACGCATGCGATCGGCGCGGCCAGCCCCGCGATCAACGGGGGCAACAACACGCTCGGACGGGCCTTCGACCAACGCGGCGCGGGATTCCCGCGCGTGGTGGGCGGTGCCCCCGACATTGGCGCCTACGAGCGCTGAGGCGTCCTGGTGCAACGCCGTGGGTGGCGTTGCACCAACGATCAGGGGGATCGAGCCTTCGCCACCGGCCGGCATGCCTGCCATCGCCCAGAAGCGGACGTTGAGGTCGGTCTACGCGCCAACGTGGAGATCGGAACGAAGTACCTGGACGACAACCCCATCCGCGACAAGCCGTGACCCTTCGCGCAAGGTGAAGGTAAAACCTTCGCGCAGTCGCCCGGCCTGCAATTCCGGTGTCAGCAACCACAATTCTGCACGGCCAGTTCCACCCGGCTGCACGCTTCCATCGGCGAACTCGATGTGGGCGTCACAGTCGTGCAGCAACCCGAAGTCGTTGTTCGGCCGCCATCCACTCCGCCGACCACGTTCAAGCGTCGGATCGAGGGTGATGTCGGCGACTAGATCCGGGGAACGGGGTGGGCGCATTACGGCAGCATAAGCCGAATGCGGCAGAGATCGGATGTCCGCTATGGGTCGAAAGCGGACCTGTGAGACCGCACTAATAGCCCATGCAACTCAGATGGGTCTGCTTGTCAAACAGCGCTCTGGAAGCGAACTGGGCGTTGTAGCGACTTGCGGGCGGGAGCGGCACGCGACTGTATTGCCAGGCTCTCCGGGCCTTGCCGGAAATCATGGGCTTTTCATTGGTCCAGCACCAGTCAAGCAGCGTCTTGCTGCTACGGATCATCAAATCGGTGCCGGTCCTCGGGATCAGCAGATCCACGTACTGATCCGACATGCCGAAGCAGGTCATGCTGCATCCGGCGATCTCGCCCTTGGGAATACGGAGCGGCCTCATGAAGGGCATGTCGAATTCCAGGTCGATGGCGTCAGCGGTGGGACGAATGGTGACGAGGTCTCGATAGGACGAGGCGCCTCGTCGCGTCTGGCTGGTGATCGTGATGGACCTTGTCACCAGCGGTGGGGCTGAAGCGGTCTTGTCTACTGCGAAAGCGGACTCGAGGTCTTTGTAGGCGTCGGAACACGCGGGTAGAGCGACGGCCAGAAGCAAGACGACGACAAGCTTCATGTGCGATCCCCCTGCTGATTGGCCGGTCATCCTCGAATGTCCGCTGTCGCCAGAAGCGGTCACTCGCTAACGCGAGAATCCGCTTCCATCATGGACATTCGACGCATGCTGTCCTCACTGTGAAGCTTGAAGATCAGCCAAATCGCGATTGGCGGTGCTACGGCAGGCAAGGCATACAGCCATTGGCGCTTGCCCTGGGCCGCGGCTGCTTTGCCAATGAACCACGCGGTGAAAAGGTTGCACAGCCAGACTGCAATGATTGCAAGGTCGCTGGCGTAGCCGAGCCCGACTAGGATCAAGCCGAGGGCAACGCCACCGACAATCTCCAGCGCCATCAGCCACCCGGCTCGGCCAAGGTTGCGTTCGTGAAACTCGAAGGGATTGAACATGATGCCCCGGAGGCCGGAAACCAGGGCTCAGAGTACCAATTCCCAATGTCCGCTTTCGGCCAGGAGCGGACATTGCGCAGCTAGCGTTTGAGGCCGCGTCCCGCGGCAACGAGGGCGAAGCCTGCAAGAGAAGCGATCACGCCGATGAGCAACGGAATTACTGGCTCAAACACGCTCCCGAGCGGCGGCGGATTCGACAACGCCCAAGTCACGCGACCCACTTGCCAGAGTCCGAGCGCGGCCATGCCTGCTCCGACAACCAGTGCGGACCACATCGCAAGCTTGCGCAACGTTTCCATGCGTATGAGCGTAGAGAACCTGATCCTGCCCAGCAAGCGCACCTGCCGGCGAGCTAGTCGAATGTCCGCTTTGGGTCGAAAGCGGTCACCTAGGGGCGGAGCCTGCCGGCCGGGGTTCAAGTGTCCGCTTTCGGCGAGAAGCGGACATCGCCTTAACGGGTAGGCAGACCGGCTCGCGCAGGTGCCAATCTCACCGCGCTTACTCTCTCTCCTGTTCGAACACGTAGAAGGTCACACCAAGAGCTACCGCGCCGATCAAAAGAAGTCCTAGAAATGCCCCCGGTGTCATTCCCGTTCCTTCGTACGAACGCTTTCTGACGGCGTATCCGCAACTCAATGAAATGATGGCGGAAACAGCCAGCGCCTTTCGACTTGTTGGCTTTTTCAGCAGGACAAGCGTTGCGACACATACACCAAGAGGCACCAACGCCAAGCTGGAATATCCGACCACGATGAGTGGGTAAATCGCACAAATTACGTAGCCGCACAGCAGCGTTTTTCCGATGTGCTTCCGGGCCGTAAGTTCATGACGCATCGCCTTCAACCTTCTGACTGACCGGGACGCGGAGTCTACCCGGGCGCCAATGTCCGCTTTGGGTCGAAAGCGGTCACTCAGGGGCCAAGAATCTACCGGGGGACCGAGTGTCCGCTATCGGCCAGAAGCGGACACTCGCCATGGTCAACACTTTACCGAGCGTCAGGCTCGACGCGCGGGCGGCCGTACCTTGCGAATCAACGCGCGGACGCTCAAGACCATCGCCACTGCCATGGCGGGATACATCCAACCGTGCAGGATGGCGGATGCGAGGGCGTTGTTGTCGAAGCGCATCTCGGGATCGACACCCGCGTCAATCCCCGCTGCGATGCCCGCGGGGTTATACGCATACTCCGTGAAATACACGGCGACGACCCAGCCGGCGAAGATTGCGCTCATGACCCTGAGCGGTAAGCGCTTGGGCCTGGAAAGGAGCGCAGTGGCCCCAGCGACAATGCACGGCAGTGCAATCACGCCGACAGCGGCGAGGTGGAACAGGTTTTGAGGGTTCATCGGCAATAAGCTAGCGCGAATGCGGAATGTCCACTTTGGATCGAAACCGGACATCAACAATGGACACCCCCGGTCGTCAACCGTGCCTTGCGAAAACCCGCTGTTACAGTTTCTCAGCCGGCAATGGCGTCGATGTGCGATGGTCGTCGTCTCGCAGGGTAAGTCTTGTGCGCGCGGGCACTGCTTCGACGCCCTCGGTGGCCGGCGTGAGCTCGAGTTCCAGCCACTCCGCCGATTCGGGCAACGTGTCGCCGAGGATGTCCACGTACAACGACGCCGCCCTCGGGTCTGTGTAATACGACGACGCTATGGCCTCCGCAGGGATGACCAGCGTCCCCGATGCGGCCACGAAGTCCCTGCCCTCGGTCGCCGTGCCCGAACGCGTGCGCCAGTCGAGCGTGATCGACTCGATCGGCGCGAGGATGGTCGTCAGCACCTTCAGGTCGAAGCGCACTCGGCGCACGCCGGCGTCGCCTTCGCGCACGGATTTCGGCGCCGAGACCAGGACCTTTGTCGTCGGCGTGTAGGCGAACGTGGCATCGATGTTCTGCCGCACGTCGTCGAAGAAGCCCGCGACGGTGCCTTGCTGGTTCCGGTCGTAGAACGTGACCCGCGCGCCGCCCGGCACCATCCGATCGATGTAGCCCCCGCCGGAATACTCAACCGGCGGCCCCTGCCCGATATCGATGAACTGCTTACCCGAATCGATGCCGCGCAGGAGCACGTGATACGCCGCGCGGAAGGTGACGTCACGCGTGAGATCGCCGCGCACATCGGTCAGCCACACGGGCACCGCGTAACGCGCGCTGCAGCAAGTGTTGTCGAAGGTGAGATAGGGCGAGGTGCCGCGCACCACCGGGAAGGCGAACGCATAGTCAGGCGAGGCGACCTGCACCACCATGCCGCCGTCGTCGAAGTGATTGCCGTTTCCCGCGCGGGCCTGGAGATTGAACGGGCCGCTCGGCTTCGACACGCCGTCGAAGCGCACCGCGCCGCGGATCACGGGACGTGGATCATCGTCGAGGATCGTAATCGTCGCAGTGTCCTTGTCGATCGGCCAGCCATTCCGCGATGTAATGCGCAGCAGGATTGTTTCGTCGGGTTCGACGATCTCGTCCGGGAGGACCTCGACGAAGACCTGCGCGGCGTTGCCGCCGCCGTTGACGAACGCGGAAGAGAGCTTGTAATCCACGCCCTGTGTCGCCGTGCCGCCGACGACCGCGACGTCGAAGCCAGCGAAACCCTGCGGGAACATCGGGGCGTTGTAGTTCGCCCACGCGACGATCCAGCGGCTGTTCTCGCCGGCCAGTGGCTCGAAACCCGCGGCGTTTCCAAAGGTGACCGTGTCGGGCGCGCCGGCGAAGTCGGCGATTTCCGCGGCGATCGAATTCATCGACCGCACTTCGTCGGCTTCGTCTGCGATGCCGCACGGCGCACCGCACGCGGACGAGAACGGTGACGAAAAGACGTTGAGGGTGGGCAGGCCCGAGGGATCGGCCATGACCGTGGCGAACGCGGGCGACCCGAACTGACGATAGCCCGATGCATACGGCAGCACGCCGTGCCGGACGACATCCTGGTTGTCGTAGCCCTCGGTGTCGCGATCGTGCGCGTTGCCCAGCAGGTGGCCGAGTTCGTGGCTCAACGCATACGGGCTGCACGGCGCGACATTGGCGACGGCGAAGGCGAAGGCGCGCTTGAGCGTGTTGCGGCCCGTCGACTCGGCGATGCGGAACGAAGCACCGCAGGTCGCATCGACCGCCCCGCGTGGTCGCGCGAGAAAGACCAGGTCGGCCGATGCGATCCAGCGTCCGGCTTCGACCGGGAATGGCATGCCTACGTTGTGGCTCGTGTTCTGGATGCCGTACAACGCCGTCGTGTTGGCGTCGTAGGGATTGCTGATCGCGAGCGTGCCCGCCAACGCCAGCCGAATCCGTGAGCCACTGTCGACGTGCGCCTGGTTGGCGACTGCGAGCATGTGCGCGACTTCGGTGCGCGCACTCTCTTCGTCGCCGAGTTGCGCGATCAAGTCCGGGCCATACAGGCCGAGCACATTGATCGTGACCTCGCCGGTCGCCTCCGCCGCGAGCGCCTGCAGCCCGTCGGTGCGCAACGTGGGCAATTGCACCCGCGTGCTGGCGTCCGTCGTTGCGATATCGTGCACCTTGGTCGCGGGGATCTCGCGGACGTCGAAAGCATCGTTGTTCGCCGCAAGTCCCTGCATGCCTTCCGGCACCAGCCCGCCGGCTTCGGCTATCGTCGTCGCGCCGTGATCCGTGGTCACTTCCAACGTGCGGCCATCAGGCAAGGGCAGCACGGCAAATACCGCACGTTTGCCGAACGTCGCCACCATTGCCTGCGGGCCCAGGCGCGTTTGCACGCGCCCGATCACCTGCCAGTTGCCGAAACCGTCGTGCGTGTCGCGTTCGATCGCGACGTCGAAGCCGCGTTGGTCGGCGATGGCGATGCGCAGTACGCCTTCGCGTACCGCGGCTTCGGCCACGCTGCGTGTCAATGCGAACGGGATGCCGCGTTGCGCGTTCGTCGCGGGCAGTGCATCCACGGCGATGGTCGGCGGTCCGACGCGCGTCCCTTGGGCGTCGCGCGCGGCAACGCGTGTGGCCTGCGCATTTCGCGCCGCGTACGGCGTGGACGAAGCGAACCAGAGTCCGAGCGCACAAGCGCCTGCTGCGAGCGCCACGCCCGCGGCTTTCCGAGCCTGCATTTCCTGCCCCCGACGATGTCCCCACATTGATGATAGCGGGCGTGGATGAGCAGCCTCAACCTCGGTCGGATGTCGACTTCGGCCAATAGCGGATGTTCGTCATGGATTGGATCATTGTCTTCTGCACGAGCCCCGACCCGGCGAGCAAGACTTTTTCTTATTCCGCTCATGCCAAGAGGGCGGATTACCGCGTCGCGAATATCGCAATAGCTCACTCGCTTCCATGCCTGGCGACCTCAAGGTTGGTCAGCCCCGACACGCGAACTGACGGGCAAGGATCGACCAGCAACGCGCAAAACCGCTCTCGACGTCAGCCAGGTGACAACTACGACAACAGCGGGAAGAACCCAGCCAAAGACGTCCGCGAACGCGAGCGCTGCGCCGTTGACTTGGGCTGGGCCGTTGACTTGGGCTGGGCCGTTAGCGGTGATGCATTGCGCTGCCACCGCATAAGCGAGCATGAAAGCCCATCCAATTCCGATTGCGATGAGCGCGACTGTTGCTGTCGCCAGTAACGATTTGAAACGGTCCGCCGCGAGGAAGATCAACGCGGGGAGCAGCAAGCTCGTAATCCACAGAACCATGACTGCGAAATCTTCCATGGAACTTGCCCCGGGGTAGTCCGAATTCAGGAGATGCTCCCATATGTCCGCTTTGGGTCGAACGCGGCCACCCATGGCCCTGCAATTACGGAGGCGCGCTTCACGGAATGCTGGCCGATTTGCGTCGCCTGCGCCGTCCCCTCGACCAGGACACTCGCCGACAACCTTCAAACCCATGAAACGCGAACACACGCGCGCCAGCGCCGTCCCCGCAAAGGCGGTCGGCGCGCAATCCACGGGCGCCCTGGCGCTGGGCGGGATGACGCTGGGCGCAATGGCCCTTGG
The DNA here is from genome assembly GCF_018406605.1 of Noviluteimonas caseinilytica. Classification (GTDB taxonomy): domain Bacteria; phylum Pseudomonadota; class Gammaproteobacteria; order Xanthomonadales; family Xanthomonadaceae; genus Noviluteimonas; species Noviluteimonas caseinilytica. The sequence goes on along the minus strand of NZ_AP024545.1, from coordinate 2,779,451 downwards.
CGCGGCGGCGTCGGCGCTTTGGTCATCGGCCGCCTGGTCATCGGCCGGGCACGCATCAAGCGACTCGAGATCGACCACCTTGTCGTCCGTCGGCTTGAGGTCACGGAACAGCTCGCCACGCCGTCCGCGACCTCGCCTGATGGGCGGTCACAACCACTCGCATCGCAAGTCCTCCGGAGCCCCTGATCGCGCTTCCCGACGAGTGGCCGCTATCGGCCAGACGCGGACTTTCGCAACGCCCGCATCAATCCGACTCGCGAAGCGAGTTGCCAGGCCGCTCGCCGGCAGCCTCCGACAGCAGCTTTGCCAGTTGCAGGGCCTGCGCGTTCGACAGGGTGACAGGCATCACCCGGATATGCCCCAGCGCCTTTGCAACGAACTCCAGGCCAACGCCGCGATACGGGACGGCGCTCTCCAGCGAATGAACCCGCACCCGGACGGGCATGTGGAAGGAATCCGCGGCTGCAACCTCGCCGAGTGCAACCGTCGCGGCGCCGAAGCGCGCGCCAGCAAGGCTGCGATAACGCACCAGGCGATACAACACGACACAGACGATGACGCCCAAGAAGGCAAGAAACGCGTAATTCACGATGTTGCCCACGGGGTGCAAGTTCCTGGTTCAGCCGCTGTATCCAGAAGATACCGGGGTGTCTGATTTCGGCCAATAGCCGGCACCACCGCCCTTACCGTCCCGGACATTCGTCCATGGCGTTCGGACGATCCTTCCACTGGTGACGCACGTTGTAGCCGAAACACACGTGATCACAACCGCCACCAACCTCGGTGCCATCTGGACTGGCCAAACAGGTGAGGACGCAATCGGCGGCCGGCGTGCACGCTGCCGCCTTCAACCTGTCGACCAAGCACGTTTCGTACGGCGACAGCGCGCGCGTCGGTAGGCTCTTGCAACCGTTGTAGTGCGCAATATCCCCAACGTCAGGCGGCGGCGGAACGTGGGCTGCGTCGGGCGCGTCGCTGGGAGGTGTCCCCTGCCCGCCGCAGCCAGCCAGCGTGGCCAGCATCAATGCAAGGGCAATCCGCGCGAATCGGAGCATGGCTGTACGCCCACAGCGGTTCGGGTCACGCAATTTATCAGGAGCGGACGTTCGACTACGACTTTGTTCGCTTCCGCAGCCAGGCAGAACTTGCGAGCTTCTGGGAAAAACACACTTTTTCTCCTGCCAACGTCAATTGCCAGGAGACAAGAACATCCTTGCTCTCGAGCGTCTTCTCCAACGCTGGAAAGCTGGCGGAAAGTTGATACGTTCTTTCGATCTTTGCGAAGGGCGCAACAATGAGCGGGCGTGGGCCTGGGCTCAGGAGAGGCACGATGAGCGCCAACCCGTTCGACTCTCCCGACGGAACGGCGCGAAGGTCCAGCATGTTTTCGAAAAAGTAGTAATCCACGAGCGCCAGAGGTTCGGCACCCGGGTTTTCCACGGTCAATACAAGTTCGTAGCTTTTCCCCGACGGTCGCACTGCCGCCATGGTCCTGGGCGTGGCGCACGCGGCTGCGCTGTTTGTCGCCGCCTCTGATGGAAGCGGGACAGGCGGTACGGATGCGGCTCGGGAAGGAGCGAGCGCAAGCATCAAGACTGCGGTGGCAACGAAGGCTCGGGTCATCGGGAGTGCGTGCCGGGGTCTGGGGGTTGTCAGGGAAGTTCGCCGAGGAGGCTACCGCTTCATGTGCGCTTTGGGTCGAAAGCGGTCATGCGATGACCGATGGCAACTAATGCTCCCCGACCTTCGGGAAGCACGGATTCGTTGTCTTCCACCCTTGCGCATCGACCGCTTTCCTTGCCTCCGCATCGGGAAGCAACAAGTCCAGCGGTACCTCGATCTGGTCGTGCGAGAAGCGCAAGGCCACGTTCCAGTGCGGGCCGGCTTCGTTGAAACCGCGGTACGTTTCTTCGACTTCGAAATACGTCGGCGCGAAGCCCACGTCCCGCACGAGCCCCTTGCGTTGCCCTGGCGTGAGCTGGAACACGTAAGGCGTGTACGGGTTCATTGTCTTGAATCGCGCAAGGTGGCACGTCCTGAAGTGCGCGATCTCGTGCTTCTGATCGTCCGTCAAATCGAACACGAGCACCTTGCCGACATAGCGCCCCGCCTTTGGCAAGCCGTCCGCGTGCACCACGCCGGCAAGGAGGAAGAGGCAACAGGCGATCGTCAACGTCTTCATGGCGCTCGATGCCTTACTTGGTCAAGGCAAACGTCGGAGACACGTAAGCGGCGCCAGAAGCATCCTTGACCTCCACGCGATACTTGGTCTGGCCAGCGACGTCCAGCGCCGTAGTGACATCGACGTAATTCACCCACGTCGCGCCCTCGCGAAGCAACACGCTTGCATCGGGCGCCTCGAATGTCCCCAGGATCGGGGCGAATGCAGTCCATTGCCCGTTCTTCCACACCTGCAGTTGCAGATCGCGCCCGTAAACAAGAACACCTGCCTCGTCCGACGAGGCGTTGAAGGTGCTGCCGCCATCGCCAGCGTGTAAAACGATTCTTGCGCACCGCGAAGCACTGTCCCATGGACACGCAGCATCGAGATCACGCGCTTCGACGATCAGCGCCTGCGCCTGCGCTTGGGCTGCAAGCAACAGCGTCGTGGCCGCGCAAAAATAGTGTGCAGCGCGCAATGCGCCACGTCGATTTGCATTTCGCTTGGCTTCCATGTTTCCCATGACGAATTGCCTCTCTTGCAACCGCCTGCTACGGCTGGAAACAGTCATAGTTGCGCTGCACGCGGATCTTGCCGTGCTCGAGTTCGAAGAACATCGCGAAGTGGGCTTTCATTTCCGCACCGGGCGCCAGGCTGCCGAGCGGCACCGCCAGCACGCCCGTCCACAATGCTTCCACGGCGACGCGATCGCCCTGCGCCATCTCGGACGTGACCTGGTAGGACTGTTGCCGGAGCACGCGCTGGCCCTGTTCGGCGCGCGACAACAGGGTGGCGAGATCGCTTCGACCGCCGTTGGGGTTGAGGCGATTGGGATACTCGATCTGCACGACGTCGGCGGTGAAATACGCGGCCAGTCGCTCGCCCGTCGTGCCGGCGGCGAGATCGGCGAGATAGGCGCGGATGCAGTCCAGGTTTTCGTTGTTCATTGCAGGCTCGCTTGCGGCGTTGAACGGTGTGCTTCGAATGCGCATGACTAAAGCCCCATGCCCGCGACCGCAAGGATGCAAACGAAAGCAACCCCGAAGTTCACCCAAAGCATGAAGGCGGACAGGCCTGCCAGCGGGAGGCGGTCGTGCCTGGCAAACACCGGCACGAGCAGCATGCACGCCATGTAGCCCCACCAGAGCCACGCGAGGATCGTGGCGGGCCATCCAGCGGCCGGACGCTTCCTGCATCGCGAACGCGCTGTGCGGATGCTCTGGCCAGAACGCCGCCGCATAGACGGGAAAGGCGATGAACACGAGCGCCGAAAGCGCCGATGTCAGGACGACCTTGCGCGACGCCCATCGTCGGGTCTTGCGCAACGACCAGATGGACCAGCTCGCGGCGGCGACCAGGGCAAGACTCACCGGCCACAGGGATAACGGCACGTCGAGCGACATGCCCAGGACGATCCAGATCCGGTCCAGGAAACTCCCCATCGCTCCACTCTAGCGGCGGGCGGTTGGACGATGGTGACTTCCGGCAGGTGCCCCAAGGTGGTGTAGTTAGATAAAACACCAGCACGCGAAACCCGCGCCCTCCCCCGACAGGACCCCGTGATGCTGACTCCGTTGCTGTCCGCCGTGCTGCTCACCGCCGCCGCCGATGTGCCCGCGCCCCAGGTTGTTCCCATGCCCACGCCCAAACCCATCGAACTCGGCGATTTCGGCGGCCGGCTCCGGTCGGTGCGGCTGAAGGTCAACGGCCACGAAGGCGTGTTCACCCTCGACACCGGCGGGGGCGTCAGCCTGCTGTCGCCGGCGTTCGCGAAGAAGATCGGGTGCACGCCCTGGGCGGCGCTCACCGGCTTCCGCCTGGATGGCCAGCGCCTGGACTTGCCGCGGTGCGAGAACGTGCGCTTCACCCTGCCCGACGGCACGGCGTTGAAGCCGGTGGCGGCCGGCGTGATCGACCTCCAGCCCCTGTTGTTCAAGGGCGCACCGCAGGCCGATGGATCGCTGGCACTGGATGCCTTCGACGGCATGCAGTTCTCGCTCGACCTGGGCAACGGCACGCTCGTCATCGAATCGCCCGACACGCTGGCCGCGGAAACGAAAAACGCCAAGCCGACGCCCATGCGACGTGCGCGCCAGGCCGGCGGTGCGGCCCTCGGGGTCATGGTGCCGATACAGACGACGCAGGGCGAACTGTGGATGGCCCTGGACAGCGGTGGCGGACCACCGGTGCTCGTTCGCGATCGCGTGGCCAAAGCCGCCGGCGCGGAGCCGGCCAACCAGGAACTCCAGCCGTTCCGGTTGATGGTGGCCAATACCCCCGCGCTCGACACGCGCGCCTTCGTCAAGGACATGATCCTCGACGGCGTCATCGGCATGCCGGTGCTCGTGCGTTGGAAGCTCAGTTTCGATCTTGCGGACGATCGCCTGTGGATTCGGCCGACGCGGTGAGTGGCGGTTCGTTATCGGCCTGAGGCAGCGATCGGGGGAATGGGGAATGTCCGCTTCCGGCCAGGAGCGGACATCGCGCGCGGCGTCTATTCGGCTGCCAGGGCGACTAAAGGCCCAGCGCGAGATCAAAGAGGTCCCTTAGCCACCGGAGGAACGACTTTGCCGCGGGTTCCTTGTTTCGAAGTCGAACCGCGAACAACCATGTGACGTAGGCGACCAGGACCAAGAACGTGATCAGGATTGCGATGCCAACGATTACGGAAAGCGCGTTCCCCATGTCATTGCTCGTGGTTTGATTCGCGCCGAGCGCGCAGGCTAACGCAGCTGGTCATTCGGCGCGACCGGCAGACCGAATGTCCGCTTTGGGTCGAAAGCAGTCACTCGATCCCGCGAACCCGATCCGCTCTGCTTTCTGTGCAGCGCGTCATTGAACCCCCTCGCGGAATCGGCCATAAGGCACCCGGGGATGGACGTGTTCTTTGCAGGGGGCGGAGTGCTTTACGTTGGCTGCCGCGTACGGATCCTGTTCGTGCGCAATCAAGTGTTCCAGGACCTCGTGGACAGCACGGGGACGATCGTGGGCCGCGCCATGCCGGCCGATCCATTCGGCCCCGAGGACCAGGGGGATTGGCTGGTGTCCTGCGACGTGTACGGCGGCACCCGGTGCCCGCGGTACACCTACGCGTGGGATGCCGCGAACTGGCAGGTGCGGAAGGTCTATCCGCACTTCTGCCCGAAGAGCGACCAGTTGAAGGCCATCATAGACTTCGACCCGGCTTCCGAGGCGTTGCCGGAACCGGAGGCGCTGGTGCACGCGTGACGTGCGGTGCGGCCGCGTGTCCGCGAATCGAGCGCGCTACTTCCGCCCGAACAACTTGCGACTACAGGTCGTGCACCAACCGCCGAAAGGCCAGAGCATCATGAAAGGCCCCAGGCCAATGTAGCCGACCCGTCCGCCGCATCGCGGACAGGGCCAGAAGGCGACGCCCATGGAGAGGACGGCCAGGACCACCAGCGCGATGAGCGCCTTGTCGTCGCTGCCGAACACGACGAACGCCACGGCTGCGGAAAATGCAGCCCAATAGAACAGGCGCATTTGCCGGTATTGCCGCCACTCGATTGGATCTGCGGGGTCCATTCGCAAGAATCTCGCAATGCCGGTGTCAGCTCTGACGCTCAGGATCGAGCAAAGGCAACCGCGTCGCCCAGATGGTCGAAGTGCATCTCGCCGACGATGAAGTATTCCCCGTTGTACGTCACGCCGAGCTGGTCCATCAACGCACGGTCCGCGTCGGACAAAGTGGGCGTTGGCCGGATCCACCACCGCGCGTACTTGACCAGGCCAGGCCTGCGTGACCCAAGGAAGGCAGCGGGCCACACCCCCACGGCGAAGGCGATGGGCACGGCCAGCACGCCCCATTCCGCGCCTTGGATTGTCCTGGCCAGTGCAACGCCGAGGAAGGTGAAGAACAAGAGCGTCGCAACGGCAAGCCCGATGGATCCACGGTTGATGTTGTTTCGACCGCCGCACTTCGGGCAATGGATGTCCACTGGGGGCTTGCTGGGCAGGTAGCGCCAGAAGCCCACCGCAATCGGCGTCCCGCAAAAGGCACAGGGGGTGACGACGTTTTCCATTGCGGCGGCTGACGGTCTAGATGTGGATGCGCCGTCAGACTACCAATTCGCGACGGCAGGATCGTGGTCGTGATGCATGTCCGACTGTCGTGATGCTTGCGCTAGACGCCAGCACTCATCAAAACAAACAAGGGCAAAACCGTCGAAAGAAGGTGCGCGCCGATCAGCGCCAAACCGGCCGCCTGGGGCCATGACCGCAAGTGCGGATAGCGGACGAACGCAAAAAGACAGGCAGGAAAAACGATCAGCTCAGCGAACATTGACATTGCGCAGAGGGCGCCGAGCAGCGGCGCAAGAACGGTGCTGCTGGACACGACCGCGCCATACAACGTGAGCAAGGACAGCGGCGGCAAGGCGTAGAGGACGATCGATGGAAGCCCCGCCGCGCGTTCTGTCGTCATCTTGCCCAACCATGCAGTGGACCGGTTGGCCAAGCCTAGCAGCGCATGCGAACGTCCGCTGCGGGTCGAAAGCAGCCACCGATGACCACTGCCAGCGATCGGCCGAAGCGCTCACTTGTCATCGGAGTCGACCTCGAAATACCGGGTGCGCTCGAGCGGTGCGTCGGTTTCCATCGCCGAATAGACCGCACGTTCCGCCACGCGCGATTGGCCGAAGCGAACCTTGGCGATGTACGCCTCCGACGCGTCGCCGCCCTCCAGGACGAGGACGAACTGGTTGCCGGCGGTCGCCAGCGTCGCCTTGTCGACGTCTCCCAGGTCGACGAACGCCGACCTGGGAACGACCACGTCCCTTCCGTCGACCTTGAGCGCGACTTCGTCCAGGACACTGCAGGGAAACCTGCTGTACGTGCAGCTCACGGACCTCGGCAACCGCTTGGTCGCGTTGACGCCGACGTCGACACGATGCACCTGGATGACCACCTCGACGCGATGGCCGTTCAACCGTTCCGCCAGCACCGTGCGCCCTGTGGGAGCAACTTGCACTTGGCCTGCATGCGCCGCGCCCATGGCCAGGCACAGGGTCCAGGACGCGAGCGCGTGTTTGCGTTTCATGCGTGTTCCCGGGAAGACCTTCATTCGGATCCACCATCGGCGAACATCGAAACCAACGCGCCAATGAGCATGACGGCCGCAACCAACAGCCACCACTTCATGTGTTCCCAGGACGCGACGGAGAAGATCGGGTAACCACTCCGATGGGCAGAGATCCAGGCTTGCCGGAAGATCACGACCAACAGCAGCCCCGCGACCGCCATCACCCAGCCGGCCACCGACCAGTCCTTCCGCATCATTGCCCCCTTCCCTGCCGCCATGGAATGCCGGATCGATCGCGACGCCGGCACAGCATAGGCGCCGCCCGAGCAGTGCGGTGCACCGTCATCCAACCGATCGAGCCACCTCATCCCCGGATTCCAAAGCCGAGGCGTCCTCGCCCATCGACTCGGCTTGCCACTGCACCAACCACCCCTCCACCGCATCGATGGCGTCGAGCTCCGACGCACACCGGATCCGCGCCACGTCCGCCCCCGGTTGCAGCCCGACGATCGCGAGGTAGTCCGCCCCGCTCCCTTTGCAGACCAGGCCAAACAGTTCGCCGCGCGCACCGCCCCGGCGCAGGTGCAGGTCACTGCACCCGGACTCGGGCCCCACGGCGTGCCACCTGAAATCGGACAGATCCACGGACCGGAAGCGTGGCGCGCGGCACATCGACCCGAAGTGATGGAACGCGCCCGCAGACCCGCAATACAGACCAAAGCAGGTAGGACCCCGCGCGGCCCCCTACGGGAGCCCGAACATCCCTGCCTCGATCCCGAGGCGAATCGCATCCGCGGTCGTCCGCACCCCCAGGCGCTTCAACAGCGCGGCGCGATGCATCTTGACGGTCTTTTCGTCGATGCCGAGGTCCGCGCCGATCTGCTTGTTGAGCTTGCCTGCCAGCATGCCCAGCAGCACGTCGCGCTGGCGGCGCGTCAGGGCGCGCACCTTCCGCGTCGCGTCATCCGCGGTCTGCGCGGGAACACGCGCGCTACCCACGTCCATCTGCGACCCGAGGAAATACCCGACGTCGCCATTGGGAAGCAGCACGGGCGCGATCATCACCGCGTTGCGGAACGGCGTGCCGTCCTTTTTGACATTGCGCACTTCCACGAGCACCGGGCGCGCTTCCGCCACGGCCTGTCGCAACGCCATGCGGCCGGGCGATTCCCCGGCATCGCCCGCCAGGAACCGGCAGTTGCGGCCGATGACCTCGTGCGCTTCGTAGCCGGTCAACGCGCAGAACGCGCGGTTCACCGCAATGATCGCGTTGTCGGGCAGCCGCGGGTCGGTGAGGATCGTCGCGATCGGCGAGAGGTGGATCGACGCGATCAACGCGCGCTCGAAGGCGAGGCCCTGCTCGTCCGCGATGGAAGGAGTCGTCGCCATGGTCGCTCGCCGCGCTTCCGGCGGATTTTCTGCCACGGGACGGGCGGGTTCAACAGGCCGGTGCCTGGGCAGGCCTCGCCGCACGGGTGAGGGCTTCGCACCATTCCTCGAACACCTTGCCGTCGTACGGCAGCATGTCGCCTGTCTGCGGGTGCCACATGTTGCGCGGCGCGCTCACCATGTCGCCGCCGCAGACGTGGATGCCGCGCATTTCGATCGGCAACGGATTGAAGATGGCATGGATGGCATCGGCGTCCATTGCGATGGCGGTGCCGGCGGGGACGGTGATGTCTTCAACGACGTCCAGTCCGCCATCGCGCCCGCGCACGTAGAAGCGATCGAGCTCGCAACCGCTGGACACACCGACCACGGCCCACATGCCGTGGTCGTGCACCGGCGTCGCCCCGTGCGGCGGGAGCGTGACGTTGACGATCAGCAGCGCCGCGGACCGATACAGGAATTCGTCGCGCCCTTGCCACGCAGGATCGTCGCGCTGCGACACCAGGGCGGCGCGGACCAGCGCTGCGATGTCCGCAGGTCCGCCGCCCGATGCGATGCAGTCGCGGCACTCCGCGATGAACGTCTCCGGCGTCATGCGTTGCACTCCTTGCGGATTCGGTCAACGGTGCGCCGGATTATTGGGTGGGATCCAGAGGTCTGCAAATGCGCTCATGGCGCGCGCCGAAGCCAATCCAGCGCCAGGTCGTAGTCGGAGAACACCCGGCACGTCAGCCCTTTCGTCGCGCACGCCCCGAGCACCGGGTTGAGGAAGTCGGCGGACAGCGTGCCGGTGATCGCGAGCAGGCCATCGTCGACGTCGGGCGCGGCAATGACCCGGCTCATGAAGTCGATGCCGGCGTCCGCGTTTTCCACGGCGGGCGTCGCGTAGGAGTAGTCGACCAGCAACTTCTTCGGACTCGCGTCGGGGTGGAAGGCACGCCCTGCGCGCACCAGGGTCTGGCAACGTTCCTTGATCGTGAGCCGACCGAAGTAGCGCACGACCACGATGTCCGGCCCCAGTGCGGTGACGTCATGCTGCATGGGGCTCGCTCCGGATCGTCACCGCTCCACGGCCCCGATGTCCGCCGCCGCGCCTTTCACCCGGACGAAGTTGCGCCGGCGTTGGTCGGTCGCGAATCCCGGGCTGTTGTTGCCCTTGTCGATGACCGGGCTGTCGGCCAGGGGCAGGTGCGTTTCCGTCACGCCGCCGTTGAACGCCAGCGCACCGAGCCGCGGGCTGTTGGTGCGCACGGTGCCGTTGCCGGTGAACACGAGGTTGATCGCGCCGAGCAGGTTGTTGTTGCCCAGCGCGCCGGTCGCGCCGGGATCGTCCACGCTCGCCAGGTCGTCCGGCATCCCGGCGCAGGTATTGGCCGAGACGATCGAACTGTTCAGGCGCAAGCGCATGCGCACCGACGCGCCGCTGCCCAGGCATCCGGCCGCGCCGGGCGCGAGCGCGCGGTTGGCGGTGATCGTGCTGTTGATGACTTCCTGGGTCATGTAACCCGCGTCGAACACCACGCCGCCCTGGCTTTCGTCGGCGACGTTGCCCGAGACGGTGCTCTCGATGAGGCGCGTGGAATTGGCGGCGGAGAAGTACGCGCCCGCCGCCGTGTGCGCGCGATTGCGCGCGATGGTCGAGAACATGATCGTGATGAGCCGGTCCGTCTGGCCCGTGCCGTCCACCCACATGCCGCCGCCGACGCCGCCGGCGACGTTGCTGGTGACGTTGCTCAGCTCCACGTGCGCGCCTTCGAGCGCGACGAAGCCACCGCCGTTACCCGAGGCCTGGTTGTTCGAGACGCGACTGTTGTTGACGCTGATGGGGCCGCCGGAATACACGCCACCGCCGTCGCCACCGTCGGCGCGATTGGTATGCACGATCGAATGGGTGAGCACGACGCCGGCGCCGCCGTACACCGCGCCGCCGTAGCCGGCATCGCCGCCACTGCGGCTATCGCGCGCGAGGCAGTGGTGGACCTGCATGTCCTGCAGGGACACGCCGCCGGTGGTGGAAATGCAGCCGCCGAACGCCTCGCCGTCGAGCGCGCGGCCCCACGACACGGTGAAGCGGCGCAACGCGAGCGAAGTGAATGCGGCATCGGCCGGCGGCGCGTGGACGAAGACCTGGCTGCGGCCATCGCCGCTCACCGTGAGCTTGTCGAGGCCGGGGCCCTGGATCTGCAGGACCGGCTGTCGCAAGCGGATCGGTCCGGTGCGAAGCACGATGCGATTGCATGGCAACGCATCCATCGCGACCACCGCGCCATCGGGTGCCGACTCCGCCACGGCCCGCAGGCTGCCCGCCCCGGTGTCGTTGCAGTTGGTGACGGTGAACGTCTGCGCATGGGCGCCCGACGCGGCGAACAACAACCCGGCGGCGGCGGCGAACTGGATGAGCTTGGTCTGCATCGCGCCACCTCTTGCGGCACGGGGATGCGGACTGTCCTCCCGGGCGTGTCAATGGCGTGTTGTCGTGATCGGCCTCGGGGTGTCACTCGGGTTGCACGCACGGCCTGAAAGCCGCAGTGGTCCAGGAATGCTCGTCCTGGTCCTCGACGCGGAGACGGAAACGCCGCGCGTACTCGGCCTCGCCGATGTCGTACAGCGTGGCGGAGAGCACCGTGCGATTGCCGGGCGCCATCGTCAACGTGGGTTGCGGCAACGGACCATGCGCACCCGCGCCATGTTGCGCTGCGGCGTTGCCGGCGCTGTCCAGCACGGCGTATGACAACCAACTCAGCGCATCGGGTGCGCCGGCGACGTGCCTGATCCAGAACCGCAGGGTGCCGCGGCTGTCGTTGCGCACGTGGACCTTGACCGCAATGTCGCGATGGCCCGCATCGCATGGCACGTCCGGCGCTTCGACCTCGACACCGACTTGCCCCGGCGCGACGCGATGGCTCGACGCCATGCACCCGGAGACCAATGCCGCCATGATCAACGACGCGCACCACCCGCCCTTTCCTTCAAACACGTGCGCTCCCCATCAGTCCCAGACCACGACGTTGCCGCCGCCCTGGCCCACGGCCAGGGTGCCCGTCGGCGATTCCACTTGCCAGGCCTCGTAGCCACTCGACTCCGCGATCGCCTGCAGCGTATAGCCATCGAACCGCAGCGCGAGGTCTGCGGTTCCCGCAGTGACCTGCACATCCGTCAACGTGCAGCCGCGCAACTTGCTGGCGAGTTCGCACGCGGCGTTGACCGGCGCAGTACGGCCGAAGTGCTGCCCGTCATCGCGATTGGTGAGCACGAGCGTCCCGGACGAGAGCAGGCGCCATAGCGATTCGATGCGCACGCGATATCCGTTGGAGAGCGTTACGACCCATGAGCGGTCTTCCCATTGCTCGACGGCGTCGACACGCCCACCAACGAGAACCGACGCCCAGGATTCCATCGACTGCCTCATGAAGTCTCGACCGCGGTATGCAACCGGAAGCCAACGAAAAAGTCGAGCGGCCTCCAACATTTCACTTCCTGCCGCGGCAATCGAGCAACGCCTCGACCGCGTTCCACGCACGCACGAACGCTTGCTCATCCGCGTTGAGGTTCGTCTTCGCAGGTGCGTCCCACCAGGACATCCGCAGGTCCGCACCCTGTCGGACCGACAAGGTCTTGTACGGGCCGTCGAATTGGAGCGGACCACTGGTTCTGACCCGCGTTGGCACCGGATCCAGCCACTGTCGCGCCGAGGCCACGACACGATCCGCCTCGACCGGGCTGAGCCTGCAGCGAATGCGCTCCCGCCGCCGCGACAAGTCGCCACGATGCTCGACGACGTCGCCGTCGGGCTCCAGTCGCAGCGACCACGTCTTTGTCGCCGGACCAGCGATCTCATGGAACATTTCCACCAAGGCGTCGTCGTCCCGAGCGAAAACATCGGACGCGACGGCGAGCATGGCCGTCATCAGCAGGAACGCTTGGGTCGGGCGCTTCATGGTGGCTTCCGATGCCGCGTCAGTGGAGGCGGCGTATCGCTGAGTTTGCACGATGCAGGAGCCACGATCCCATTCACCCGAATTGCACACCGCCTCCACGGCACCGGTTCCATCGTCGCGCTCCCCATGCGCGGAGTTGTGCCATGTCGCGTTCGATCCCCGTGACCACGATCGGAGCGTGCCTGCTGCTCGGAACGTTGGGCGCACTCGGCATCGCACCGGAAGCCCGGGCCGCGACGCTCACGCCGACGAACTGCAACGACAGTGGCGCCGGCAGCCTCCGGGCGGCGGTCACCTCGGCCACCAGCGGCGACACCATCGACCTGCGTCCCCTCGCCTGCCACCGCATCGTGCTGACCACCGGCGCGATCATGATCCCGCAGGCCAGCCTGACCGTGCGCGGCCCTGGCTACGCGCGGTTCGCAGTGAGCGGCAACTACAGCAGCTCGGTGTTCCGGCACGACGGCACCGGCACGCTGCACTTGCGCGGGCTGACGATCGAACAAGGCCAGCACCGCGCCGAGATGGCGAACGGGGGCTGCATCTTCACGGCCGGCAACTTCGACGGCAACGACATCCACGTGCGGCACTGCGGCGCATACGCACGCCTGGACGCGCTGGGCGGCGGCATCTACGCCGCGGGCAACATCACCCTGTTCTACAGCGCGGTGTACGACAACGGCGCCAAGGGCCGGTCCTCGGGCGGCGGCGGCTTGACGCTCGGCACCATCGTGCCCGGCACCGCCGACCTCGTGGGCGGCGACCTGCGCATGCACCGCTCGCGCGTGTTCCGGAACGTGGCGGCGTCCGGCGGCGGGCTCCGCGCCCTCGGCAGCGTCGACATCACCTACTCGAGCATCTCCGACAATCACGCGCGGGTCTCGTCCGGCGCGATGGATGTCTTCAACCACGGCACAGGCACGCCGTCGCGCATCGCCTACTCGACGATTTCCGGCAACACCGCGGTCAACTCGATCGGCGGGTTCAACCTCTCGCCCAACACGTCCATCGAGAACTCGACGATCTCGGGCAACGCCGCACCGTTCATCGGCCTGGGCCAGATCATCGGCCCCGGGACCATCGTCAACAGCACGATCACCGCCAACGTCACCACGACCGGATTCGACACCAACTGTTTCCCGGGCGTGCTCACCCTGTACGGCGAATTCCACGTGGAGAGTTCGATCCTCGCGGGCAATACGTGCCTGGGCGGCATCAGCCGGGACGTCACCGGGCAGGACACGAATTCCGGTCCGTTCCCGCGGCCGCCGCCGACGGTGATCCTCGGCAGCGACAACCTGGTCCAGAATTCGATCTTCGTCACCTTGCCCGCCGACACGATCCGCAACACCGACGCGATGCTCGGCCCGCTCGCCGACAACGGCGGGCGCACGCTGACGCATCGGCCGCTGTCCGGCAGCCCCGCGATCAACCGCGGCAACAACGTGGCGGGCTTCGACGTCGACCAGCGTGGCGAAGGCTTCCCGCGCGTGGTGGGCGGGCGCGCGGATATCGGTGCGGTGGAGCGATAGGGCTCCGCGGCTCAGGTCTCCCCCGGCGCCATCGGCTCCACGACCTGCAGCGGGTGCTCGAGCTTCAGTCGCCGTCCCAGCGTGAGTGGCGGCGACGCTTCCGGATCGTGCAGCTTCTTGCCACCCAGCTTCAGCAACGCCGTCACCTTGCACCTGCCCGCGCCGATCTCGGTGATTGCGCCGTTGCGCAACGTGAGCTCGGCGGTTTCGAAGACGGCCGACAAGTCCAGGTCCAGCGGGATGCGCGTTTTCCCGAACGGATCGACGATGACTTCGATGGTCGGCTGCAATGTCGCCGTGGCGGTGTGCTCGCCCAGGCGCAGGTACACCGGTTCGCCCGGCGTCGCCAGGCTCGCCTCGGCATGCTGCCTGATCTCGTTCGCCTTCGCCCACGCGCGCGCGAACACGCCGAACACGTTGAAATCGAGCGTGTCGTGCACGGCCGCCAGCGCCTTGTCGCCGACCGTGCGCCACACGAAATCGCCGAAGCCACGATCCCGGAAATCGGGCTCCTCCTCGAGCCGCTTGCGCACCGCACCCTCGAAGTCGTCGTACGCCGCAGGAAGCAGATCGCGCACGCGCTGATGGTCGTTGTCGGCTGCCATGGTCATGGCTCCTTCTTCGAGACGGGGAGATTGCCGTGCACGCGGGCATCGCCGAACGCGACGACGACGTGGATGCGCAGCGGTGGTGCGGTGAGCGGGATGCCGGAGGTCGGGGCGGCGTCGACGATGTGTGCGTCGATGGGAGTGACGCGGACCGTCGGCGCGGTCGGCGGCGCTGGCTTCGGTGTTGGTCCGACGCCAGGGGGGGCCGGTGGGTTCGGCGGCCACGGGACGACTTTGGCGATCCACGCCAACGTCAGCACGCCCCCCACGCAGATCGGGATCCAGACCCATGGTGGCCATCCCGGTCGGCCGACCATGCCTGCGAGCTGCGCTGCCCTGCTGTGCGTCTCGCGGCCGACGCGCCAGGTCACGAGGAAGGTGGCACGCGCTTCGCCTTCAAAGGGCGTCGTGAACTCGCCCGTCAACATTTCCGTCTGGCCGGCCTGCAACACAGGGATCGTGCATCGATCGTCCGTGCAACGCGCGTCGGACCACGCATGGCCGCCCAGGTTGTGGCGCGCTCCAAGCCGTAGCACGACGTTGCGAATTGCACGCGTGCCGCGATTCCAGAGGTTGACCTGGAAATGCAGGTTCTTGCGGAGCACCCACCGATCATCGAGCGAGTCGACGGTGACCACGATGTCGGAGACGTCTTCGACAATCGGACGCGGGCCGATCGACGCGTTGTCTATTGGCGGACCCGTCGTCGTAGCGGCTGCGGGACCGCTTGCTGGCCCAGTCGTCGTGGCGGCCACCGGGCCGTTTGTTGGAGTTGTCGTCGTCGCGGCGACCGGTCCCTCGGTCGATTGTTCGGGCGTGCGACGTGGCGCCGCATCGGACGCGTTGTTGTCCGGATTCGAGTCGGACACGTTTTCGACGCGGAGCGATGCGGACACGCGATAGTCGCCCTCGCCTTCGGGCGTTCCCACGATCCCGAACACCGTCTTCCTGCCGTTGTCGAGCGTGACGCGGCAGGTGGTGGAATGGTCGTTGCCGGGGCACGCATTCCTGCTCGCAGCATCGAACAGGAAATTCGTCCCGCGGAACACGATCGTCACGACGGCGCGGGACGGTCCCGAATTCGCGACCACGAATTCGAACGTGTCCGGCGTGCCGACGGCGACGCCATTGCCGCCGGCCTGCGCGACGACGGACACGTCGGTGCCTTCCGGCGGTGGCGGTGGCGGTGGCGGTGGCGGAGGTGGCGGCGGCGGTGGCCCCGTCGAAACACTGAGCGCAACGCCCATCCCCGGCGTCACTTGCGTGCCGGCGACCGGCGACTGGTCGTAGACAACGCCCACCGCAAGCGCAGAGTTCCCATCCACGCGCGACGCCTCGCCCTGCATGCGGGACACGAACCGCTGCCCTTCTTCCCACGTGCACCCACGCAGGTCGGGCATCGCGCCCTTTTCGATGGCGTTGTTGATGTCCAGGTAGCGAGGTGCGCATTGCGCCAACGCCGCGACCGGCACGCACGCCAGCACGGCCGCCAGGACCACGGCGCCCCAGCGGAGCGTTCGCTTCGATGCCGTTCGCGCGCGCACGTGCGACGCTCCTGGATGCGCCGATGCCGCCCTAGACTACGCACGCCCCATTCGGCGTCGGCCAGGAATCCGACGGTCGGTCGGCGCCCATGAGAACGCCGCTCTCTCGGTGAACGAAAACGAACATCGGCGCGTGGCGAAGGCGTCCCGCGGCTTCAACGCCTGCCGAACGCCAGCCACAAACCGATGACCACGCAGCAGAGGTCCAGGAGGATCGCGAACGCGACGAAGGATCGAAACAGCAGCTTGTGTGGCGTGATCGGTTGCTTCCAGCTGATGCCCACGACGCGGTAGTGCAGGAAGTCGCCATGCGACAGCGTCCTGGGCGAACCGAAGTGTTCGTGGAGGCCCGCCGCCTTGAGCACGTTGATCACGCGCGCACGGAGTGCGACCGACAACACGGCACACACCAGCGCGAGCACCGCGACCACGCGAGCGAATGCCATGCGCCGCTACGCCCCTGCCCGCGGGTCAGGATCCATCGGAACGCGCGACACCTGCGGTGCGCTTGCCGCCAGCACATGCGTGACGACGTTTTCGGCATGGACCACGTAGTGCTGCACGCCGCCGCTCGGAATGTCGCTTGCCAGTGCCATCGCATGCTGCATTTCGGCCGCGTAGGCGCTGTCCGGTTCGTGGAAAAGGAATACATCCACCTTGTTCGCGGTCTCCGACACCTCACTGAACAATTCCGGCACGGTCTTGAACGCCCCGACGACCGGGAAATGCACGCGGTAACGGGCGGAGTCCGGCGTGACTTCGAGGGGATGTCCGATGGCGCCGTCGGGTTCGCCGCGCACGAGTTGCGCAACCTGGACGACGAGCGCGTGTCCGTCGAAGTCGAACTTCTCGAGCCAATGGAATGTCTGCATGGGGCGTTGCACCGCGGGCATCGCGCTCAGGCGATGCCGATCAGAAGGTTTCGAAGGCGCGCCGGGCCGAACAGCGCCACGACGAGGAGCAGGACCGACAACGCCGCGAGCAGCCAGAACGTGGCATCGGGATGGGGCGTGTACGCCGCTACCGCGGTGTAGGCGACGCCCGCGGCGGAAACCAGCAACAGGCCCCTTCCGAGCCAATGGACACGACGAGGCAGGTCCTTTGCGCGCATGGGCGGAGTGTATCCAATCACCCTGCACGCTTGATCGTTACCGCAGACACAAGCAACGCATTGAGATAAGCAAATCCTGCAACGAGGATTCCGCCGATGCCGACCGCGGACCAATGGTGGACGAAGCGTGCGAAGCCTTCGAAGGACGTGGCGACGGCCACGACGATGCAGGCGACCAGCGCCAGGCCCGCGGTTGCCACCGCCCTTGGACGAGACGGACGCGCACCCACCGCATTGGCCCACGCGACAAAGCAGATCGGCGCAAGGGCAAAACATCCGAAGCCGCCAGCGACCCAGCCGTGCCCTGCCCCCGCCAACGCGACGCCCGCGAACACCATGAAACCCGCGACGATCGCGGCGATGCCATATCGAATCAGCGCGGGCACGCGCGCTACGGCGTAGATGGATCGCGTCATCGTGCTGCCCGCGCCTGCCGCCGCCACACGAGGCAACGGTTGTTCGCCGGCATCGCCACGTTGTCGACGGCATGCAAGCCAACCTGCGCCGCAAGCTCCTGCACCGCTTCGAGATCGCGGATGCCGGAACGCGGATCGCGCGCTTTCAGCCACGCATCGAAATCGCGGTTGCTTTCGCTGGTGTACGTGCCGCCTTCGTTGAAGGGCCCGTACACGACGAGCATGCCGTCCGCTTCGAGCACGCGCCCGACGCCGGCGAAGAACGCCTCCACCCCGGGCCAGCCGACGATGTGCAGGATGTTCGCGCTGAACACTGCGTCATAAGGCCCGGCCGGCCATCGCCCGCTGACGTCGAGCGCGAGCGGCGGCGGTGTGTTGGGAAGATCGGCTTCGTCCAGCCATTGCCGGATGCCGGGGAGTTGGGATGGCAGGTCGGCGCACTGCCAGCGCAGCCACGGCATCGCGGCCGCGAAGTACACCGCGTGCTGCCCGGTGCCGCTGCCCACTTCGAGCACGTTGCGGCGATCGGCAAACTGCGTGCGCAGCACCGCGAGGATCGGATCACGGTTGCGCTCGCAGGCGGGCGCGAAGGGTTTGGCGTCCATGGCGACAGCATGCCGCATGCGGGGGTGGATTGCGTTCCGCCCAACCTCAGCGTCCGGTCCGTTCGTCCCGCCATCCGTCACCCGCATGTTCCGGCAATCCCGGGCGGTCGGCATACGTCACCCACCCGTCGTGGTGGATCTCCACCACCCACGTCGCCCCCTGCGCATACACCCACGTGTCGGACGCGCACGCCATCAACGCGATCGCATGCGCGCACGCATCGGCCGCGGACAGCGCGACGCGCGGGCGCCGCGAGACGCACCAGTCCACGATCACCGTCGTCGTGGGCGCCACGTCCAGGGCGCGCAAGGCTTCCTCGAGCAGTTCCTTGAGGCGCGCCGGACTCTCGCCCTGTTGGCGGACGGCATGCGGCACGAAATCCCAGCGGATGCTGGCGAATCCGATCGGATACGTCGTGAGCGGCCCGCGCGCGGCCTCGGTGTTCCAGTGCAACGCATGCCGCACGCCCGCCGCTTCCAGCGCGGCGCCGTGATAACGGTGGAATTCCGCCGCTTCTTCCGCATGCCGCTGCTGCGCCGCGCGCTCGGCTTGCTGCGCGAACAAGGCGTCGCGCTTGGCTGCCAGGTCGAGGCGGCGTGCGGCGGGATCGTCCGGTGCGTCGCTCATGTTGATTGCTTCAACGGCGAACGATCCCCCACGAACCACAGGTGCCCGAACGGATCGACGAAACTGCCCTGGCGATGCGGGCCCCACGGCATGTCGTGCAAGCGCGTCGGATATGTGCGGCCGACGGCGCCGGCGGCGACCGCACGGGACAGGAACGCATCCGGATCGTCGCAGAAGACTTCGATGCGCACCGAGGGCATCCCGAGTCGCGCAGGAAAGTCCCAACCATTGTTGGCGGGCTCGCCGAGGAACACCGGTGCGCCCGCGATCACCAGGCCCACGACCGAACCGAGATTCCACAGTTCTTCCGCACCCAATGCGCTGCGATACCACGCGGTGGCGGCTGCCGCGTCCGGCACGGCGAGCATGACCGAGAGGACGGCATCGGCGGGTTGCGGCATGGCGTCGCGGGACTCAGATGCCGCGCGGATACTGGATGGGCCCATACACGACGGCGCCCTGCCGATCCTGTCGCAGCAGGTACATGCGCTTGTGGTCTGCGTCGACGAGCAGCACGTAGGGCTGATCCTCGATCGCGCCCCGGCTGCCGAGCTTGTGCCGCGCAAGTCCCTCGGGCAAGGACGCCGCCACCGGCCACCCGTGCGCGGCCACCTGCTGCGCCGAAGGCGTTCCGTACGCACGGAGGAATGCGAATGCCTGCGGGCTGCGCGGATCGGTCGTGCGATGGAGCGCGTCGAAGGGGGCCGTGTCCGGGCTTTGCACGCGCGTGGGCTCGGACACGCGCGGTTGCTGCGCATGGCACAGCAGTGGCAGGCCCGCGAGGAGTACGGAAATGACAATGCGCTGCATGGCTGCCTCCGTGGGTTCGGGACCAGTGACGCGACGGAGGCCGTTCCTGAAATCCCGCATCAGGGCGCTCGCTTGAAAAGCAGCGCGCGGAAGGGATCGCACGGCGCGTGCAGGACACGCTGGCGCCAGTCGGCAGTGGTCGGGAAGCACGCCACCATCGCGGCCTCCAGCAGATCGAATCCGGGCTGCAGTTCGCTGACCGCAAGGGTCTGGTCGTCGAATGCGAACTCGAGGGACACCGCGTCCGCGGTCGTGCGATCCACCATGCAGGCCGCGATCGCGGAAACCCGCTGCCAGGCCACGAAGATGGACCCGACGGTAAACCCGAAAGGCGTGACGGCCACGGGCATGCGCCCGGGGGTTGCGCGCTGGGCGAGGCGTTCCATCAAGCTCAAGATCGTCCCCATGTGGGCCTGGCTCGATCGTTGGACGGTGCGAGTTTATGGAACCCCGGGCCTGGCCACCAGTCGTGTCGGCTCCGGCCGCTGCACGGGCGGCTTCGGCGGCAGGCCATGGAAAGGCACCGACCTGACGCAAAGGCGCGGGTTGTAAGTGCGCAACAACAATCTGAATTCACGGGCATCCAGGCGTGCCGTTTCGGCCGTCATCAGGATCGCCTTGAATTGCTGCTTTCCTCCGGGCGGCAAGACGCGCATCGCCGGCCCCGTCCGATAGCTGCCAGGCAGGTCGATCAACCGCCGCCATTGGCCGGACAAGTCGAGGGACTCGATGGAGAAGTCGGGCCTGAAGGCAAACTCGCCGCCCGACTCGCTGACCAGCCCGACCGAAATCGAACTCGTCTTGCTGGCGTTTTCGATTTCAAACGTTCCGACGAATGCACCGGCGTTCAACCGGGCCTCTTTCAATTCAAGCGCGGCTTCCGCGGCCATGCCGGCTGCGCTGTCGCAAGGATCTGCATTCGCGGCGCGGGCATCGTCGGGATGCATGGCAATCCCGAGGGCGGCCAACATGATCCATCGGATCTTCATCCCGGTCCTCCATGCGCCTGCCGGCTATGGGCAGGTTGCACGATCCGCCATGTCGATGTCCGCCACGAACGCTCGACGCTGTGATGCCTGCGATGGCAAACGGTACGCCAACCAACCCTCCAACCGGCGTCGATGCTGCCTGGTGACGACGACAGTGCCTTCGACCGCTGCCGTGCAGTCCATGGCGTCGTTGCATATTCGCAGGCTTGCCGACCCACGTCGTCCGCTGGCGTTGATCGGATACTCGCCATCCAGCCCATCGGGGGACTGGCCATGGACGTTGAAGATCCACGTCACGCCGGCACCGTTGGCTTGCAGGTGGGCGAGCGTGGCCGGGCCATCATCGATGTCGCAGGCAAAGCCGGCCGAGCCCGTCAGCGCCGTGCCATCCGGGCGAACAGACGTGCAACCGCCCATCGCGACACACGCGAGCGCCAGGCACAGGAACTTCCGTCCGATGCCCGTGCCCACCAGCAGGGCGCAGACCAGCACGAGCCATTCCAGGAGCACGAGGATCGTAGGCCCGTGTGTGCCGAGCCAGTGCATGCGAACGCTGCCCGACAACTCGGGCGTGAAAAAGCCCACGATGAGTCCGATCACGCACTGCACGACGAACAACACGACGGCGTACTTTGCGATCCTGCCCCAGTTCAACACGATCTCATTCCTTCGGGTTCAACGTCTGATCTGCAGCGTCGAGGAAATCGCCGATGGCGACTGGATCCGTCACTCCGCCGCCGATGCATTCCCCTGCATAGGCGTACAGGAAGTCGGAGACCAAGGTGTCGCCGCGCGCCAGGTAAGCGCTCGCGAATCGCTCCATGATCCGATAGGCGTCCCGCAAGGTGATCGCACGATCGAACGCGGGGTCTTCAAGCGTTGGGTATGACATGGCGTGACCGGAAGTGAGTGGGGTGCGGCGATCGCTACCACGGCAATTCCGTCCAGCGCTTGCCGCTCAGGTCGCTGTAACGTCCTGAGATCTGGCCTGCAAAGTAGCGGATGCACGAGACGGCGGCGACTACCCCGCAAGCCACGACGATACAGAAGCCGATCTGCCCCGCAGCATGCACCCCGGCGAAGTAAAGCCCGAGGCACAAGCCACCCCAGCAGGAGTGCAGTCGCGCAGGAACCGGCGAATAGCCACCAGCTACGCGGCTTGCCGATAGTCCTGATCATCGATCCAATTCCTCCAGGTTCTGCCGCCACGCAACCAGGTCGTCCAATGCAATGCGAAGCGTGTCCATGAATTCCTCGAACGGGAAAATCATCGCTACGTCCCCCCCGACGTAAAGGTCCTGGACGAATTCGAGCTCCGGCGCGCCCGCGGGCGAAAAACGCACGATGCAGAGCCGTTGATGATCGAACTGGATCTCGGCAGCAGGATGGATGGCGTCGCCTTCGGTGATGAACAGGATTTGGAATGCCATGCGCCCCTACTCCGGCAGTTTCGAACGAATCAACGCCACGGTCTCCGCCAGCTGGCTTGCCGATGCCCGCACACGTTCCCGCCGCTGCGCATCCCCGCCCGCATCATGCACCGTCCCGCGTAGCCGCCCCGCCCCATCGAAGGTCGCCAGCTGCGGCGGCCCGATCCCCCAATCGCTCCCCGCCTGCCGCGGCACGACATGGAAATGGAAGTGCGGCGTTTCCTGTCCGCTGTACACCCCGTTGTTCTGGAACGTCAGGATCCCGAGCGGGTGGTAAGCCCTGACCAACGCCTGCGCCACGCGCTGCGCCTGGACCAGGATGGCCGCGCATTCCTCGGGCGAAAGATCGACAACGCGACATGCCGCCGCGTGATGACGCAGCACTGTCCGACTTCGAACTGCCACGGATTGATCAGGGTGAGCGTGTGTTCGCTTTCCTCGATGATCGCCCAGCGATCTTCGCGGCTTGCCGTTTCACACAGGTCGCACGGGTCCCTGACGGGAAGCTCGATCATTGCGCTGCGCCGATCCGTTGGAACGGCCGAGTTTCGCACGGGTGACTTCCGGCAGGCTCCCGCGCCGGGGATCAGGTCTAGCGTGGCGACGCCGCGATCCGCGCGCCGTGCTGCAGAGGCCCGAATGCCGACCATGGATCGCCGCCAGTTCCTGAAACTCTCCGCCGCGTTGGGCGCCACCCTCGCCTGGGGCTGCGCGTCCGTGCAGCCGTCGTCGAGTGGCTGGCGCGAACGGCGCGACCTGTATCCGCAAGGCGTGGCCTCCGGCGACCCCGACTTCAACAGCGCCCTGCTCTGGACGCGACGCCCGTATACGGACGGGCGCGACGGCGCCACGCTGCTCGTCGAAGTGGCGGAGGATCCCGCGTTCACGCGCGTGGTCGCGACGGCGTCGGCGCGCGTGCAGGCCGCGTCCGACTGGACCAGCCGCGTGCTGGTCGCCGACCTGCAACCGGCCCGCGAATACTGGTACCGCTTCGTGGACGAGGAGGGCAACGGCAGCCGCATCGGTCGCACGCTCACGTCGCCGGCGCACGACGATGCGCGGCCCGCGCGCTTCGCCTTCGTCAGTTGCCAGAACATCTGCGAAGGCGCGCAGAACGCCTATCGCAAGATGATCTTCGAAGACGAACGCGCGGCACCCGGCGAGCGCATCGGCTTCGTGCTGCACCTGGGCGACTTCATCTACGAGGTCGTGCAGGTCCCGTCGCAGGTGAAGAACGGCCATCGCTACGATCGCGTCATCACGTTCCCGATCACGTTCGAACACGGCAAGGCGGTGGCGAAGAACCGCTTCACGGTGCCCGGCTCGCTCGACGACTACCGCGCGCTCTACCACGCGTACTTGCAGGATCCCGACATCCAGGATGCACGTGCGCGGTTTCCGTTCGTGGCGATGTGGGACAACCACGAATTCTCGTGGCAGGGCTGGCAGTCGATCCAGGAATTCGGCGCGGGCCTGGAGCCTGCGCAGACGCTGAAGGTGGCCGCCAACCAGGCGTGGTTCGAATACCAGCCGGCGCGCGTGTCGCCGCCGGGCGCGTCGCTGGATACGTTCGCTGCGCCGCACGTGGTCGATGCCCCGGTCACCACCTTCGACGACGACGGCCTGGGGCAGGAACCCAACAACCTCGCCGCGATCGACAGCCTCATCGCGTATCGCGCCTTGCGCTGGGGGCGGCACATCGACTTGCTGCTCACCGACCAACGCAGCTTCCGTTCGCGCGATCCGGGTTCGCGCGACGAGATCAATCCGCTGTTCGAAGGCGACACGCTGGGCTTCGTCCCCGAGACGCTGGCACGGCAACTCGACGGCGGCCGCGACTATGCCGACGGCCACCCGCCGGCCACGCTGTCGTTCGGCGACAAGCACATCCCGAATTACCGCGCGAAGGAAGCCGCGCAGACGATGCTGGGCGCGAAGCAGAAGACCTGGTTCCTCGAACGCCTGCGCAGTGCGCAAGGCACGTGGAAGATCTGGGGCAATTCGCTGGGCACGCCCGACTGGCGCGTGGACCCGCAGCACCTGCCGCCCACGCTGGCGAAGTGGCCCAACGAGGATTTCGCGGTCATGGCCACCGGCGACTGGGGCGCCACGTACCACGAGCGCGCCGAAATCTTCGACACCGTGCGCGACGCCGGCATCACCGGGTTCGCCATCGTGTCCGGCGATCGCCACAGTTTCTGGGCCGGCTATGCCGCGAAGGCGTTGCCGCCTGCGGCGTTCGAACCGGTGGGCGTCACGTTCGTCACCGGTTCGATCTCCGCGCCGGGCACGGTGGAGGCCAACGAACACAACGTGAAGCAAGACGATCCCTTGCGGCCGTTGTACCTCGCCAGCCCGGGCGGCGGCCCGTCGCAGGCGACGATCAACCTGCTGCTGCGGCATGGTGTGCGTTCCGCGCTGGAATACGCGAAGCGCGGCGATCGGACGAAGGCTTACGCGGTGCGCAATCCCGACATGGCGCCGCATCTGGCCTTCGTCGACATGGGCGGGCACGGTTACTCGACGGTGCGCGTCGACGCCACCACGATGGTCACCGAATTCGTCTGCATCCCGCGGCCCATCGCGCGCAGCCCCGGCACGGATGGCGGGCCGCTGCGGTATCGCGTGCGCCATGAAATCGCACTCTGGCAGGCGGGTGAACGGCCGCAGATGCGGCAGAGCGTCGTGGAGGGCGACGCGGGCCTGTCGGTGTGAATGTCCGGGTGCGCCGCCACCCGTGCGTTGCTTGAAGGATGGAACCCCTGCCCGACACCCCCGACGCCGCCATCGCGCTGGCCCTGGCCGGCAACCGCCGTTTCGTCGAAGGCCTGGCGTCGGTCTCCCGCGATGAACTGGACGTGCTGCACGCGCAGACGGCGTACGACCAGCGCCCGTTCGTCGCGATCCTCGCCTGCGCCGATTCGCGCGTGCCCGTGGGGCTGGTGCTGGACGAACACATCGGCCGCGTGTTCGTCACGCGCATCGCGGGCAACACCGCGTCGACCGAAGTCATCGCCAGCCTCGAATACGCCGTCGCCGTGCTGGGCGTGAAAGCGATCATCGTCATGGGCCACACGAACTGCGGCGCGATCAAGGCGGCCATCCGCAACGACGAAGTGCCGGGCCAGATCAGCGCGTTGTTCGCCGGGATCCTGCCGGCGATCGACGATTGCGGCGGCCCGGGCGCCGAAGTGGACGACGTTACGCGGAGACACGTCCTCAACCAGGTGAGCACGCTGACGCATGCGTCCACGGTGGTGAGTTCGCGGGTGAAGAATGGTTCGTTGAAAGTGGTGCCTGCGATGTATGACGTGGCGACCGGGGTGGTGGGGTTGCTGGGGTAGCTGCGATCGACTGATCCGGGAGCCTCAACGAAGCGCGCATGTCACCGGCGTTGCGAAGCTTCGACATGCATTGCGCCATCGCGACTCGGCCAATAGTCCAGCGCCACCGCGGTGAAGCAGGCGATCAGCAACGCGCTGAATTCCCATCCGCCCTCGCCCGGTCCGATGATGAAGAAGCCGAGCTGCCAATGGATCAGCGCGATCCCGGTGGCGAAGATGACGATGAGCACGGCGCACAGCGTGCGGACGAAAACCCCCAACGCGATCAGCGCGACGCCCGCGGTTTCGGCCAGGTTGACGAGCTGCGCCTGCGCCTGCGGAAACGGGAAGCCGAACGATGCGAGCGCGTCGCCGAGGGGCGCGATCTCGCCGTAGAGATACCGGTGGATGCCGTGGGTGAAGATGATCGCGCAGACGACCAGCTTTACGAGGTCGATGGCGACGTGGCCACGGCGGACAAGCTGGATGTTCGGCTTCATCGTTTCCCCCGGGGCTGCAGTCAATGCGCTCACTTGCTCACTTCGCCGTCAGGCCGCGGATCCCGGCCGCCAGCAGGAACGCGCCTGCCAGGCAATACAGGCTGTAGTACAGCGCTGCGTCCGGCCCGGCAAGGTCCAGGGGGACCAGGCGCGAAGGATGATGATGGACACGACCCGTTGCGAAGTAGCGATAAAGGTTGGCGGCGCCGGTCGACGCCATGACGCTCCCCAGCAGGAACTTGCACCAGCTTCCCCAGTTGTCCCGCTCGCTCGTGGACATGGCCTTCCGGGAGTCCCCACTGCCGTCAAGGGTTCGATTATGCAGGGGAGTAACCTCCTTTGCGCGCGGCCTCCGCGGCCCTGCGATTCCCGTCGATGCAAAGGAGCGACACCCCATGACCGACGAACTTGCCGCCGCCAACGTCAACCGGTCGTACCAGCTCGCGGCGTCCAGCATCGCGATCTTCACGTTCCTGCTGTTCTTCCTGTATCCGAAGTTCGCGAGCGGACAGATCGACGCGTGGTCGTACCAGATCAGCCTGATCGTGATGGGCGTGGCGACGTTCTCGTTCGCGTTCTCGTCCTTCTACTACTACGCCGCCTCGCTGGGCGGCCGCATCGAGGATGCGGAACGCGCCCGGTACGCGCGCCGCGGCGATCGCGCCTGGCTGCTCGGCTGCATCCTGTTGTTCCTGACGCCGAGCCTGATCCTCTTCACGATCCGATTGCTGGTGGTCGCGGCGGCGTGGTTCGCGTTGTGGCTGGTGTACCTGTCGTTCGTGCTGCGCTTTTTTCCGCGCGTGCAGGCGGGCGGGAAGCGCTGAGCCCGCATCGCACCATCAATTGTTTCGCCGGCGACGGGAGTTGGCTGGCGTCGGCGACTGGATACAACCGCAGGAACATCGTGTTGAACAGTTTCTCCTGCGTCCCTTCCTGTGAGAACAGGAAGATGGTGCCGGTCAGCAGTCCCGGCGTTCCGTCGGACAACTTGAAGCCGCCGAAGAAAACAGTGGCGCGGTGGAACTGCGATCCCGTCAGGTTTGCCGACATGACGCCATTTGTTTCGGCAGCGTGCCGGAAGCAAAATCCCGACCCACGGGACCGGTCGTAGAACGCCGCCGCACCACGGCCGTCGGCGCCGTAGTACAGGAAGTGCCACGAATCCGAGGTCTCGCTTTTTGAAAGCCACGCGCCTTCGGATTCCGATTTGACAAGGGATCCTTCAGCGCGGCACGCGCCGAAGGCCAACAGCAAGCACGTTGCTGCGAAGAGACGACCCGTCATCATTCCCGCGCTCCATGGCCCCCATGCAGCGGCACCGTAATCGAGCGCCGTTGGGAATGCGTGAAGGCTGGCCAGATGCCCGCAATAGACGGGAGCGGTTTCCGTCCAGATCGCAGACGCCGCTGACTATCTTCGTCCCGCACGGGAACACGACGCTACCTCCATTCAACCTGGAGATGGCGCATGGCGCTCGCCCGCTGGAGTTTGGCCGCCGCAGTCCTGCTGGCGCCCGGTATCGCGCACGCGCTCAAGTCGGGCACGGAGTGCAAGACCGACAAGGATGGGCAGCAGGTGTGCGTGCAGGTCACCCCGCCGCCGCCCCCTACGCCGGTCATCGATCGCGTCACCGTCGTCGGCATCCCGCCCACCCCGCTCTACCCGGACGGCTTCAATCGTTACTTGTGGGAGCTGCTCAACCGGCAGACCTCGACGCTCGCGCCCGACGCGGCCGACATCGGCGGCCACGGCACGGAAGGCAATGGCGGTGCGCCTGCCGATTCCTGCGGCGAAGCGAAAGGCAATCCGATCTTCCCGTCCACGGGCAACAAGATCGAGGCCGAAACCGACTTCACCAGCGCGGGCGAGATGCCGCTGCACCTCACCCGCACCTGGAACCAGCACGCCTCCGCCGGCTTCAT
Source organism: Noviluteimonas caseinilytica (assembly GCF_018406605.1). Classification (GTDB taxonomy): domain Bacteria; phylum Pseudomonadota; class Gammaproteobacteria; order Xanthomonadales; family Xanthomonadaceae; genus Noviluteimonas; species Noviluteimonas caseinilytica. The sequence continues at coordinate 2,751,504 of NZ_AP024545.1, read as the reverse complement.
CTTCGGTAGCCGGTGGCTCACCAATTTCGACCTGCGGCTCGAAGTGCATGCCGACGGACAGTCCATCGTTGCGCATCGCCCCAGCGGTGCGCAGTTGCGCTACGTGTACCGGACGACGCCCTCGGTGGCGTGGTGGGAAGACCGGCCTGACGGTCGCAGCCGCATCGTCGCAGACGGCGCAGGCGGCCACGTCCTGTACGCGCCGGACAACACCGTCGAGACCTATGGCGCGCACCGACGCATCACCAGCCAGAAGAACCCGCGCGGCGTCGGCCTGGCATTCCAGTACCGCACGCACGCCATGCATTGGACACCGTTGCTGGAGCGCGTGACGCACACGTCCGGTCGCGCGATCCAGTTCACCTGGACCGACACGCCCATCGGGCCGCAGATGACGCGCGTGGTGGATCCGGGCGGCAATGCGTTCACCTACGCGTACGACGCATATGAGCGCTTGCAGTCCGTGGTGCAGCCGGGCACCCCCGGCACCACGATCACGTACCACTATCCGCTGCGCGACGCGATGCTGCTGGGCAAGAGTCTCAATGGCGTGCGCTATTCCACGTTCGCGTACGACGCCAATGGTCGCGCAACGTTGACCGAACACGCGGGCGGCGCCGACCGGCACACGTTCGCATACACGGACCAGGCCGATGGCACGTTGCGCGTGGAGCACACCAATCCGCTCGGCAAGCGCACCACGTCGATCTACAAGACCGGCAAGCTGCAGTCCGCGACGGGGCATGCGTCGGCCTCGTGTCCGGCGGCCTATCGCGAAGTGACGTATGACGAAAACGGACACGAGGACCTGGTGGCGGATTTCGCGGGCAACCTCATCGACTTCGACCACGCGCCTTCCGGGCTGTTGTTGCGCAAGGTCGAAGCCGCGGGCACACCCGACGCACGCGAGACGACGTATGCGTGGGATGCCAACGGCCGCACCACGCGACAGTCGGTCACCGGCGTCGTGCAGCTGGATTACAGCTATCGCAACGATGGCCTGCTCGATCGCATCGCAACGACGAACCTGAGCCCGCACGGCGTGACGGGCCAGATGCGCGCCACGGAGTACCGCTACACGTTCCATCCCGACGGCATGGTGGCCTCGGTGACGGTGGATGGCCCGCTCCCGGGGACGGGCGATGCCGTGGTGACCAAGGCGGATGCGTTCGGCAACGTGGTGAGCATCGCCAACGAGCTGGGCCACGCGACCACCTACGCCAACCACAACGTCCTCGGACAGCCCGGCCGCGAAACCAACCCCAACGGCGGCATCATCGATCGCACCTACGATGCGCGCGGTCGCCTGCTGACCCTGACGCGCTGGGTCAACGGCATCGCCGCCACCACCACGCAGGCGTGGGACAACCGCGGCAACCTCGCCTCGCTCACCACGCCGGATGGCGTGCGCACGGTATACGCGTACGACGGTGTCAGCCGCCTCGTCGAAGTGACGCGCGAAAAGGCGGCGCCCGCGCCGATGGCCGTGGGCGTGTTTTCGCTGGGAGACGGCGCGTCGTTCCTCGAAGAAGGCGATCCCGGCGAAGGCTACTTCCACGAGCCGCCCCCGTTCCGCGCGTACGCCTGCCACAAGTGCGACTACGAAGACCGGCCCGGCGTGGCCGCGGTCCAGGGCACCATCGACGGCGTGTGGATGACGGGCGCCAACGCCGAACTGCACGGATGGGCGTGCACGCCCGGCATCAATGCGTCGATGGACGTGCACCTGTACATCGGCGGGCCGGCGGGCATCGGCCAGTTCGTGGTCGCGGTGAAGGCCAATCTCTACAGCGAAGCCGCTGTCTCGCAATCCTGTGGCACCAGCGGCACGTGGCATCGCTATGCCATCCCGCTGTTCGAGGACTTCCGCCAGGCGCATGGCGGGAAGGCCATCTTTGTCCACGGCATCGCCCTCAACGGGGCGCCCAATGCCTTGCTTGCGAACTCCGGCCACTTCGGCGTGCCGCACGTGATCCTGGACGCGGTAGTCGTCTCGCAGCAGGTGCCGGCCACGATGATCGCGGGCACGACCACCAACGTCACCGTGCAGGTCAGGAACACGGGCAATGCCGCGTGGGCGCCAGCAAAGAACGATCGGCTCGGATCGCAGAACCCCGGCGACAACATGACGTGGGGGTTGCATCGTGTCGCCGTCCCGGGATCGGTCTCGCCCGGCAGCACCGTGCATTTCGTGTACCCGATCACCGCGCCATCGACGCCCGGCACGTATGCGTTCCAATGGCGCATGGTGCGCGACGGGGTCGCGTGGTTCGGGGCGCAGACGCCGACTGCGTCCATTGTCGTCCAGCCCGCCCCGCCGCCCGACATCGATTTCCAGCGCTTCACGTACAACGCCAACAGCCAGGTGGTCCTCGCGCAGAGCGGGCGGCGCATCGCGGGCGTCGACGCCATCACGCGCAGCGCCGCCACCGAGTACGACGAACTCGGCCGCGTGCGTGTCGCGCATGGCAACGCCGGCCAGCGCGTCGTCACGACGTATGACGACGTCGGCCAACCGACCACCGTCACCGACGCCGCGGGCCGCACCACGACGAATCGCTACGACGCCCTGGGCCGAGTCGTCGAGCATATCGACGCCGCCGGCGCCCGCACGCTGTTCACGCATGACGCCGGCGACCGCCTCACGCGCGTGATCGATCCGCGCGGCAATGCCACCGCGTACGTGTACGACGGCTTCGGGCAACTGTGGGCGCAATACAGCCCGGACAGCGGCACCACGACGATGCAGTACAACGACGCGGGTTTGCGCACGCAACTGACACGCGCCGACGGCACCGTCCTGCTCCATGTCTACGACGGGGCGGGCCGGCCGACATGGACCGGGAACGCCCAGCGCGGGCGCACGTACTCCTATGACTGGTGCGACGGCGGCAAGGGACGCCTGTGCGGGACGGATGTTGCAGCCAGGCAAGGCGACGCGTGGATCAGCACCAACTCGGCGCACTACGCCTACACGCCCTTGGGCGACCCATTGTCCAAACGCGAGTCCGTGTACGGCGCGCTGGACCAGACCGGGTACGCCGTCGACGGCATGGGCCGCGTCACCGGCATCGAGTATCCGAGTGGGATGAAGGTCCGCCATGTCTACGCGAATGGCGCACTGACCGGGGTTTACGCGAGCTTCGGCGCCGGCGAAGTTCCGGTCGCCACGGGCATCCAGTACCAACCCTTTGGCGCCGCCACCGGCTGGACCTATGGCAATGGCATCACGCGCAGCTACACGTACGACCTCGACGGCCGCGTCACCGCGATCAGCGCGAAGGACGCGGCCAGCGTCAAGCAGAGCCTGACGTACCAGCACAACGCGATCGACCAAATCACGCGCATCACCAACGGCCTGGACGCCAACCTGACACAGGACTACGGCTACGACGCGCTGGATCGGCTGACAGCGATCAGCGGCTCCGGCTACGCGTCCGGCTACGCGTACGACACCGTGGGCAATCGCATTGGCCATCACGACAGCGGCACGCCGACCACGTACGACGTCGATCCCGCCAGCAACCGCCTGCGCGCGCGCAGCGGACATTTCAACGACACCTGGATGACCAACGCCGTCGGCAACACCACCGCGTATTCCGGCAGCGATGGCGTCATGCACGCGCTCGCCTACGACACGTTCAACCGGATTGCGGCGCATACCCGCGCCGGCGTCGAAACCCGATACGAGATCAATGCCCTCGACCAACGTGTCGGGAAGTGGTCGGCTGCGACTGGCGGGCGACGGTTCGTCAGCGAGGGGCATCGATTGCTTGCGGAGGTCGGTGAGGATGGCAAATGGACGAATTACATCTGGCTAGGCAACGAACTGATCGGCCTGGTGCGCAACAACCAGTTGCATGCGGTGCATAACGACCATCTGGGACGGCCGGAGGTCGTGACGAATGCGGCGAAGGCCACGGTGTGGCGCGCGAGCAACTATGCGTTCAAGCGGTTCGTGCAGTTCGACACCTTTGGCGGATTGAACATTGGATTCCCGGGGCAATACTGGGATGCGGAATCGGGGCTGTTTCATAACGTCAATCGCGACTATGAGCAGCGGAGTGGTCGGTATTTGCAAATAGATCCTATCGGCTTGGCAGGAGGAATAAATACGTTTGGCTATGCGAACGCCAACCCGGCTTCATACATCGACCCATTGGGACTGGAGGGAGTGGGATCCTTCAACAACGGAGGATCTCGCACTCTGTGGGAAGGCGGAATCAGGAGACTGCCGGACTATTTCACACTCCAGATCAACCTCGGCGTCACTGTTCTGCACTACACCGTGACGAAGAATGGGACGCTCTTCTCTGGTGGTGGAGGGTTGGTCAACTCGCACAACCCTGCACGTTGGTTCAAGGGCGGCGGCGCTTCTCTCACCGCAGGCTTCCTCGACGGCTGTCCAGACGGCGACGATGTTGACAAGTTCATCATGGGCAGAGTCACAACCGTCGGCACCGCATTCGGGATCGAAGTGAGTCGATCGTGGAACGACGCTGGATCGGCGACCAATGTTGGATTCGGCACGCCGGGCATCATGACCGAACACTCGTACTCCGGGAGCGCCGGAAAGATCTTTGGTGGATGGTGGTGATGAAGCGCCAGCACCTGAATTTCGCTTTTGGAACTCTTGCCCTCTTTGCAACTGCAGTAGCGTTGTCGACCTTCGCCCAGTGGGCAATCAATCGTGCAAACCAAGACGCCCTGGAAAACGCTCGGCGAGTGCAACGCGATCTGATCGTGCCACCAGAAATGCGTCCTGTCGGGACCAGCACCCAGGTCAATCACGGCGGCCCAGTCGGCATCAGGCAGAAGTTCGTGTCGTCACAACGCGCGGAGCGATTGACGGCGGATTTCCTGATTACGGCGAAGCAGCAAGGCTGGCTTCTTACCGATCGGCGCAAGCTCAGATGGGGGGTCTACGAAGCAAACTACTGCCGCAATGGATGGCAACTCACATTTCATGCCGAGGACCGCGGCAGTGGGCAAACGACGATCTCTCTCGGCGTCTATTTGCGGGATGATTCACCGACTGCGCAGTGCAAGTCGGAAATTGATTCGGGAAGCGCCAAGACATGAAACATCAACGGGCCATCGCCAGCATCTTGTTGTTGCACGGCGGCCTCGGAACGGCGTGGGCTTGCTGGATTGCGTCCGCCTATGACCTGTCCCTAGGCTTCCTCGTGCCAAATTTGTCGCTTGCTTTGCTCGGGATTGTTGCCGGCGTTGGCCTACTGAGATCGCAGCGCTGGGCAATCACACTGGGCTGCGTGTTCTATACGGTGCAAATCCTCCAGGTCACATCGCCCGCATTCCAATGGTCCTTCACGCTCGGCTTCCATCTCTCAGTTGCCGCGGGCGGGAGCGCCGTGATTGGTGTCAATCTCTACGCCTTGGCGATGTTCTTCTGGTTGGCGTCGAAGCGCCGCAACCTCGTACGGCCCGATTTGGTTACGTCGGACGAGGCGCCTTGACCCGAAGACCAAGGCGCCCCGCCCCTTCGTTTCCTAAAGCGTGTGCTCCAACGCCCCGTGCAACATCCGCAGTTCCGACTCGATCGGCATCACCGACTTCCCCCTCGCATCCACGGCGCCGAGGCGGAGCATCCCCTCCTCTGGCGGATGCCAGTCCGGCGCGCGATACGCGGTCCGGTACTCCTTGCGCCACTGGCCCGGCGTGGCGTCGATGGTCTTGTTCACGCCGGCGAAATGCAGCGGCACCATCGCCGTCCATTCGCTCGTGCGGTCCTGCGGCGCCAACACCCATTGCTTGACGGCATTGACGCCATGCGTCTCCAGGATCCGGCACGCGCGCGCCTTGTCGCGCCCGATGCCGCCGCTCGCGTGCACGCTGCACTGCATGGCTTCGGCCGCCAGGACACGACCGTCCGGCGCCACGCGCATGGCGACGTTCACCACGCCATCGACGGGGAAGCCGGGCATCTTCGGCCGCACGAGGGTCTCGACTTCCGCCGGGGTGCGCGGCGCGGCACGGCTCGCATCCGCGACGACGTCGCGGAACACGACGTCTTCGACCTTGACGACATGCTGGGCCGCGTCCGGCGTGGCCGACAGCGTGACCCGCATCTTGCTGCGCGTCGGGGCCGGCGCCGACGACGGTTCGAACTTCCAGCTCGCCACCGCCTTGTTGATGACCGCGTGCATCTCGTCCGGCAAGGGTGTGTGGATTGCATGGGAGTCCACGGTGCCGGCATTGGACACGACCACTTCGCCGTCGACATCCAGTGTCTTGATATCGCGCGCGGCCGCGTGGCCATGCAGGATCAGCCCGGCGATGCAGGCGGACAGAAGTTTGGTGTGCATTGGATCTCCATTTCCGACGAAGGGGTCGCGATGGTGGCAACCCGCGCGGGGCAATGGATATCGGCGGCGAACGTCAAGGCAGGCGGAACAATCTCGCGTGTTGGCACGAAGGCGATTGGACACCGCTTACGGCTCATCCCCGCAATCCCCGAACATCAACCGCTGGCTCGCCAACGTCGCATCCGCCAGCGTGCCCGCGGCGTCGTACTCCAGCCGCAGCATCCAGCCGAAGGTGTCATCCGGCCACTGCTTCGGCAGCAGCGAATCCGGCGCGCCCAGTGCCTTCGCCAGGCCGAGGATCTTCTTGTGCGTCCAGCAGACCAGCGTCGTGGCGCCGTCGTAACGCGCATCCTCGAGCAATCGCCTGGCCAGCGTCGGGTAATCGCCGTCGGCGACGCGCGCGTCGATCTCGATGCCGAGCGCGACTGCCAGCGGTTCGAGCGTGCTGTGCGCGCGATGGCTGTCGGGCGCGATGGCGGCGGCGATGAGGAACGCAGGGGGCGGCAGCCGCGACGTTCCGGACATCATGCGCTGGAAGAAGACGGCATAAGCCTGCGCCCGCGCTTCGCCCGCGGGCGTCAACCCGGTGTCGTCGGGATCGCCGGATTTCTCCGCGTGGCGGATGAGCAACAGGGTGGCGGACTTGGGCATGTCGCTGCGGGCGTTGCGCGGGAGCGCAGTATTTCCGACAAGGTGTCGGGACGCCGTCAGGGCCGGCCGGGTTTTCGGCCAGGCGCGGAGGCTCGATTACCATCGGATTCCTGGCAACCCAACAAGGAAGGCGCATGACCCGGGGAAAGGTCGCAGGGACGTTGCTGGTCGTTGCCATCGGGGTCGGGGCGTGGATGTTCTGGCCCGCGCGCACTTCATCGCCGACAGCGACTGCTCCGCACGGGGAGGCGCCCATCGCAGCGCAGGCTGGAGCGCAGGAGAAACCCTCCGAGGCAGGCTCCTCGAATACGGCTGCATCCGGGTCGCCCAGCGCGTCGGCGGAGGCGCCGCACGCCCCACTCCCCACCGCACAGGCCGGCCTCAAACCGCTGACGTCGGAAGACGAGCGCCGCCTGCAAGCCTTCGTCGATTCCGGCGCACAGCACAACGCAGACCAGCGCGATTACGAACTCCTCGTCGTCAAGGAAGCCCCGGATGCCGAATGGTCGGAGGCCACCGAACGCCGGCTCGAAGACGCCCTTCGCCGACACGGCGCGCGGTTCACCGCGCTGCACGCCTCCGCGCCGCATTGCACGCGCACGCTGTGCCGGATGCTCGCGACGGGCGGATTCAACAGCGACGCCCCCGACGCGGACTGGCAACGCCTGGTGTACGAAGTGCAGCGCGATCCGTCGGTTCGCGACGCCTTCGTCGACCAGCACACGGCGGTCGGCGGCGACGACAAAGGCGTGATGTTCGTGACGTACCTGGTGCGGCGCGATGGCCAGGCGCAGGAGCGCCCCTACTTGACCCGGTAGATCGCCAGGAGCGTCAAGTCCTGCCTGTCCAGGAAGTAGCAATACATGGCCGCCGCCATTTCCGGATTCCTGTGCGTGTAACAGGCCTGCCAGTACCGCTTCCCTTTCAAGCGTTGCGCGACTGCGAGTTCGTACGGAAACCTGGGGACGCCATAGACCCAGAGGTCCGAATTGCCGTTGCCGAATTCGTGCACCGATTTGAGCTGATAGGTGCGCAGGTCCACCTTGTCCCGCACGGCGTATTGCACCGACGCTTCGGCCGCCTCGACCAACGCCTGCGCTTCGTGCGCGCCACCACCGGAACAGGACACCGCCAGGAGCGTGCACAGCGACAACGACAACGACAACGGGATGCCGGTGCGCATCAGAGTCCGTCCAGTTGCACCGCGTAGCCGAAGGCCGCAAACGCGAGATGCACGATCACCGCACACCCGACGACGGACGCGAGCGCCGCAAGGAAGGCGTTCGTCAGCGTCCATCGACGCGTGAGCACGGCATGCCCGATCGCGACGGCCAGCCAGAGGGCAACGCACGCGAGTACCGCCGTGCCCTCCGGAAACAGGCGCGCAAAACCGGACTCGACCGGGCGCACGACCAACGCGAAGCCGAACAGGTACTGCGGCACGAAGAACAGGAAAACCCCGACCGCACCCGGCAGCGGCGCGACGAGTCCCAACACGGCCAACGGGATGGACGCAGCGAGCCAGAACAGCACGGCACCGACCCCGAGGAGGAGGCGGACGGGGTCGTGCACCCATGGCTGCGACGTCGCAGCAGGGGTCGAGCGCGTCACCGCGTCCGCTCCGGATTGATGACCCGGAACGTTCCGTAGAACGCCATCGCGGACACCGCACCCAGCAACCCGAACTGCAGCGTGCCCTGCCACCACTCTGCCCACGCGTTCGGCGACGCGTCGTCGACAATCGAAGGGAATGTCCCCACCCCAATCGGCCCAGCGCCCACCAGGAAGCCGACGGCGAACATAGGCAACGCGCGAAGCCATCCATTGGCGCGCAGCGCCAACGCGATCGGCACGCCCACGAGCGCTACGTAACCCCCTGCGAAGACGAAGGCCATCGCGAGGATGATCCGCCAGTCCTGTGCGGGGAAATCCGGCGCGCGATACGCCACGGCCGCGATGACGCACGCGACCGGCGCGAGCGCCGCGGCAAGCCAACCGAACCCGACGCCCGCGAGGAGGCGGAACGTCAGGCTGCGGAAGAACGGTTCACAAACAGACGGCAGCATCGTGCGAGCACTCCCCTCAAGCGCGCCACGGTTCACCAGACCAGATCGTCGGGCACCTGAAACTGTGCGTAATACGCGTCATCGCCGTCCGCGGCAATCGACACCGCATCCGCCGCCTGCCCGTGATCCACCACGATCATGCTGGCATCGCGCTCGCGCACCTTGTCGCCCGCCACGCGCGGCAACAATTCGTAACGCTCCCCGAGCCGCGCGATCACCAGCACCCCGCTCGACAACTTCTGCCGCAAGTCGTCGTTGACCAGCAGCGTGCGAATCGCACCATCGGCGGTGAACCGGTATTCGCTTTCCCCCGCCCGCGGCACCTTCTTGTCTTCGATGATCTGCCGCGCCTGCGCGCGCAGTTCCGCGGTGCGGGCCCGGGCCTTGCGCTCGGCGGCCAGCGCGCGGTCGCGCTCGACCTTTTCGGCCCGCGCCCGCTCTGCGTCCCGCTGGATCTCGCCGGGCGCGCTGCTCGCCTTGGCGTGCTTGGCCACGTGCTGCTCGCGCGCCACCTCAGCCACCTTGGACTTCTTGACCAGGCCCGCCTTGAGCAGCTGTTCCTGGAGCGGATTGCCCTTCGCCATGTCGATGCTTCGTATCCGGGGGTTCTGGCGCCATCATAGCGACCGACCCCCTGCCCGGCTTCGTCCTACCCGCGGATGCAACCCTTGAAGTACCTCGTCGGTTACCCGCCCCACCTGCAGGCGCAGGTGCAGGAGCTCATCGCGCAGGGCCGCCTCGGCAAGCGCCTGGCCGAGCGGTATCCCGAGCCCCACGACGTGCGCAACGACCGCCAGTTGTACGACTACGTCCAGGCACTCAAGGACCGGCACTTGCGCAAGGCCGTGCCGCTGGGGAAAGTGGTCTACGACAGCAAGCTGCAGGTGATGAAGCACGCGCTCGGCACGCACACCACGATTTCCCGCGTGCAGGGTGCGAAGCTCAAGTCCAGCCGCGAACTGCGCATCGCCACGGTGTTCCGCGACGCGCCCGCCGAGTTCCTGAAGATGATCGTGGTGCACGAACTCGCGCACCTGAAGGAAGCCGAGCACGACAAGGCCTTCTACCAGCTGTGCACGCACATGGCGCCGGACTACCACCAGCTCGAGTTCGACCTGCGGTTGTGGTTGACGCACCTGGAACTGGAGGACGCGGAAGCACGCGCACTGCGCCAGGATGCGCACCGGGAGAACGAGGCATGACGGATGTCGCGGACCGCAGCGATGCACGCAAGCAGGTTCGTCCGCTCGGGCGATGGATCGTGGCGTTCCTGGCGCTCGCAATCCTGGTGACCGGTGTCGTCGATTACGAAATCGCCCGCGCCATCAATGGGTACTACTTCCAGACCCATGCCGTGTCGCCGACGGTGACGGATCTTGCCCTTGGCGTGCTCGCGCTTTATTTGTTCGCCGTTGCGATCACCGGACGGTGGTGGCCCGCGCGACGCAACTACTCGTGAGCGCGTCAGGAATCGATTGGACAGCGGGATAGCGACACCTCCCGTCTGAAACTCCACCGCGCGCCCGCACGCCGGGCCGAACAAGCCCATAGTGCACACCCGCTCGCACCGATCCCTCGAGGCAGCACGTCATGCAGCCGCAACATGTGCCTGGTGCGTTGGAAACGGAGATCCAGTCCTTCGCTGCAACGCTCGAGCAGTGCTTTCGCGGCGTGGCCTGGGACGTCGTCAACGACTACGCCGCCATCGCGTGGGATGCCTCGGACGACCGGGCCGGCGCACGGTGGCCGGAGGTCACATCGCGCGTCCGTGCCGCATGGCAAACGTGCATCGACGCCCGATCGCCCGAAGCACATCACGTCCTGGCAGGCGGGGTTGCGGGTCGATGAACGGGATGGGCAGATAGCAAGCGTGCTCCTTGTAATGGGCTGACGGAGCGCGCACCGTGGCGTTGACAGGTTGTCGACCTGCACCCATCCGGCGCGTTCTTCCGATGTGCCAAAGCGCGCAAAGGTCCGCCGCGACCCTCCTATGTACGGTTCCGTACATACGTCCTGCTGCTTGCAACCGACAATCTCCCGTTTTGCGGGGGACGCGTTCGAGCATGAGCACTTCAGTGCCAAGGAAAGCCCACAACGGCCTGCTGGACAAGCTGCCAGCCGGGGTTTGCGCACGCCTGGCACCCCACCTGCAACTGCAGGAACTCCCCGTGGGCAAGGTGCTGTACGAGGCCGGCGCGGCGCAGAACCACATGTACTTTCCGCGCACCGGCGTCATTTCGCTGCTGTATTCGCTCGAAAGTGGCGATACCACCGAAGTCGGCATGGTCGGCAACGAAGGCGTCGTGGGCGCGGCGCTGGTCGTCGACAGCCACAGCACGCCGGCGCACGCGGTCGTGCAGATGGGTGGGCAGGCGCTCTGCCTCAAGGCGGATGTCGTCATCCGCGAGTTCAATCGCGGCGAGGAATTCCAGATCCTCATCCTGCGCTACACGCAGGTGCTGCTGGCGCAGATGGCGCAGAACGCCGTGTGCAACCGCTACCACAACGTCGAGAAGCAGTTGTGCCGCTGGCTGTTGCTGTACATGGATCGCATGCAGTCCGACCACCTGGCCGTGACGCAGGAAACCATCGCGGCGCGGCTGGGCGTCCGGCGCGAAGGCGTCACCGAAGCCGCGGGACGCCTGCAGCAGGCCGGCGTGATCCAGTACGCGCGGGGCCGCATCCGCATCCTCGATCGCCAGGCCCTGGAGCTGCGCAGTTGCGAATGCTATCGGGCGGTGAAACAGGAATACGAGCGCCTGCTTTCGAACATGCCGTGGTCCACGCTCGCCGATTAGCGTCGCCAGTCCTGCACCTGGGCCATTCAGACGCGTGTGCGCCCCGCGTCACCGAATAGGTGCTAGCTTGTGTGCGTTACCGCACATAGCGGACCGCGAGCACTGCCATGGCGGTTTCCGCCTGCGACGACAAAACCTGCATGACCGCCCTGGAGTCCGTTGAACGCGGGTTTGCGCTCGCCGTGGCGGAACTGGACGCGCTTCGGCTTGTCGGGTTGGTCGTGGTCCAGGCCGACGGGATCGCCTTCCTCACGCCACACGGGATGTTGCGCCTGCGCAACCTGCGATCCGTGCTGATGACCCAGGCGCGCTGAGCGCCCTCAGGCGTCGATGGCGGAGCCCGGCGCCAGGGGCTCGTTCCCCGCGATGCGGCGGAACACGAAATGGAACACCACGCCACTCGCGGCGCCGAGTGCCCCGTAGAACGCCACGCCGGGCATCAGGGCCCATACGGGGACCGACACCTCGCTTCCGTCCGGCATGCGTTGCGTAACGCCGATCACGAAGCACGCGGCCGCCGCGGCGAGCGGAACGAAGCCCACGACGCCCATGATCACGGCGCGAAACAGCAGCAGTCGCCGCAGCAGGACCGCGATGGGCAGGAGGTACGCGAACGCGAGCACCAACGCGACGATGCCCACGACGATCACTCCGCTGGCGGCCGCCGTGCCGTTCCGCGCGGGAAGACTGAGGAGCCCTACCCCGAGGACTGGCGGCAGGGCCGCGGCGATGGCCGCCGCCAGATAGGCCCATGGGTGTTGCCTGCGCATGCCCCGTTCCCCTTCCGTGTGCCGCGCACTATCGCATGGCGAAAAGTGTTGCTGGGCCGATGCGGGCGGGCGAACGTCCGGGCCATTGCTAAGCTCAGGCCAACTGACGGGCCGGACCCACCATGTACCCATCGCTCCTGCTGGTGCTGACGTTGTTGGCCGCTGAAGTCCTCTCGATTCCCGCATTGCTTCGCCAGCGACGCGTCGGACGATTGGCGCCTGCCGATGTGCTGCTGCCGGTCGCGCCTGCGGTCCTGCTGGTCATCGGCCTGCTGTGCTTCAACCGGCCTGCGCAGGTCGGATTTGCGTCGATCCTCTACCCGCCGCTCGCGGCCTGTCTTTCCGTGCTGCTGCTCTACGCGAAGGTGTTCATGCCGGGCCCGTCGAATGCATCCAATGCGCGCGCGTCCCTGTGGATCCTGATCGTGGCTTGCGCGACGGCAACGGTGTTCGGCGCAACGGTCGCGCCCTGGTACGAATGAGCGGGACGCTCGACGCTAGGGATCCACCGCCAGCAACCACGCCTCCGCGTCATCGCGGTTGTCGAAGCGCCGCGTTTCGAATGCAGGCACGGGCCCGCCCGGCAACCCATGGACATCGAGCGAATTGACGAACGCAACCCGCGCGCCCACCAGCGCCGGCGCCGACAGGATCTTCTCCATCAGTTCTTCGCGGGTGCCATCCGGTGCGCCGGGCCGCGCGCCGGAGAAGTCCAGCAACAAGCGCCGCAAGCGGTGCTTGAGCATCGGCGGGAAAATGTACTGCATGGTTTCGATGCGCTCGCGATAGGTCACCTCGCCGAAGAACGAGACTTCGACGAGCTTCCGATGGCGATCCACTTCGACGAAGCGACCCATGGATTTCCTCTGATTCCATCCAGCGCACGTGGGAACTCCTGCGCGCATGGTAGGCAATCCTCGGCGCAGGCAACAGCGAATGCCTGCTGATTGCCGGGATGCAGAGCGCTTTGCTGCCGCCTTGTCCCCCGCATGCAGCTTCCGTAATGTGGGCCGCAACCGGCAATCTCCGGCCCAACGGCAGGACGTCCATGCAGATCGTGCAGCAGCCGAAACGCACTCGCGCCTGGATCGACACGGCGGCGGCGATCGTCTTCACCTGCATGGGCGCATTGCTGCTGAATGCTTCCCGCGTCGCTGCGGCCGATGCAGTCCGCCGATACGGTCGCAACGTGGACTCGGGCGCGCTCGAATCCATGGCCGCGCTCGTTTACTTCGCCCCGGGCACGATCCTGTTCGCGCTCGCGGCCGTCGCGCTCTTTCGTCGCTGGCGCGGCGCCCGGTGGCTTCACCTGCTTGCGTGGGGCTGGGCCGCGCTCCCGCTTTTATCAATCGCGGCGCAATGGATCCGTTCGATTGTCGTGCGTTGACTGCAGCAGCATGCGGCTCGAATAGCGGCGTTCTTCCCCGCTGATCGGATCCACGAACACCAGTCGCTTGGCCAGGAGTTGCAACGGCGCGGTGTAATCGCCCGCCGCACGACGCACCACCGACGGGTAAATGCTGTCTTTTTCGATCGGCGCCCCCATCGCCGCCATGTGCACGCGCAATTGATGCTTGCGGCCGGTGATCGGCGTGAGCGCATAACGCCAGCGTCCGGCGCCGCGCGAAATCACTTCGATGCGGGTTTCGCTGTTCGCCGCGCCTGCGACTTCCTGCATGCGATGGAACGGTTCGCCGGCGACGATCCGGCTGGCACGGAGGCAGGGGAATTCGACATCCGGCAACGCGGGCGCAATCGCTTCGTACGCCTTCGTGACCCGTCGTTCGCGGAACAGCGCCTGGTAATGCGCCCGCGTGTCCGGATTGGTCGAGAACAACACCAGGCCGGCGGTCTCGCGATCGATGCGGTGCAGCGGCACCAACGCGTCGTTCCCCGTGCGCCGAACCAGTCGCCCGAGCAAGGTTTCATGCACGTGCGCGCCCGTCGGCGCGACCGGCAGGAAATGCGGTTTGTCCGCCACCAGCAAGTCGGCGTCGACATGCAGCACGACTTCCTCGAACGGGATGGGCGCTTCGTCCGGGACCTCGCGGTAGTAATGGACCTCGAGCCCGACGCGATACGGCGTCTCCGGCGTCACCCGATGGCCGGCGTTGTCCACGACCCGCCCGCGCGCCATGCGTTCGATCCATTGCGCGCGCGGGATCGCCGGGAATCGTTCGCACAGGCAATCCAGCACGCACGTCCACGCGCCCGGCGGCAACTGCAGCGTGCTGGCAGCCAGCCCATCGATGCTGGGGGGGCGCGTGCGCATGGCAGCGCAGTCTACTTGCCGCGAACCAGCCGGACGATCAGCGCCAACAACCCGATCCCGGTCGCGAAGAAGAAAAACGTGCCGAGGAACGTCATCAGGAAATCGCTGGGCGGATCGAAACCCAGCGCGTTTGCCGCCGCGGCCAGGCTGCACAGCGAAGCGAGCACCAGCGTCGCCAGCACGTAGCGGGTGGCCACCTGCACGATGAGGCACAGGATGAGCAGCGCGAGCACGAACAATCCGAACAGGGACCACACGCCGCCGAGCCACTCAACGCCCATCCACGTTCCCCTGCCCCATGCATCGCGCACCCGACTCTGGCATCGAAGCCAGCCGTCCGCAATGTCGGCGATCGACGTGCCGCAGTCGCGCATCAGCGCGATCCTCGCGGGCGAACGGGCAATCACGGCGGATACGGCCTGCGCCTGTCGAAGTTCTTCGGCATGACCGATGGCTTCTGGATCGGCTTGCAGATCGATTCCGACATGGCCATGGCGCGCGATGCGCTGGGCAAGACGCTCGACAGGATCGAGCCCTATCACGCTGAAGCAGCTTGAAGAAACCCCGCCATCCGGCGGGGTTTTTCCATCGTCACCGCATCACGGACACTCGGGCCCGTTGTACGACAGCGCCGAGGGATTCGCCGGCGACGACACGCCGTTGGTCACGTCCGTCAACGTGATGTTCGTGAAGACGACGGACGCGATCACCACGTGCTGGTAGTGCGGGCAGACCAGCGTGCTCCGTGGCGCGGGAATGACCAGGGTGTCGCTGATCTTCCCGTTCTTGTCGACGCTGAAGGTGCCGCTGACGTGGACGTCCTGCAGCACTTCTTCCTTCGCCCCCGGTTTCGGGCAGACGTGGCCGGTCTTGACGCACTGGAACTTCGCGCCGGCCGTCGCGCTGGCGATGTAGGTCACGCCGCTGCCGGTATTGCCGAGCCCCACTTCCGCCCAGTTCACGATGACCTTCGGCGAGCCGAGCTGCGCACTCGGGGCGCGCAGGTAATGCGGGTGCGCGGCCAGCGCGGCGGTGGCGACGGCCACCAGGCCGAGCAGCCACCAGTGCTTGCGTTTGATCTGCATGGCGTCCTCTCCGTGGGTGACAAACACAGAGAACGCCGGATTCGGGGGAGGCGACTCCCCCGAATGGGTGGGGTTAACCCGACCCGGATGGGCGAAGGGCGATCAGGGGCACTCCGGCCCGCTGTAGGTCAACGCCGAGGGATTGGTCGGCGACGACACGCCATTGGTCAGGTCCGTCAGCCGGATGTTGGTGAATGCGACCGAGACGATGCCCACCACCTGGTTGCCCGGGCACTGCAGCGTGCTGGGCGGCGCAGGAATCACCAGCGATCCGATGATCTTCCCGTTCTTGTCGACGGCGAAGGTGCCGCCCACGTTGATGTCGGCCAGCACGTCTTCCTTGTTCGAGGCCGCCGGGCAGTTGTTGCCGCGGTTGACGCACTGGAAGCGGGCCCCGGCCGTGGCGCTGGCCGTGTAGTTGACGCTGTCGGTACTGCCGAGTCCGATCTCGGTCCATTTCACGATGACCTTGGGCGACCCGAGTTGCGCGCTGGGCGCGCGCAGGAACTGCGGATGGGCGGCAAGGGCCGCCGTGGCGACGAAGGCCAGCCCGAGCAGGCATGGCGTGCGCTTGATGTGCATGGTGTTCTCCGTTGCTTATCAACTGGGAGAACGCAGGAATCCCGCGGGGCGACTCCCCCGGATGGGTGGCGTAACCCGTCCCGTCAGGTCCCCGGCCTGGGCACGTCGATCCGGATCGTCGCCAATTGCTCCGGCGCGTACCCGATCTTGCGCAGGAACGGCAGCCAGCGCGGGTCGTCGCGCAGCGAGTCGGTCAGCACGTCGAACGCCACCGAGGTGGCGGCCGGATCGCGGCTCTGCGCGGCGATGTCCAGCCAGTGGAACGCGGCATCGCGGTCCACGCGATAGCTGTAGGCCAGCGCGACCAGCGTGGGTTGCTGGTCGCCGTACGTGCGGATGAGTCCCTGCAGCGCCGCGTTGGATTCGCGCGTGCGCCCCAGTGCATGGAACGCCAGCGCCCGCACCTGCAGGCGCGAGGCTTCATCGGGTTCGCCGGCGATCTCGCGCAGCGCGCCGGCCGCATCGCCCTTCCCCACCAGCAGCGAGACGGCGATGCCGTTGCGCGCGCCGACGAACGCCGGACTCAGCCGCAACGCGGTACGGAAATCGTCGATCGCCGCATCCCATTGCCGCGCGTAGTACCGGGTGATGCCGCGGTTGTTGTACGCCGTCGGGTTGGCCGGATCGTGGGCGACGCGGTAGTCGTACAGCGGCAGCGCGTCTTCGAAGCGCCCCACGTTGCTGAGCAGGATGCCGAGCGTGTTGATGGCGACCAGGTTGTTCGGTTCGATCTGCAACGCGCGCTTGTTGTAGTCGGCGGCCGCCTGCGCATCGAAGTCGAAATCCGCGGCCAGGCGCGCCAGGCCCGTGATCGCGATGACGTTGCGCGGATCGATCTTCAGCGCCTTGTCCAGCGCTTCGCGCGCCAGCTTCGCCGCGTCGGCCTGCGGCAGCTCGCTGTAGATGGACTGGTTGATGTACACGCGCCCGAGGCCGGCCCACGCGCGCGCTTCGTTCGGCGCGATCGCCAGCGCCTGCTTGAACACCAGCAACGCCTGCGCACGTCCTTCCTTGCTCTGCTGGTCCAGCAGCGCCTGCGCCTGCAGCACCAGGGCGTACACGCGCGGATCCACGGGCGTGACGGTGGGCGCCTTCAGCAACTTGATCTTCAGTTGCTCGACGACGGACGCGGCGATCTCGTCCTGCACCTGGAAGATGTCGTCGAGCGTGCGGTCGTAGTTTTCCGCCCACAGTTGCGCGCCGTCGGTGGCGCGCACCAGTTGCACCGCGATGCGCACGCGGTTGCCCGCCTTGCGCACGCTGCCCTGCAGGATCGAGGCGACGTGCAGGCGGCGCGCGATCTCCGGCACCGGCAAATCCTGGCCCTTGAACGCGAAGCTCGACGTGCGCGCGATCACGCGCATCTCCGGCACCTTGTTCAGCACGTTGAGCAGTTCTTCGGAGATACCGTCGGAGAAGTACTGCTGCTCCTTGTCGGCGCTCAGGTTCTCCAGCGGCAGCACGGCGATCGACGGATCCTTTTCGATCGTGGGGATGCCGCTGTCCGCGCCCGCGGTGGCGACGCCGGTCGCCTGGTCGGACGTGGAGCGCACCGTCTGCCACAACCACGCACCGCCCACCAGCACGACGAGCGCGATGAGTGCGACTTCCAGCCGCGTGACCTTCTGTTGCCCGCGCTCGCCCTGGAACCACGCGATGACCAGCGTGAGGAAGAAGCCGAGCACCGCCAGCGCCACGCCCACGCGCATCGGTACGGCCGACCACCCGTAGGTGCCGGCCAGCAGGCCCACGGCCTGCAGCAAGGCCCATGCGACCGCCGTGTACCCCAGCACCCATTGCGCGACCTTGCGTTTGCGCAGCTGGCGGAGGGTCAGCATGGGGGGATCCGACGGGGGTCAAGGAGGGGAACGCAACCCGCGGCGCAAACGGGCCGCCGCCGCGGGCCGGAAGCACCCGCAGGCCGGTCCCGCGCCGCGCGGCGGTTCAGAACTCCGTCATTTCGAGGATCAGCGGAATGATGAACCACCAGACGTTGTCGAGCAGGCCGCGCAGCAGGAAGCGCGGCACGACGGTGATTTCGTCGGGCTGGTTGAAGTTCGAGAACCGGGGGAGGAAGCGCGGCACGCGCGCGACGTAATCGGTGAAGGCCTGGCCGAACTTCTCCTGCAGGAAGGCTTCTTCGCGCTTCACGAGGAAGTGGTAGACGAAACAGAACCCGACCGGCACCAGCACCATTACCCACAGATTGTTGGAGAAGATCGCAAACCCGGTGAACCCCAGCCAGGAAAACACGTACAGCGGATTGCGCACCACGGAGAACGGGCCGTAGGTGACGAGGGTTTCGTTCTTCAACCCGCCGAGGAACGCGGTGGTGTACAGCCGCCCCATGCCGCAGAACACGATGAGCACGTAGCCCAGCGTGTCGAAGGTTTCGTGCAGCGCGCTGTCGTTGGGCCAGTGCGAGCGGGTGAACAGCATCAACGCGATGGCGGTGATCATCAGGATGCGCGAGAACAGCATCCGGTTCTTATTGAGCGCGCGAGCCATGGGAAATGGGGGCTTCCATTCAAGGGTGGAGGAGGTTTCGAGCGGCGACTACGGAATGAGCAAGACCTTTCCCGCACTGCCCCGCCCTTCGAGGATCGCATGCGCCTGCGCACCATCGCGCAGCGGCACGCGTGCGGCGACGGCCACGCGCAGGTGCCCGGCGCGCACCGCGGCGAACAGGCGATCGGCGCGTTGCTGGCGGACCTGCGCGGTGGTCAGCACGTTCCACAAGTCGCCGCCCACGAGCGTCAGCGAGCGGTCCATGAGCACGCGCGGGTCCACCGGATCCGGATCGCCCGCCGCCATGCCGTAGAACACCACCGTGCCGCCGATGCGCGCCAGGGCCAGGCTGTCGCCGAGCGTGCGACCGATCGAGTCGTACACGACGTCGACGCCCTCGGGTGCCACCGCACGCACGCGCGCGACCCAGCCGTCGCCGGAGGCCAGCGCATCTCGTGCACCTGCCGCGAGCGCCGAACGCCGCTTGTCTTCCGACGAGGCGAGCGCGATCACCTGCGCACCCTTCGCGGTCGCCAGCTGCACCAGCAACTGCCCGACGCCACCACCGCCCGCATGCACCAGCAAGGTCTCGCCCGCCTGCACGGCATGGCTGTCCTCGAGCAGGAACTGCGCGGTGAGGCCTTGCAGCAACAACGCGGCCGCGGTGTCGGCGTCGATGTCATCGGGGAGCACGATCAGGCGATCCAGCGGCACCGCCACTTGTTCCGCGTTGGCGAACGCACTGTCGGCGAACGCGACGCGCTGGCCCACGGCGAAGGCGCCACCCGCGTCCCGCGGATCGAGCGCCACGATCTCCCCCGCGGCCTCGTACCCGGCGATCCACGGCGGCGACCCGGCCAGGTGGTAGCGGCCCTGGCGGCGGTAGATATCGGCGAAGTTGAGCCCGATCGCCTGCGTGCGCACCACGGCCACGCCGGGGGCGGGCCGGGGATCCGGCAGGTCGGTCCATTCCAGGACGTCGGGCCCGCCGAAGCGTGAAAAGGTCAGTGCATGCATGGGTGAGGATGTTATCGGGTTCGCGCCGCCTAAAATGCCCGCCACGCTTCCGCGCCATCGAATGTCCCCCATGCTGCGACTCACCGACCTCAAGCTGCCGCTGGACCACCCCGAGGCGGCGCTGCGCGAGGCGATCCTGGCCCGGCTGGGCATCGCCGCCGACGAACTCACCGGCTTCACCGTCGCCAAGCGCAGCTACGACGCGCGCCGGCGCGGCGCGATCGTGCTGATCTATTCGGTCGACGTGGACACGCCGCGCGAAGCCGACATCCTGCAGCGCCTGCAACTGGACGACGAGGACGACGGCTACGCGTACAGCCACGACGGCGGCAAGGTGATGCGCACGCCGGACACGGTCTACAAGTTCGTGGCGCGCGCGCCGACGTCCCTGCCCTTGCGCCCGCTCGTGATCGGCATGGGCCCGTGCGGGTTGTTCGCCGCGCTGGTGCTCGCGCAGATGGGCTTCCGGCCCATCGTGCTCGAACGCGGCAAGGCCGTGCGCGAACGCACGAAGGACACCTGGGGCCTGTGGCGCCAGAAAGTGCTCAATCCCGAATCGAACGTGCAGTTCGGCGAAGGCGGCGCGGGCACGTTCTCCGACGGCAAGCTGTGGAGCCAGATCAGCGACCCGAAGCATTACGGGCGCAAGGTGATCGACGAATTCGTCAAGGCCGGTGCACCGGAGGAAATCGCGTACGTCAGCAAGCCGCACATCGGCACGTTCCGCCTGGTGTCGATGGTGGAGCAGATGCGCGCGACGATCGAATCGCTGGGCGGCGAGATCCGCTTCAGCCAGCGTGTCGACGACCTGCTGGTCGACACCGATCGCGAAGGCACGCGCCACGTGCGCGGCGTGACGCTGGAGAGCGGCGAACAACTGCGCGCCGACCACGTGGTGCTTGCGCTCGGCCACAGTGCGCGCGACACGTTCGCGATGCTGCATGCGCGCGGCGTGTTCGTCGAAGCCAAGCCGTTCTCGATCGGGTTCCGCATCGAACATCCCCAATCGCTGATCGACAACGCGCGCTTCGGCCCGCAGGCCGGGCATCCGCTGCTCGGCGCGGCCGATTACAAGCTCGTGCACCACTGCCGCAACGGGCGCTCGGTGTACAGCTTCTGCATGTGCCCCGGCGGCACCGTGGTCGCCGCGGCCAGCGAGCCCGGGCGCGTGGTCACCAACGGCATGAGCCAGTACTCGCGCAACGAGCGCAACGCGAACGCGGCGATCGTGTGCGGCATCACGCCGGAGGACTTCGCGCCGTACGGCGTTGGCCCGCTGGCCGGCATCGAATTGCAGCGGCATTGGGAAGCGCGTGCGTTCGAACTGGGCGGCGGCGAGTACGAAGCGCCGGGGCAACTGGTGGGCGACTTCCTGAAAGGCCGGGCGTCGCGTGAATTCGGAGGCGTGCTGCCTTCGTACAAGCCCGGCGTGCGGTTGGGGGATCTTGCGCCCTCGCTGCCCGAGTACGCGATCGCGGCGATCCGCGAAGCGCTGCCGGCGTTCGACAGGCAGATCCGCGGGTTCGCGATGCAGGATGCAGTGCTGACCGGCGTCGAGACCCGCACGTCGTCCCCGGTGCGCGTGACGCGCGGCGAGGACGGGCACAGCTTGAATACGCGCGGGTTGTTCCCGGCGGGCGAAGGCGCGGGTTACGCGGGCGGCATCCTGTCGGCCGGCGTGGATGGCATTCGCACGGCGGAGGCGGTGGCGCTGGATATCGTGTCCCGAGCCGCGCCTGCTGCGTAGAGGGCGTGACCTATCATCCGGCTTTCCCTGGACGGGATCGAACGATGCGGAAGGAATGGGGCTGGGTGCTTTTCGGCGTGTTCGTTTTCTACTGCGCGGCGCTGTTCGCCTGCATGGTGAGGAACCCGCGCTACACCGGGTTGCCCACGTGGTCAGCCGCCAATTTCCTCGACGCGCAGCCCTTTTCCATCGGGGCCGCGGTGTTTGCCCTGGTCGTGGCCCTGCGCAAGGAGAAATGACCGGACCGTGTCGATTCCGGCCTTCGTCATTCGTCGTCATGGATGGAACCCCCAGGAGCGCGCCACGATGACCATCACCATCACCGCCTTCGAACGCTCGCCCGACGGCGGCAAGGGCCTCGCGCGCGACACGCGCGTGCGCTGGGCGCTCGAAGAAACCGGTCAGCCCTACGACGTGCGGCTGGTGTCGTTCCAGGCGATGAAGGAACCCGCGCACCTGCGCGTGCATCCCTTCGGCCAGATTCCCACGTTCGAGGACGGCGACCTTGCGCTGTTCGAAACGGGTTCGATCGTTTTTCATCTCGCCGAACAGCACGCGGGCCTGTTGCCGGCCGACGCCAACGCGCGGGCGCGCGCCATCACCTGGATGTTCGCCGCGGTCAACACGATCGAACCGCCGATCCTCGAGCTGTCGATCGCAAAGTTCCAGGAAGGCGACAAGCCGTGGGCGAAGGACCGGCTGCCGCTGGTGCAGGATCGGATCCGCGAACGCTTGCGCCGGTTGTCGGCGCGCCTCGGCGAATCCGAGTGGCTCGACGGTGCGTTCAGCGCCGGCGACCTGATGATGGTGTCGGTGCTGCTGCGCGTGCGGCCGTCCGGGTTGCTGGACGAATTCCCGACCCTGGCGGCGTATGTCGCGCGCGGGGAAGCGCGGCCGGCGTACCAGCGGGCGTTTGCGGCGCAGTTGGCGATCAATGCGGCCTAGGCAGAGTCGAAGGGGGCGCACGACGTCCCCACCACACCGCAACGGGAAGCGCCAGCGCGACGGCGAGGAACGCGAAGGGCGCCCACAAGAACGGGGCGTCGCGAGCGCGGAGGTAGTACCCCAGCGAACCTAGCTCCACGACGACCATCCCGAAGGCGAAGAGCGCCGACAGCGCCAGCAACAGGAACCACGCAAGGACCTCGCGCCCCAGCGCCCGGCGACCACCGCGACGCAGGGCCCAAACAAGGAAGAACGAGCCAACGAGCATCGGCGGCCCCAGCAGCCAGGCGAGCAACAGCACGAACTCTTCTTTCGTCACAGTGCCCCTGCGCTCCATGCGTTGACGAGGCAGACCACGAGAAGGGCCATTGCCGCAACCTGTTTCTGGGCGGGTCGCATCGCTTGCGTCCTTGCGTTGACTGGCCGACACATTACCGCGCCGATCGCCCGGTCGCTCGGGCGACCTACTTCGGCAAGTAATCGTTCGCCTCGACCAGCTCGACGCCCGGCGTTTCCACGATGCACTGGCGCAACAGATACGCGTGCCCTTCGCCGAAGAACACCACCGCGCGCCCGCCTTCCGGCAGCGCCTGCAGCAGCCGCGCGCAGATCGCGAGGTTGCGCGCATACCACGCACCGACCAGGCGGGCGCCGGGCTGCGTGTCGCCGTCGCCGTAGCGCAGCATGTCCATGTAGAAGCCATGGTTCTTGAGCGCGCGCGGGGGCGCGTTCATGTAGCGCAGCACCGAGCCGATGCTGCCCTCGCGCACGCGCTGGCTGAGCACCTGCACTTCCTTGCCGGCGCCGGCCAATGCGGCGTCCAGGCGCGGCGACATGGCGTGGGTCTTCGCGTAGTCCTTGACCGGATCGAACGGGAATTCGCCCGGCGCATCGATGCCATGCACGCGCGGCAGCTTGCGCAGCGCCGCCAGGCGGAAGCCCAGTTGCACGACCTCGTTGCGCGAAGGCGGCAGCTTGTCGGCGCGGAAGCTTGCGTACTGCTCGTCGGTCGTGGCCGACGGCCACTCCACCATGACTTCGGTCGGCGCGAACTTCGCGAGTGACGCGGCGACGTCGGCCAGTTCCGCCTGGCGCTTCTTTGCCAGCACGTCGTCGACCTGCACGTTGAAGACATCGCGCCCCGGATTGTCCAGGTGGAACGTGCCGACGATCATGACTTTCGTCGGCGCGGGTTTCGGGGCCGTTTGTGCCGTGGCACTGCCGACGGCGATCAGGGCGACAAGCAGGACAACCAATCTTGCGGACATGGGGAGGATTCCTGCAGGTCGGACAGGCGGCGAGATCTTACCGCCGCCGACGCGCCGAAGCGCGCGCCATGCTCATCAGTGGAAGCGACTACGCCTCAAGCCTGCAGCCCGTAATACGTCGCGTATTGCCCCGCGATCCCGAGCACGCCGTAGCCGATCATCGCCACCAGAAAAACCGCACTGGCGACGAAGCCGCCCTTGGCGCCGCGCGAACGGAAGAAATAGATGGGCAACGCGACGATCGCCAGGAGCACGACGCCGACGTCGAGGAACGGCGTGCGCCCAATCCCGCGCTGGTTCGCATCGAGGCGATACCAGGCGAACATCAGCACCACGCCGACCAGCGTGGCCGCCAGCGTCGAAGGCGGCATGAATTGGCCCGGATAGAAATACTGATCCACCGCGCCCGACGCGAATCCAACGACCGCCAGCGCGATCAGCACCCAGCTCTTGTAGCCCACGGACCTCTCCCCTGGCGGCACGCGCCGACGCGACAGCCTAACGCAACGGACTTCCCGAACGCCCCGCACCCGACACCGCGACCTTGCGCGTCGCTAGCTGACACCCCGCGTCAACCGGACGCCTACCCGATTGCGTCCACCTGTGCATTGCATCGCAACTTGCGCATCGCGCGGCTTTCCTTGTCGTGCCGATCTGGAGAGAATCCCCCCCGCTGGCGGCCTGCATCCGCGCCAGACCATCGACGGCGTGCGTGTCTGCCGTGGGGCCGATGGTGTCGAGCAAACGAATCGCCCTTGGCGCAAGCCACGGATCGGGGCGAGTCGCACGACATCCATTGCCTACGGGGAGCGTCACGTGAACGCGTCTATCGCAAAATCGCTGGCCGCCGTGCTGGCCAGCGCTGCATTGCTGGCGGCCTGCAACGCCAAACCGGCGCAGCGCGCGCAACCGAAAACACCCACGCCCGCGACGGCCAGCGCCGTGGCCACCGCCGCCAAGCCCTCGCGCACGATGCGCACCGGCCGCAACCAGGCGCCCGTCCCGGTCGTGCCCACCGGCTTCACCGGCCAGGATTTCCCGGGCCTGCGCGAGTCGCGCACGCTCGCGAACTGCGATCCCGCCGATCCCGACAACGCCAACTTCAACACCACCGTCATCGACGTCGGGCCTGGCGCTGCGATCACCAGCCTGGCCAACGTGCCGTGGGAATCGCTGTCGCCGCACACGATGGTGCGCGTGCTGCCAAAGTCGACGCCGTACAACGAGCGCATCTTCATCGTCACCAGCGACATCAAGGTGTGCGGCGTGCGCGACGCCAACGGCGCGCGCCCGAAGATCAACGGCATCGGCGCGCGCGTGCGCAACAGCAGCGCGCTGCAAAGCCTGATCGGCACGCCGGCCGAGGAGTATTCGACGGTCAACCGCGGCATCGTGGCCATCGCGCGCGACAGCGGGATCCGGAACATCGCGGTCGAAGGCCTCAACCTGACCGGCGCGATGCTGCCGCCCTACTCCGGCGCCAGCCACGCGGCCGGCTACATCGGCATGGACAACCTGTCGCACCTGTACAACACGCACACCGGGTGCCTGTACGTGTCGCGCGCGCAGAACGTCACCCTGCGCGACAACGAGTTCGCGTTCTGCCCGGTGGGCGTCTACGTGATCAGCCGCGGCCTGGACTACGGCGGCGACCATTACCTCACGCGCAACTTCCTGCTGGAGGCCAACTGGTTCCACGACAACGGGCTGGTCGACGACTACAACGTGCACCAGGCCTACATCCAGGGCGTCAACTTCGTCGTCCAGTACAACTACTTCGGCAACCCGATCCGCTACGACATCGACGGCAGCGGCACCATCGACAACGACGAGGCCTCCAACGGCAACGACCTGAAGATGCGCACCGTCGGCGAACTGGTGCGCTACAACTACTTCGAGAACGGTGCGCACACGATCGACCTGATCGACATCGAGGACTTCCGGCCGTCGGTGTTCCCGTGGTTCTTCAACCTGCTGGCCGACCAGAGCCCGGGGTCAGTGACGCCGGCGCTGCGCGCGCAGATGGAACGCGACTGGGAGAAGTACGACGCCGGCAGCTACATGTACGGCAACATCTTCCGCCGCGATTCGAAGGTGCACGTGCAGACGATGGGCGCCTCGATGGTGCACTTCGGCTCGGACAACAGCCCGATCGACGGACGCCGCGGCAAGTTGTGGTTCTACTTCAACACCGTGCTGACCGAGTTGAACAAGAACACCAGCGCGGGCGCCGCGACGTTGTTCTCCTGCTGCCTGGACAACGCCAACTCGTGGGACTTCTACGACGGCCACCTGGTGCTGGACGCCAACAACGTCGACTTCCACATGATCGCCAACGGCAAGGACTACGGCGTGATCCGACGGCGCACGCCCGAGGCATTCTGGGGGCGCTACGTCGCCGTCAACAACGCCGTGCAGGTCACCAGCGCCACCGGCACGCTGACGAACGCACAGCCCTTCCACTGGAACACCTACAAGGGCGAGCAGATCGAGTTGCGCCGCAACTTCGTCACGAACAACTGGAACCAACCGTTGTGGGGCGGCTATCCGACCCCCGGGTATGGCGACAACGAAGTCGAGCTCGACGAGTTCACGTATCCCGGCGCCAACGTCGCGCACCACGTGACCGGTGCCGCCAACCTGCTCACGGGCGGCAGCCTGGCGCTGAGCGCGACGACGGCCACGCCGCTCGTGGGCAGTGCGTTGTGCAACCAGGCGGTTGCATGGACGGACGACATCCCGGCCGCGGTGCGCCCGAATTACCAGGTGCGCCTGCAGGACAACGGCGCTGGAGGATGGACGCCCGGTGTCCTGGTGGTCACGGCACGGACCGCGCACACGACGCTGGGAGCGAACCAATGCAACTGATGCCGACCTTGCGCGGCGTGTCGTGCACGCTCGCGATCGCCACCCTCGCCGCCTGCCCCAGCCGTGAGACACCGCGGCCGACGCCTGCGCCCGTCGCCGCACCACGCATCGCGGGCGCGGCACCGGCGACCGCTGCGCTCAAACCGCCGCGCACGATGCGCACGGGCGGCCGGCAGGCGGCGATCGCGGTGCCCGCCGCGCAAGTCGTCGGCGCCGGGATCGGCGGCAACGGGTATCTCGATTACGGCTGCATCAACGATGCGACGCGGCCGTCGGGCTGGAGCATCCTGTTCGTCCGCGCGGGCGCCACCGGCACAGGCACGAAGGCGAACCCGTACGGCACGATCGGCCAGGCCATCACCGCGGCGGGCAGCACGCGCACGGTCGTGTGCGTCGCCAACGGCAGCTATCGCGAGAACGTCAACCTCGGCATGCAGCGCCGGCACATCCTGGTGGGCGGCTTCAACAGCGTGTTCACCGCGCGCGATCCGCTCGCCTGGCCCGCCACGGTCACGCCCGCCAACGCCGACGATCACGTGATCCACGCCGAGGCGCCGATCGACCTGACGATCGACGGCTTCGTGGTCACCGGCAGCAACGATCGCGGCATCGATGTCACGACCTGGGACGCCAACGAACGCATCACGCTGCGCAACAACCACGTCCACCACAACGGTTGCACCACGCCGACGGCGCGCACCGACTGCGGCGGCATCGAGGCGGGCGGCGGCCGGACGGTCGCGCTGGAAATCGCGAACAACCTGGTCGAGGAAAACGGCGGCGGCCACCACGGCGGCGGCATCAACATCGGCGGCGCGACGGAGACGCTGGGCTCGATCGACCAGGCCACCGGCGCCAACGATGGCTTCGGCACGGTGCTCACGATGACGGGCCTGGTCGCGAACGTGCACCACAACATCATTCGCAACAACCGCCTGTACGAACCGTCGTTGCCGCACGGCGCGGGGTTGGCCATCGGCATGAACGGCGACGTGCACCACAACGTGTTCTTCGGCAACGACACGGTGTCCGACGGCGACCACTACGGCGTGGGCGCGGGCCTGATCGGGCAGCACGATCGCGGCGGCGCGGCGTCGGTGGCGCTGCTGGTCGTGCGCAGCAACTGGTTCGAAGCCAACCGCACGACGAAGGCCGGTTCGGCGATCTTCCTCGACCAGTACAACGTCGGCTACGTCTACAACAACGTGGTGGTGCGCAACTTCGGCACGGGCGCGATCCTGGTGGACGGCAACTGCGGCGACACGTGCACGGGGCCGAACGGCAACAACGGCCGCAACTTCGTGACGATCCTCAACAACACGGTGGCGGACAACGAAGGCGCGGGCCTCGCGGTGCAGGACAGCACGGCGCACGTGTACTTCAACATTTTCTGGCACAACCACGACGCGGACGTGGGGGCGACATCGCCTCGATGGGCGGTTCGCCGGGCGCGGACAACCGGATCCGCGGCGCGCACAACATCATCAGCATCGATGCGGCGGCCTTCCCGATGCTGACGGATTCGGCCAGCGGCGAAGGGTTGCCGACGTTGTTGCGCGCGGATTACCACCTGGCCGATCCGGGCAACGCGCTGCATCCGTTCCAACCGGACCAGCAGTTCGTCCCGGCGATCGTGCTGCCGACGGCGCTGGTGGCGCCGGCGGATGATTTCGACGGACTGGCGCGGCCGGACGGCAGCGGGCGTTACCTGTACGGGG
The DNA here is from genome assembly GCF_018406605.1 of Noviluteimonas caseinilytica. Taxonomy (GTDB): domain Bacteria; phylum Pseudomonadota; class Gammaproteobacteria; order Xanthomonadales; family Xanthomonadaceae; genus Noviluteimonas; species Noviluteimonas caseinilytica. The sequence continues at coordinate 2,722,883 of NZ_AP024545.1, read as the reverse complement.
CGTTCGGCCGCTGAGCGGCGCGATGGCGGCACGGGACGCAACCCTGTGCCGCCTTTGCGAATCCATGGGGTACGCTTTCGTCCAGCCCTCCAGGCGCCCCCGGCCTCCATGCAGTTGCGCGTCCTCGTGTTCGCCGCCGTGCTCCTCGCCCTCGCGCCCCTGGCGCGGGCGGCCGACATTGCGAGCACGAAACGCAAGGACGGCACGACGATCGTGCTCACCGACGACATGCCCGGCGCATGCAACCGGCTCAATTTCCACGGCGGTGCGCGCATGGTCCGCGGCAAGACCGTGCAACGCGCGTGCTGGACCTTCGACTGGAAGCAGCGCGTGTTCACCGTGATGCCGCTCACCGCGCGCAAGACCAGCAAGACCCTGCTCACCGGCATCGCGCAGGCGCTGGGCGTGGAGAAGGAAGCGGCGTGGATCGAACAGCACATGCAGGGCGACGACGCCAACAAGGTGTCGCTGCCGGCGCAGGCGTTCACCTGGTACGACAAGAAGGCGAAGCCGACGGCGTCGCGGCGCACCACGGCGCCGCGTCGGGCCTGATCATCGGTCTGGCGCCAGCATGAGGACCGGCTTGCCCTTCTCGACGACGTAGGTCGCCAGCTCCGTCGCTTCCACCTTCCCGACGTTCTTCGCCGAATGGATGGTGCCGGCCGGGATGAACAAGGCTTCGCCGGCCTTCAGCGTGCGCGGTTCCTCGCCATCGAACTGGTACTGCAGCGTGCCCGTCAACACGTAGGCCACCTCCGCGCCCGGATGCGAGTGGCGCCCGAACGCAGCGCCCGGCGCGAACGCGACGCGTACCTGGATGAGTTCGCGGCCGGGAATTTCCAGGTCGTTTCGGCCGACGTCGATGCGCGTGATGCCGGCTTGTTGCGCGAACGTTGCGGGCGCGAGGAGCGCAGCGGCGAGAAGCACGATCCGGATGTGTTTCATGGAAAACCTCGACGCATGGACATCGAGGGCAAACGCACCAATGCCCTTGCACTGGCCATGGGCATGGGGTCGGCGTTCAGTGCATCATCGCCGGCAGGGATCCGGGGAACGCCGATGCACATCCAGGAAAGGCTGCTCGCATCGCCACGGCGGCGGTTCTACGTGGCATGCCTCGGCGCCGTGGCGCTCGGCTATGTCACCACGATCGCCACGCCGAACATCGCGCGCTTCCTCGTGCCCGCAGGCCTGGTCGTCGCATTGGCGTGGGTGCTGCGGGCGCACGTGCAGCAGCATGGGGGCGGATCGGGACGCCTCGTGATGGCCTGGGCCGGGACGTTGCTCGCGCTGCTGTGCTGCACGCTGATCGGCCTGGGCATCGCCATCGCGCAGCAGACCGGGTTCCGCGACTGAGCGGTGCCGCCGCCAATCCGCTGCACCTGATCGTGCTGCCCGGCCTGGACGGCACCGGGGCGCTGCATGGCGATTTCCTGGTTGCGCTGGACGGTGCGTTCTCGTCGACGCGGGTGATCGCGTATCCGACGGATCGCTTCCTCGACCACGCTGCACTCGAAGCGTTCGTCCGCGATGCGCTGCCAGCCGAAGACCCCTTCGTGCTGCTGGGCGAATCGTTCTCCGGGCCGATCGCGCTCGCAATTGCAGCAAGCCAGCCCGCGAACCTCGCGGGCCTTGTGTTGTCGACGACGTTCGCTCGGTTTCCGACGCGCGTCCTGAGCGCCTTGTCGCCGCTCCTGCCGATCGCGCCGGTGCACCACGCGCCGCGGGCGTTGTTGCGCTGGTGGTTGCTGGGCGATGACGCAACGCCCGCACAGATCCATGCGTTGTCGACCACGTTGCAGCGTGTCGCACCGACGGTGTTGCGTCGCCGCAGCCACGCCGCCTTGCGCGTGGATGCCTCGGCGCACCTGGATCGAATCCGCGTCCCGACGCTCTACCTGCGTGGCCGCCGCGACCGTCTCGTTTCGCGCGCAGCCGGCGAATCGCTGCGTACGTCGCTCCCCGACTGCACGTTGGTTGACATCGCCGGCCCGCACCTGTTGTTGCAAGCCGCCCCCCCAGGCCTGCGCGCGCGCAGTCATCGACTTCGCGCGACGCCTGCCCGCCTCGCGCAGGATTGCCTGATCAAGGATCGAAAGAAGCGGCCGTGCCGCCGCGTCAAAGCCTTCATCACGCATGCGCCCCCCACACTGTCTGGGCCCCCCCGGAGGACGCATGCCCCCGAACCAGCCGTGCCCCAACTGCAGCGCGCAGTCCATTTCGCGCCGACGCATCCTGTTCTCGCGCGGGTTCGCCGACCAGTGCGACCGCTGCGGCGCGGTCGTACGCCTGCGCCCGTCGTGGACGCGCTGGCTCGCCGCGCTCGCGCTCGGTGCGCTGGTGTTGTGGCTCGCGGTCGCGCAATGGCACTGGTCGCACTGGGCCGGTGTGCTCGTCGCGCTGTTCGCCTCGGTGGTCGCTGCGTGGACGTGGCTTGCGGTGGCCGACGTGCCACTCGACGTGCGCCACTGACCGCGCGCCTCAGGCCGTCTCCGAATCCGTCGCCGGCGAGGCCGCCACGCGTGCTCGTCGCACGTCGAGCACGCCCCGCCCGACCCAGAACAGGCCGAGCGCGTCGAACACGACGCTGAGCACGCTGAAATCCCCGAGGAACACGGAGCGCCCGTTGAACAGGCCGATCGCGATGATCAGCGCGCCCCAGAAAAAGTTGTGCATGGATCCCCCAAGCGGCCCCCCGCCGCAGGGCCAGCTTACGGTCATGCCGCGATGCAGCAGGGCCTGCCTCGGCCGCGGGCTCAGGCCTTGCGCAGGAACTGCGTTTTCAGGACCAGGCCCTTGATCTTGTCGGAGTTTCCTTCGATGTGGTCCGGGTCGTCCGCCACCAGGCGGATGCCCTTGATCACCGTGCCCTGCTTGAGCGGGATCGACGATCCCTTGACCTTCAGGTCCTTGATGACGACCACCGTGTCGCCGTCGGCGAGCACGTTGCCGTTGCTGTCGCGCACGACGGCGGACGCGCCCGCCTCCGCGTCCTGCGCATCGGCCGCCCACTCGAATCCGCAGTCGGCGCAGACGTAAAGCGCGCCGTCTGCGTAGGTGTTGTCGAGCGAGCATTGCGGACAGGCGGGAACGGCGGGCATGCGTTGGACTCCGGGGGACGCGCGGATTATCCGCCTACTTCGTCGCCGCTTCGAACGCCGCGCACGACGGGGCGAGCGCCTGTCCGAACGGACCGGCGGTGTAGCCGAGTTCGATGCGCGGCTTCGCGCCGATCAGGTACTCCGCCTGCGACCCCGTCGGCCCCGCCTGCAGCACGATCGCGTGGCGCTTGCCCAGCGGCGTGTCGATGTCGCGTTCGCCGGTGACCTTGATGTCGAACGTGCCTTCGCCCTTGTCGTACTGGAAGAACGGGATCGCGTATTCGTCCCCCGCGCGCAGCGGGAGCGCGGCGAACATCAGGCCGAACAGGTTGCCTTCCCACACGGGCTTGGCGAGCGGTTTGTTCGACGTCGTTTCCTTGCCCGCGTCATCCCAGCGCATTTCGGTGACGCCGGTGCCGGCGTACACATCGCGCACGTGCGGCTTGCCGAAGCGCGTGTTGGTGACTTCGAACGGGCGCAGCGTCTTCGCATCGAGGACGAACACATCGCGCATGTCGAACTTCGCGCCCATGCGCTGGTGGACCACGATCTCGATCGCGGGCTTGCCGGCGTGCGTCGTCCGCTCGAGCGACTGGAAGGTATGGCCGACCACCTGGGACGCGCCGTCCTTCGTGGCGGTGAGCGCGTAGCACCAGGTGCCTTCGGGGAGGCGCGTGGCGTCGGGGGTGGCGGTGGACAGGGCGGCGGCGAGCGCGATGGCGAGCATGGGGGAGGCCTGTGCAGGGGGCGGCTGGGGCTTTTACTATGCCGGCATGAAATCCGGCACGCGGTATTACCACAACCCCCGGTGTTCCAAGTCGCGCGGCGGCCTGGTGCTGCTGGCCGATCGCGGGATCACGCCGCAGACCATCGAGTACCTCCAGCAGCCGCCCTCCGTGAAGGAACTCCGCGAGTTGCTGGTCATGCTCGCCCTGCCCGCGCGCGGCCTGATGCGCACCGGGGAGACGGTCTACAAGGAGCTCGGCCTCGCCGATCCCGCGTTGTCGGAAGACGAGCTGCTCGAAGCGATGCACGCCAACCCCATCCTCATCGAACGTCCGATCTTCGTGCACGAAGGCCGCGCGGTGATCGGGCGGCCGGCCGAAAACGTCCTGCAGTTGCTGGACTGACCCGCCCACGGAGGGCGCCCGCGCATGCTGACGACCCTCGCCATCGCCCTGTCCTTCATCGTGCTGGCGTTCCTCGCGGCGGCGTTGCCGTCGGCGTTCATGCGGCGGCGTTACGGGCACGAACAACCGGCGGAAACGCGCGAGCTCGGACGCGAAGTCACCGCGCGCATCGGCGTGCTGCACGGGTTGATCCTCGGGCTGGTGTTCGGGCAAGTGGTGGCGCAGGACAACGACCTGCGCAACGGCATCCAGGCCGAAGCCGCCGCGGTCGAACAGGTCTGGTACGACGCTGCGCGCTACGGCGGTGCGCCGCAGTTGCAACGCGCCGCCGAGGCCTACATGCACGCGGTGGTCGAGCGCGACTGGCCGCGGCAGCAAGCGCAGGCGCAAGTCAGCGATGAAGGCTGGCGCGCATGGCGCACGATGCTCGACGCCTCCCTCGCGCTGGAACCCGGCAATCGCCGGCAATCCCTGCTCGCGAGCTCCATCCACGCAGAAGTGCTGCAGATCCAGCGCCTGCGCCAGGTGCGCGGCTACCATTCGGCCGCGTTGCCGTTCGAGTTCTGGTTCGCGGCGATCGTGGGGCTGGTGCTGATCGGTGCGGTGATGTTCGTGCACCAGGCCGATCGCAAGCACCTCGCGCTGGTGGGTGCGTATTCCACGTACGCGGGGCTGGTGCTTTTCATGATCTGGGACTTGTCGCAACCGTACAAAGGCATGATCGGCATCGGTCCGGAGGCGTTCGTGCAGGCGCTGGAATCGATTCGTTCGGGTATCTAGGACTCCACGGGGGAAGGCGATGGAACGGCAGGGGATCGCGCGGCGCGCAGGCGTCGTGCTGCTGGTGGCGTTACTGGCGGCGACGGGGGCGATGGCGGCGGAAGACAAGGCGCAGGACGCGAAGGACGTCCCGTTCCTCGGCGGCATGCTGCGCGAATCGCACATCGTCTATCCGCTGAAGGTGGGCGACTGGGGCTTCGTCGGCGAGCATCGCTACGACGACCAGGCCGCGGGCGTGTCGGTGCGCTTTGCGCGCCAGGGCGACAACGCGGGCTGGATCGACGTGTACTTCTATCCCGTGGGCGTGGTGTCGGACGACGACCTGCCGAAGTTCGCCGAGATGGAACGCCGCACGCTGGAAGACACGTGGCTCAGCAAGACCGGCACCGGCGACATCAAGCCGTTGGCGACGTCGGTCGTGAAGCGCAAGGTCAACAAGGACACGAACGTCCCGATCACCACGTTCGCCACCGATTTCGAATACACGTACGAAGGCCAGCATCGCAACTCCGCGATGGTGGTGGCGGTGGATCGCCTGTACGCGATCAAGTTCCGCTACAGCGCGCTGGCCGACCACGCCTCGCGCAACGAGGTGCGCCGCGACATCGAAGCCTTCGCCCACACCCTGCTCCCGACGCTGGACATCGGCAGCAGCGGTGCGTGCTGGGATCCGCCGCCGATCGAAGTGCTGGCGGCGGATGCACCGGATCCGGAGGACGGCGTGCTGGCCACCACGAAGGTCGACGATGTCGTCACCACGTTCGCGATGCGCGACCGCGTGCTGACGCGGCGCAGCCAGGACGATCCGTCGGCCACGCTGATGCAGATGATGGTGATGAGCATGACGGGCCGCCTCTACGACGGCTGCACGGGCAAGGACTCGCAGTTGCCCGAAGTGCCCGAAGGCATGCGCGAAGTGCGCTTCGAATATCGCGCGCCGGATGCTGCGCCGTTGCAGGCCGAACCGATGCGCGCCCGTCGCGCGGGCGTTGGCTGACGCGGATCAGGCCGACGCGGTCACGCGCGCCGGCTTCTGCGGCAGCAGCAGGATCATCGCGACGATCGCCACCAGCAACACGGCCGACGCGGTGTAGCGACTCAGGTCCAGCCCGCCCTTGGCGACGGGCTTGTCGAGGAAGTCCCCCACCACCGCGCCGAGCGGCCGCGTGAGGATGAAGGCCGCCCAGAACAACGCGGTCTTCGACACCTGCGTGCGCAGGTGCAGGAACAGCACGACCAGCAACGCCGCGCCGAACACCACCGCCGCGCCGAGATATCCGAACCCCGCGGTATCGGCGAGCCAGTCGCCGAGCGCGGTGCCCAGCGTCTGCGAGAACATGATCGTCATCCAGTAGAACAATTCCGACGGCGTGTCGCCGACGCTTTCCACCGACACCGAGCCCAGCGTGCGCCGCCACGACCACAACGATGCCAGCAACAGCGCGAGCAGCAGCGCGGTCCCGCCCGCGTAGCCGATGCCGAGCGAGCGGTCCGCGAAATCGGCGAGCGTGGTGCCCACCGTCGTGCTGGCGACCACCGTGGTCCAGTACAGGAAGGGATGGAATTCGCGCGCGCGGATCTGCCAACCCACCGCGACGGCGAAGATGGTGGCGAAGATCGCCGTGCCGACCAGGTACCCCAGGCCCATCGACATCGTGACGGCATCGCCGCCCGTTTCGCCGAGCGTGGTGGCGAGGATCTTGATCAGCCAGAACCCCGCGGTGACGGCGGGGACCTTGGCGACGGCATTGCGCATCGTGTCGTTCAAGCGGTTTCGTCCTCGGGGGCGCCGATCAAGGTGTCGGCGTGGGCGGCGCGTGCACGCGGCGGCGGCGTGAGGCCGGCTGCGCGCCACGCCGCGGACAATGCGAATTCAACGCCGATCGCGACGAGCAATCCGGCGCACGCCGCGGCGAACACATCGGTCGGCCAATGCACGCCGAGGACGAGGCGCGATGCGCCGACCAACGCGACCCAGGCCACCGCGAGCCACAGCGCGAGCGTGCGGTGCGCCGGCCACGCGCGGCCGATGACGAGGCACGCCGCGGTGGCGATCGCCGCGGTTTCGAGCGTGTGGCCGCTGGGGAAACTCGAGCCCCAGTACCACTGCGTGTCCCACAGCGTGGGACGCGCACGGTTGAACGCGCCCTTCGCGAGATAGACCACCAGCGCCGCGGCGAGCGCCGTGGCTGCGACCTGCATGGCATCGAAGCGACGCCCGCCCAACGCCAGCACGACCGTCACGAACGTCACGACGGGCAGCAGGAACGTCGCCGAGCCGGTCAGCGTGATCGCACCGAAGGCCTGGACCATCCACGCCGGCACGACGCGATGCACGCCCAGCAACACCGCCGAATCGAAGGCCTTGCTGCCGCCGCCGATCGCTTCTTCGCTGATCTGCGCCAGCACGACGCCGGCGAGCAGCAGCAATATCCAGAACAGGCGCCGCGCCGTGAACGCCTTCGACCACGTCGGCCGCAAGCGGCTCGCCAGGCCCAGCGCCACGTACAGGCCCAGCACGATGCAGAGCAGTTCAGCGGTTTCGTCGAGCCATCCGGGCATCGTGGTCATTCGCCTATTGCGCCGTGCGCATCAGGCCGTTCTTGTACCGGTAGGCCGCCGTCTCGTAGAAGCTGATCGCTTCCAGCGTCGCGCGCGGATCCTCCGTTTCCACCGGCTGGCCCTGGTCGAGCACGAACGACGGCCTCACCGTGTCCACCTTGCGATGCGGCCCGAGTTGCACGAGGCGATCCCCGTGCAGGTAGCCGAGCAACTGGTAGGTGCCGACGAACGCGCGTGCCTGCGAGGGATGGCGCTGGAACACGTCCAGGCCGTAGAACTGGCTGTCGTAATCCATGCCCAGCAAGCCGAGCAGCGTCGGGCCGATGTCGATCTGCGACATGCGCTCGGTGAAGTGCGCGGGCGCGATGTGCTTCGGCGCGTAGACCCACATCGGGATGTGGTAGCGGAACACCGGCAGCGCGGCCTTGCCCGCGCTGGAGGCGCAATGGTCGGCCGTGATGACGAAGATCGTGTCGTTGAACCACGGCCTGGTGCGCGCACGGCGCAGGAAGTCGCCGATGGCCCAGTCCGTGTAGGCCACCGCGCTGTCGCGCTTGCCCTGCGGCCACGGGCCGCGGCCGGTGGGGAACGTGTACGGACGATGGTTGGACGTCGTCATGATGTGCGCGAAGTACGGCTTGTGCGCCGCGTACGCGCGATCGAAGCGGTCGAGCGTGAGCGTGTACAGGTCTTCGTCGGCGACGCCCCAGATGTTGGCGGCGTGGACCTTGTCCTTCGGGATGTCCTGGCGGTCGTGCACGTCGTAGCCGTTGGCGCCGAAGAACGCGTTCATGTTGTCGAAGGCGCCGTAGCCGCCGTAGAGGAACTCCGACGTGTAGCCCTTCGCGTTGAACACGTGCGCGAGCGAGAACAGGCCTTCGTTGTTCTCTCGCTTGACGATGGATTCGCCCGGCGTCGGCGGCACCGACAGCGCCAGCGCTTCCAGCCCGCGCACGGTGCGCGTGCCGGAGGCGTAGAGATCGTCGAAGACCAGGCTGTCCTTCGCGATCGCATCCAGCTGCGGCGTGAGCGACGGCACGCGGCCGTAGGTGCCGGAGAATTCGGCCGACAGGCTTTCGACGCTGATCAGCACGACGTTGAGGCGGCGTTCGGGCGCTTCGTTGTGGATGCGGCGGGCGATGCCGGTTTTCTCGTCGAACACCGCGTCGGGCGTCGACAACGCATCGCGCACGACGGCGAACGCTTCGGGCAGCGGCACGGTGCGGTAATAGCGGTCGTAATCGAGCGACGCGCTGCGGTACGCGGCGAAGAACTGGTAGATGCCGTTGCCGGCCAGTTCGTTGACGTAGGTGTTGGCGGTGCGGTCCTTGAGGTCGCCCGTGACCACCCACGTGCCAAGCACCGTGAGCACCAGCCACACCGCGACCACGCGGGTGCGTTCGCCGAAATGGGCGGTGTCGTGGCGCACCATGCGCCAGCGCCGCGTGGCATGGAACAGCACGCCGCCCAGCAGGGCCAGGCCCGCCAGGATCCAGCCGACGGGATAGGACTCGCGGATGTTGCCGATCACTTCGTTGGTGTAGACGAGGTAATCGACCGCGATGAAGTTGAAGCGCGACTGGAATTCCTGCCAGAACGTGCCTTCGGCGATCGCGACGAACAGGATCCCGAACAGCATCGCCAGGCACAGCGTCCCGACGAGGATCGTGCCGGACCGGTGCGCCAGCCAGCGCCGCGGCAGCAGCCACAGCACCAGCACCAGCGGCCAGGCCAGGTAGACGAAGGCGAGCATGTCGTAGCCCAGCCCCACCCCGAACGCATACAGCCACAGGCGCGGATCGGCGGGCACGCCGGCGCCGGTGTAGACCAGCAGCCCCAGGCGCGTCAGGGCGCAGAGGGCGAGATACCCGATGCCGAACCAGGCCAGCGGGCGGAATCGTTCGTACAGGGGATGGGCGTGGTGGGCGTGCGTCTGCATGCCGCCATGCTCCGGCCGGGGCCGTAATCGATCCTCAGCGCTGTCTCAGGATTCCGTTAACCTGTGCGCGGCGTCCGCCATTAGGCTTCGCGCATGCACGTCCTGCTCATCGAAGACCAGCACGACATCGCCGCCAATCTCTGGGATTTCCTGGAACGGCGCGGGCACGTCGTGGACCATTGCGCCGACGGCGCGAGCGGCCTGGCGCGCGCGCTGGCCGGCGGATTCGACGCGATCGTGCTCGACCTGGGCTTGCCGAAGCTCGACGGGCTCGACCTGTGCCGCCAGCTCCGCGCGGCGGGCCACGGCGTGCCGGTGCTGATGCTGACGGCGCGGGATACGCTCGATGACATCGTGCGCGGCTTCAACGAAGGCGCGGACGATTACATGGTCAAGCCGTTCGCGCTACGCGAACTCGAGGCGCGGCTCAACGTGTTGCACAAGCGCGCCACGCCGTCCGCGGGCGTGCCACCGAACGTCGGCGGCCTGGCCTACGACCAGGGCGCGATGGCCGCCGTGCGCGAAGGCCGCCGCATTCCCTTGTCGCGTTCGCAGGGCGCGCTGCTTGCGACGCTGCTGCGCAACGCGCCCAACGTGAGCACGCATGCGCAATTGATGCGCGCGGCCTGGGGCAACGAAGACGCCGGCGACCTTGCGGCCCTGCATACCCACATCCATGCGTTGCGTGCGCTGGTCGACCGGCCCTTCGGGACCGCGTTGATCAAGTCGGTGCGTGGCGTCGGTTATCGCCTGGAGGCCGGATGAGCGACGCACCCCCCCGCGTGCCGATGTCGTTGCGACGACGCGTGACGCTGGCGACCACCGCCGTTGGCTTCGCGCTGTCGCTGCTGTTCTCGCTGGCCGTGGACACGGTGACCGAGGATTACGAGCACATCATCGCGGGCGAAATCCTGCAGGGCCAGGCCGACGACTACGGGCTGCGCCTGGCGAACCATTTGCCGGCCACGCTGCCGCAGACGCATCGGTTGAGCGGCTATCACGTGGATTCGCCGGACATGCCGCCGGCGCTGCTGTCGAAGGGCCCCGGCGTGCACGAACTGGAAGATGGCGTCCATGTCGGCGTGTTCGATACGCGTGCCGGGCGGCTGGCGTTCGTCATCGACCTGCGCGACATCGAGCAACTCGAACGCCACCTGCGCATGTTCCTCGCCGCGATGATCGTGGTCGGCACGGGGCTCGCGGGCTGGCTGGGGTGGATGTTGTCGGGCTCCGCGCTGCAGCCGCTCGCGCGGCTGGCGGCCGGCGTGCATGCCCTGCCCGTCCGGCCGGTGCGTTCGCACCTGGCCGAAGGCGTGAGCGACGACGAGCTCGGGGAAATCGCGCACGCGGTCGATGCGTACCAGGGCCGCCTGGTCGAAGCCGACGAACGCGAGCAGGCCTTCCTCGCCGATGCGAGCCATGAATTGCGCACGCCGATCACCGTGGCGCAGGGCGTGGCCGAAGTGATGCTGGATGCACCGACGCACGCGAACGGCGACCTTGCCCGCTTGCAGCGCCTGCAACGGGCGTTGCAGGACATGAGCGGGTTGCTGGAATCCTTGCTGGGCATCGCGCGGCGCACGCCGTTGACGATGGAGTCGCTGGACCTGCGCGTGCTGATGCACGAGGCGGCGGACGCGGCATTCGCCGGGCGGCCGGCGGCACCGGAAGTGGTCATCGATGCCGAAGGCGTGTTGCGGGCGCCGCGCCGCGAGGCCTTGCTGCTGATGCGCGGGTTGATGCGCAAGGCCGCGACCGCCGGCGGCGTGTTGCGCGTGCATGCCGACGCGACGGGCTTCCGGATCGACGGCGCCGGCAGCAGCACGACCGATGCGTCCGCGCGCAGCGACCGCGGCGGTGCCGGCGCGTTGCTCGATCGCCTCGCGCAGCGCCTGGGCTGGACGGTGCATGACGAAGCCGCCGGTGCGGTGCGCCTGGACTGGTCGTCGCCTGCGACGGAGTGAACGATGGCCGACGACCTCGACCAACCGATTTTTTCGGCGCTGCATTCGATCCATCGCGACCTTGCGCTGCGCGCTCCCGGTGCGATGCGGTATCCGCCGGAGGTTGCGCCGTTCTTCGCCGTCGATGACGCCGGCACCGATGCGAGCGAAGCGATTGCGACGTTGCTGGCGCCGGCGGAAACCGTGTTGCTGCTCGGCATCGCACCGCGGCGGCATGACGGGGCGTACCTGCACGCGTTCGCGCAGCTCGCGCAGATGGTGTGCGAGGCGCCGCTGGAGGCCGTCGATGGGCCGGAGATCCTGCCGCTCGGCCAAGCGCATCGCCAGGACGTGCTGGACCTCACCGCGCTCGTGTATCCGCATTACTTCCGCCCGCGCACGATGGACATGGGGCGGTATTTCGGGATCTATCGCGACGGGCGCCTGGCCGCGATCGCAGGCGAGCGCATGGGCTCGGGCACGTCGCGCGAAATCAGCGCCGTGTGCACGCACCCGGATTTCCTCGGGCACGGCTACGCACGGCGCCTGATGGCGATGCTGACCAACGACCTGCTGGCGAAAGGCCTGCGCCCGTTCCTGCACGTGAGCCACGAGAACACGCGTGCGAAATCGATGTACGAACGCATCGGCTTCCGCACGCGGCGGGACATCGGGTTCTGGTCGTTGCGGCGGGATGGCTGAGGCGCGTTATTCGATCATTCGACGGACCATGAACAGGCCCTGCCCCGTCGCGCGCAGCGAGGCCTCCGAGCCCAGGCCGCACCACTGGTTGTCCGACGGCGCGTTCTGCCAGCGATACACCGAAGGCACGCGGTCGTACCCGTTGTTGGAGAAGATCAGGCACGCCGTCGGGTTGAGGAAGGGCTTGAGCGGCGAGTCGGTGACCGTCCAGCTGCCGGTGACCAACCAGATCGACGAATTGCTGCCGTGGATCGGATCGCAGCCCCGCGCCGTGAAATAGACATCCCCGGTCGCGCGGTCGTAGTGCAGGCATTCCCCCGATCGCTGGTTGACGATCACGTACGCGCGTTCGCCCTGCTGCCCGAAGAAGCCCGCGTCGTTGAGGCGATACACGGCCTGGCCGTTGTCGAGCAGTTGCTGGCGCGTCTGGAACTGGCACCACCCGATGTCGCCCTGTGGCATGTTCCACAGGAAGCGTTCGGGACCGCCGTTGCCGTTGTTGCCGTGGATGAGGCAGTAGCCCGCGGCGGGCTTGGCGCCGATATGCGTCCAGTCAACCTGGATCGTGTAAAGGCCCGGATCGAGCTTGCCGTATTGCGCCCATGCGAGGGCGGGCGCGGCGAGGAGGCCACCGGCAGCGATGGCGAGCAGAAGCATGCGGGGATCGCGGGTCATCGGACCTCTCCTTGGTGGGATGCCCGATGGATTGAATGCGAGTGGGTGCGCGCGTCGCTAGGCGATCGGTCTCGACATCAGGACGACACGACGCGCGACGGACGCACCTTGGCTTTGGTCGTCGCGCGCAACCTGGCGCGTTCGTCCACCACCGCCGTGAGCAATGCGCCGCCGAACACGATCAGCGCGGCGTAGTACATCCACACCAGCGCGAGCACCAGCGTGCCCATCGACCCGTACGCCGAACCGGGATCGGCCTGCGCGAGGTACCAGCCGATCGCCGCGCGCCCGAGCACGAACAGCAACGCCGTCGCCGCCCCGCCCTGCACCGCCCGCTTCCAGCCGACGGGCCGATCCGGCAGGTAGTGATACGTGAGCGCGAAGCCGATGGCGTAGATCAGCCACGCCGCGACGCTGGCCATCAGCGGCAGCATCCATTCCACGCGCGCGAAGGCGATCTGCAACACCGTGCTGACCGTCATCGACACCAGCAGCAGGAACCCCAGCGCGAACACCAGCCCCAGCGAGAACACGCGCTTGCGCAGCCACGCCATCAGGCCCGGCAGGTGCGTGGCGTCGGTGCGGAAGATGCGGTTGAGCACGTCCTGCAATTGCGCGAACACGGCGGTCGCGCCGATGAAGAGCAGCAGCACGCTCCACCAGCCCGCGATCGAACCGGTGTCGGGGCGTTGCGCGGCGTTGTCGACGATGGTGCGCGCCACCTTCTCGGCATCGGTGCCCACCAGCAACGCGATCTGCTGCATCAGCGCGTCCTGCGCGCCCGGCAGCAGCGCGCTCGTCAGCCACACGAGGATCAGCAGCAGCGGCGCGAGCGACAGCAAGGCGTACAGCGCGAGCGCGGCGGATTGCGACAGCAGGTCGGCGTCGATGAAGCGGCGCAGCAGCGCACCGGCCAGGCTGCCTTGCGCGCGGCGGATCAGGGCTTCGATCGCCGGCGCACGGACGCTCTTGCCGCTTTCGGCGCGGGGCGCGGTTTTCTTCTTCGTGGGATCGAGCTTGGTGGCGAGCTTCGGTTTGGCCATGGCGCGAGCATGGCCCGCGCGTGCGTGAATGCAGCGGCTAGACGGACTTGCCGATCCGCAGCGCGCTCACCTTCGCCGGCGCGGCGAAGCTGTCGCTGCGCGCTTCGGCCCAGAACTGCTGGAACACCGCATGGTCGGGGATGTGCGCCAGGAGTTCGCCGGGCTTGAGGAAGCGATACAGCGCAGCCAGCGAACGGACTTCGACCGGCGAGACGCGGCGCAGGATGTGTTCCGGGCCGAGTTCGCCGGGGTGTTCCAGGCCGGCGGCGCACAGCAGGTCGCGCAGCGCGTGCAAGGTGTTCTGGTGGAAGTTGTGCACGCGCGTGGCCTTGTCGGTCACGTCCAGGTGCTTCCAGCGGCGCGGGTCCTGCGTCGCCACGCCCGTCGGACAGCGGTCGGTGTGGCACGACAACGACTGGATGCAGCCCAGCGCGAACATGAAACCGCGCCCCGCGTTGCACCAGTCCGCACCCATCGCCATCGTGCGCGCGATGTCGAAGGCGCTGACGATGCGGCCGGCGGCGCCGATGCGGATCCTGTCGCGCAGGTCCAGCCCCACCAGCGTGTTGTGCACCAGCATCAGTGCTTCGTGCATCGGCACGCCGACGTGGTCGATGAATTCCGCCGGCGCGGCACCCGTACCACCTTCGGCGCCGTCGACGACGATGAAGTCCGGGAGGATCTGCGATTCGTGCATCGCCTTCGCGATGCCGAACCATTCCCACGCATGGCCGATGGCGAGCTTGAAGCCGGTGGGCTTGCCGCCGGAAAGGTTGCGCAGCCGATCGACGAACTGCAGCAGTTCCATGGGCGTGGTGAACGCGGTGTGGCGCGCGGGCGAAATGCAATCCACGCCTTCCTGCACGCCGCGCACCGCGGCGATCTCCGCGCTCACCTTCGCGGCCGGCAGCACGCCGCCGTGGCCGGGCTTTGCGCCTTGCGAGAGTTTCACTTCGATCATGCGCACTTGTTCGTGCGCGGCGCCGACCTTGAATTTTTCCTCGACGAACCTGCCCTCGGCATTGCGGCAGCCGAAGTAGCCCGAACCGATTTCCCACACGATGTCGCCGCCGTTCTCCAGGTGATAGGGCGACAGCGAGCCCTCGCCGGTGTCGTGGTAGAAGTGCCCGCGCCGCGCGCCTTCGTTCAATGCGCGGATCGCGGCGGCGGACAGCGCCCCCCAGCTCATCGCGGAGATGTTGAACACGCTGGCGGAGTACGGCTTCGGGCGGTCGGCGCCGATGTCGATGCGGAAGTCGTCGCTCGGGATGGCAGACGGGCGCATCGAATGGTTGATCCATTCGTAGTCCACGCCGTACACGTCCTGCAGCGTGCCGAAGGGGCGCGTGTCGTTGACGGACTTGGCGCGCTGGTAGACGAGCGCGCGTTCGAGGCGGGAGAACGGGGTTTCGACCGTGTCGGATTCGACGAAGTACTGGCGGATCTCCGGGCCGATGGATTCCAGGCCGAAGCGGAAATGCGCGAGCAGCGGGTAGTTGCGGCGCAGCGTGCTCTTCTTCTGCGCCAGGTCGATGGTGCCGAGGATCGACAGGCCCAGGAACACCGCGAACGCCCAGAGCCATTGCAGGTTGTGCCGCGCGTAGAGGCCGGTGACGACCATCGCGATGAGGCTGATGAGATACGCGGAGAAGCGGCTGAGCGACATCAGGACCTCATGGAGTTCGTTTACAACCGCGCGTCGACGGCATCCTTCGGGAACAGGCTCTTGATGTCGTAGTACACCGCGTTCGCGTGGCCCAGCCGGCGCAGGCCGTCGATGCCCAGCGCCTTGAACTCATCATGCGCCACGCAGATCACGACGGCGTCATAGGCGCCGGCCTCGGGCGTATCGACGAGGCGGATGCCGTACTCCTGCAAGGCTTCGTGGGCGCTGGCCCACGGGTCGTGGATGTCGACGGTGGCGCGGTAGTCCTCGAGCTCGCCGGCCAGTTCGACCACGCGCGTGTTGCGCAGGTCGGGGCAGTTTTCCTTGAACGTCAGGCCCAGCAGCAGGATGCGCGCGCCGGCGATCGTGAGGCCGCGCTGCACCATCAGCTTGATCACTTCGGCGGCAACCTGCTGCCCCATCGCATCGTTGATGCGGCGGCAGGCGAGCAGGATGTCGGGGTAGTAACCCGCGGCCTGTGCGCGCTGGATCAGGTAATACGGATCCACGCCGATGCAATGCCCGCCGACCAGGCCCGGGCGGAACGGCAGGAAGTTCCACTTCGTGCGCGCGGCTTCCAGCACTTCCGTCGTGTCGATGCCGAGGCGATGGAAGATCAGCGCGAATTCGTTCATCAGCGCGATGTTGACGTCGCGCTGCGTGTTCTCGACCACCTTCGACGCTTCGGCCACCTGGATGCTGGAGGCCTTGTGCGTGCCGGCGGTGATGATCGTCTGGTACAGCGCGTCGACGAACGTCGCGGTGTCCGGCGTGGAGCCGGCGGTGACTTTCGGGATGTTGGCCAGGCGGCGTTCGCGATCGCCCGGGTTGATGCGTTCCGGGCTGTAGCCGACGTGGAAGTCGTGGTTGAAGCGCAGGCCGGAGGTGCGTTCGAGTTCCGGCACGCAGATTTCTTCCGTCGCGCCCGGGTAAACGGTGGATTCGTAGATCACCACGTCGCCGCGCTTGAGCACGGTGCCGATCGAGCGCGAGGCGGAGATCAGCGGGCTGAAGTCCGGGCGCTTGTGTTCGTCGATGGGCGTGGGGACGGTGACGATGAAGACGTCGCGGTCGCGCAGCGCGGTGAGGTCGGAGGTGAAGCGGAGCTGCGTGGCCGCGGCGAGTTCGTCAGGCGTGACTTCCCGGTTGCTGTCCCCTGCCCCTTGCGTCAACGCCGCGATCCGGGATGGATCGATGTCGAACCCCAGCGTGTCGCTGCGGCGGCCGAAGGCCACGGCCAGCGGCAAGCCGACGTAACCCAGGCCGATGACGGCGATGCGTGCGGTGGTGGTGTCGCGCATGGAGGCCCCATTCCGGGAGGCGGAATGGGGCGGAGTCTCTCACGCGCAAGGTCCCTGCTCCAGCGTGGCAATGGACATCGGGCGGGCTGGAAGCGCGTGACCTCTTTTTCAGAACGGATAGAAGTCGAGCTGGAAGCCGGTCACCTGTATTTCGGCATTCATGTTCCCAGGGTTGACCCTGACTCGCCAGGTGCCGCCCGTCGCTTCGTTGACGTTGAATGTATAGGTCGCTCCTCCCACGACATCGATGAGGTGGTCGTGGCTGTAAACCGTGCCGTCCGGAGCGATGAGCTGGACGGCGGAGTAGTAGCCGTGCACGAAGTACCCTTCATTCCAGACCTGGACGGTGACGCGCCTGGCCACGGGGATCCTGGGGATATTGACGTTCATGGACGGGCCTGCGTCGCCGAATGTGTTGGCGGTAATTCTCCTCGCCGTCCAGGACGTCCATTGCGAATGCGGCACGTACACCTTGGAGCTCGCGCGCGCCAGGCCCTCGGCTGGCGTGCCCGTCGCGGAGCGCGGTGTGACCACCACTTCGACCTCGTACGTCATGGCCGCAGCTTGCACCGCGTACGTCGCGAATGCGTTGCCGCGACCCATCTTGAGGGTTGCATCGGTTTCCGGGATCCGCCACCTGTAGTTGGTGCCGCTCGTTGAGGTGTCCTGCCCATCGCCATCCACGTCCTGGTAGCCAGGGTTTGCAGTCAGCGTCTGCAAATAAATAGGCCTGCCGGTGATGGTTGGATTCGCGGTTGGCGCAGAGCCGGGACTGGTGACCGTGGCGGTCGGAGTACTCCAGACCTGGTCGCCCGTTCGCGTACCCGTTGCGCCGGTTGCGGAATTCGGAGTGACAACGAACAACAACTGGTGGCCGACATCCTCTGGTCGCACGACGTAGGTCGCGCCCGAGCCCACGGGGCAGAAGGTGTTGTGCTGGCACCACTGGATGGTCGTTCCGCTTTCCAGGTCGTTCTCGTCGTCGCGGTACTTGTGGATCGCACGCAGCGTCTGGCCGACCATCGGACTGCCTTCAATCCTCAGGTCGTACGCGACCGGCTTGGACGCAGGCACTGCGATCGTGGTGACCACGCTCCTGGCATTCGCCGGATCCGTGTTCGGCGTGCCCGACGCGCTCACCGGCGTGACTTCGAACACCAGCCACTTGCCTTGGTCGTCTGCAACGGGCGTGTACGTGCTCGCGGTGGCGCCACCGATCTGCACCTTGTTGAGCGTGCCGGCGGCGTTGTCGACGCGGTACCACCTGTAGGTGTGGGTGCCCGGTGGGTCGCTTTGTGCGTCCTGGTAGCCCTGCGGGTTGCCGGTGAGCACCGAGCCCACCTTCACCGTGCCGGTGATGGTCGGGTTGGTCATCGTCGGCGCGGTGCCGGCCACCACGGCGGTCTCCGCACTCCAGACCACGTTGCCCGTGCGCGTGGCCGTGGTGCCCGTCGCGGACTTCGGCGTGACGTTGAAGACCAGCTTGTGGCCAACGTCGGAGGCCTTCACCACGTACTCGGCGCCGGTGTTGTCGCCAATGCTGCAGCCCACGTTGCTGTGACACCACTGGAACGTCGTTCCGCTTTCCAGGTCGTTCTCGTCGTCGCGGTACTTGTAGAGCGCACGCAGCGTCTGGCCGACGATCGGACTGCCTTCGATGCTCAGGTCGTACGCGACCGGCTTGGACGCAGGCACTGCAACCGTGGTGACCACGCTCCTGGCATTCGCCGGATCCGTGTTCGGCGTGCCCGATGCGCTCACCGGCGTGACTTCGAACACCAGCCACTTGCCCTGGTCGTCTGCAACGGGTGTGTACGTGCTCGCGGTGGCGCTGCCGATCTGCGTCTTGTTGAGCGTGCCGGCGGCGTTGTCGGCGCGATACCACCTGTAGGTGTGGGTGCCCGGCGGGTCGCTTTGTGCGTCCTGGTAGCCCTGCGGGTTGCCGGTGAGGATCGAGCCCACCTTCACCGTGCCGGTGATCGTCGGGTCGGTCATGGTCGGCGCCGTGCCGGTCACAACGGCGGTCTCCGCACTCCAGACCACGTTGCCCGTGCGCGTGGCCGTGGTGCCGGTGGCCGACTTCGGCGTGACGTTGAAGACCAGCTTGTGGCCAACGTCGCTCGCCTTCACGACGTACTCGATGCCGGTGTTGTCGCCGATGCTGCACGTGACGCTGCTGCGGCACCACTGGAACGTCGTTCCGCTTTCCAGGTCGTTCTCGTCGTCGCGGTACTTGTAGAGCGCGCGCAGCGTCTGGCCGACGACGGCGTTGCCTTCGATGCTCAGGTCGTACGCGACCGGCTTGGACGCCGGCACTGCGATCGTGGTGACCTTGAAGGCCTCGAGACCCACGTTCGGCGTGCCCGTCGTCGCCTTCGGCACTACCCCGAACACCAGGAACTTGCCCTGGTCGTCGGCGGTGACGACATACGTCAGTGCGGTGGCGCTGGCGATGGCGACGCGGTTGGTGGTGCCGGCGGCGTTGTCGGCGCGGTACCACTGGTAGGTGTGCGTACCTTCCGGATCGTTTTCCGCGTCCAGGTAGCCCACTGCACCCGTCAGCGTCTGCTGCGACATCGGCACGCCGAACTTGTAGTTGAAGTTCAGCATCAGCTTCGTGTCGCTGGGGCCACCGATGGCCTTGTCGTGCTCCACGCTCACGCCGATCAACGGCACGGGCGACCACGCGATCTTCGCGCTCCACACGTTGGGGTTCTCGAGCGTGTTGCCGGTGCCGAACACATCGACGCGTTCGCCCTGCCACCACGTGCCCTTCAATGTGAGATCGAGGCCCGGCAACTTCGACGGACTGTAGGTGATGCCGAGGTCGTAACCACTCGCGGCGCGTTCCTGGATGTCGTCGTTGTCCTTGACGTCGTACCAGCTATCGGACAACGGCGCGTACGTGTTGGCGAACCACCGCGTGCTTTGCGTCGCGGCTTCCACGCCCACGCCCACGCGGTTGGCGCCCGCCTGGAAGTCGTGGTCGTAGAACACGTTCGCGCCGAACAACGCCTTCTTGTCCGGCGTGACGTAGCGATACACCAGGCCGACGTTGCCGGTCGGTCGATCCAGTTCGTTGTGGGCGCCCACCTGCAGCAGCCAGTTGTTGCCGATGCCCTCTCCGGACAGCACGCCGATGGTCTGCAGGTTGAAGTCCAGGCCGCCGTCCTCGCTCCACGACGCAGAACCGGTGAGGTTGCCGAGGAACGGATTGCCGCTGCTCTTCGCCGCCTGCACGCCCGCGGACAGGCCGGTGTTCACGACTTCCTGCACCACCTGGTTCTTGAGGTCCGGGGTGAGTGCGGTGCTGTTGTTCTGCGACGAGGCGACGAAGTTCTTCGCGACCGTCGTGGCCTTGGCCGCGGCGCTTTCGGCGAGCCTGCGGTTCGCTTCGGCTTCGGCCTTGCTCGTGTTGCCGCCGCCGATGTCCGGCAGCTTCGACTTGATCTTGTCGGTTTGCGCGCGCGATTTCGCTTCCAGCAACGCTTCGCGCTTCTTGCGCTCGTCTTCGGTGAGGACTTCGGATGAGGAGGTTTCGGCCTCGCCCGCCTTCGCCGTGGCGGCGCCGAGCGAAATGACCAAGGACACCGCAATCGCCTTCGCGATCCTCGTGGGAGTAATTCGATTGTTGCTATGTGACATTGGATGGCGCCCCCGCGCAGAAAGTGGGGCGCATTCTTCCGGCCGATTGCCTATCGAAGTAGTCGTCGCATTCCTGTGTCGGAGTACGAAACTTCCTCGCTAGACAGAAGAATCATGCGTGCATGTTCTCGGCTAGCGCGATGTGCGGCGGATTCGCAACACGCAGGTTCCCTGCGCATCCGTTGATAGCCGGATACGACGTTTCCTGCGGTTGCTGCGAATCCGTGTCGCACGTCGCGTGGTACTTCCCGCGCCCCGCGGGAGACCGCGCTGATCCCCGTTCGGTGAGCAGCGGCGCCAGCAAAACACCGGGCCCGGGGATGCGCTATGGCCCCTTGGGGCATTGGCCCGGAGGCATTCGTGCAAATTCAGTGCGGAGACGCGAATCGTCTACGGAAAGAGGCCATCCGCCGCGCACGGCATGGGAGCGATCAACTGTTCGCCCTGGTTTCGGACATTGCCGACGGCAGGGTCGACTTCGTGGAAGACGAGCGAAGGCTCCGGTGCGGCATGCGCGATTTGCATCGCCCGGTCTGCATCGCCGTGCAACCAGTCGTGCAACAACTCGGGCGGCAGGATCAGCGGCATCCGGTCGTGCACCGGGCGGATCACCGGATCGGCTGCACGCGTGACAACGCTATAGGTCAGCAACTGTCCGCCCGCGCCGTTGCTGCGCGACTCCCACACGCCGGCGAACAACATCACCGGCGAACCAGCCAGCGTGATGTAGTGCGGACGCTTGCGCCCATCGATCACCGGCCACTCGTAATACCCGGTGGCGGGCACCAGCGCACGGCGTCGCTTGAAGGGTTCGCGGAACGCAGGTTTCTCCGCGATCGATTCCAGGCGCGCGTTGATCGTGCTGTAGGCGAGCCGCGTGTCCTTCGACCACGCCGGCAGCAACCCCCAACGCATGGTTTCGACGCGACCACCGCCGCCTTCGCTGGCGACGATCACGGGACCCGGATCGGTGGGCGCGATGTTGTATGCCGCCGGAGGCGCGTCCTCCTCCGGCGTGATCAGGTCCAGCATCCGCGAGAAGTCGCGGACCTGCTGCCAGGTGAAGTTACGGGTGAATCGTCCGCACATGGCGGCGATCCTATCGCAGGCGCATCAAGCCGAATTCAGTGCTTGCGATCGCCCTTGTCCCCTTCCCCACGCGGCGCCTCGTGGGCGGCCTGGTGTTGCTGGTCCCGGCCCAGGGACTTGCCCAGGTCGTCGGACTCGGCGAAACGCCCCTTGTTGTCCCGGCGCTGGAGGCGTTTGTCGCCGGGGGTGGGTTCGACCAGTTCGCGCTTTGTCATCACGACCTCCTGCTGGCGGTTTGGTAGCGTCCGTTGATACCTCTGCCGGTGGTGGAGAGCCCGTGATGGAACCGTCATGAGCCTGACCGAGTACCGCCGCAAGCGACAGTTCGACAAGACGCGCGAGCCCGCCCCGGGCAAGCCGTTGCCGAAGGGCGAGCGCCCCATTTTCGTGGTGCAGCTGCATCACGCGTCGCGCCGGCATTACGACTTCCGGCTGCAGGTCGGCGATGCGCTCAAGAGCTGGGCGGTGCCGAAGGGGCCGAGCTACGACCCCAAGGTGAAGCGCATGGCCGTGGAAGTCGAAGACCACCCGGTGTCCTACGCATCGTTCGAAGGCGACATCCCGCACGGCGAATACGGCGGCGGGCACGTGGCCTTGTTCGACCACGGCGTGTGGTCCACGCCCTACGACCCGGAAGCGCAACTCGCGAAGGGACATCTGCGTTTCGAGTTGTTCGGCGAGAAGTTGAAGGGCGAGTGGCATCTCGTGCGCTCGGGCAAGGCCGCGCGACAGCCGACGTGGCTGTTGTTCAAGGAGAAGGACGCGTATGCCGGCCCCGTGGAAGCCGACGAACTGCTGGACGATGTGACGCCCCCGCCCGGTGCTCCGAAAAAAGCGGCAAAAAAGACCGCGAAGAAAATCGCAAAAGTTGCCCCCAAGCGACGCCGCAAAGTCGACTGGGCCGCGAAGGCTTCGAAGCTCCCCGGCGCGAAGAAGGCCACGCTCCGCAACGAAGCCTTCGAACCCCAACTCGCGAAACTCGGCGACACCGCGCCCAGCGGCGCGCAATGGATCCACGAAGTGAAGTGGGACGGTTACCGCCTCGTGGCGACGATGGTCGGCGGCAAGGTGCGCATCTGGTCGCGCAACGCCATCGAATGGACGGCGAAGGTGCCGGAGTTGCGCGCGGCGCTCGAAGCCCTGGGCGTGCAAAGTGCGGCCTTCGACGGCGAACTCATCGCGGGCCGCGGCACGCAGGCGGATTTCAACCTGCTGCAGGCCACGCTGTCGGGCGAACAACAAGGCGCGTTGTCGTACGTGCTGTTCGACCTGCTGCACCTGGAAGGCGTGGATCTGCGAAAGGCACCGCTGGTCGAACGCAAGGCGTTGCTCGAAGACCTGCTGTCCACGCCGACCCCCCACCTCGCCTACAGCTCGCACGTCCCCGGCGACGAAGGCGACGCCGCATTCGCGCTCGCGTCGGAGCAGCAATTCGAAGGGATCATCTCCAAGCGCGCGCAAGGCGCGTACCACGCGGGGCGCGGCGACGACTGGCGCAAGACGAAGCGCCTGGACTCCGACGAGTTTGCCGTCGTCGGCACCACGCCGGGGCAAGGCGCGCGCACGGGCTTCGGTGCGTTGCTGCTCGCGCGGCCCGATCCGGAGCACGGCTGGTCGTACGCCGGCCGCGTCGGCACGGGCTTCACCGGCGAATTGATCCGCGAGATCGTCGAACACATCGGCAAGCGCAAGACCTCCACCACGCCCACGGTGTACGTGCCGCCGAATGCGATCACGCCGGCGGACGGCAAGCGCGCGACCTGGTTCAAGCCTGCGTTCGTCGTCGAGGTGTTCATCCGCGGCATCGGCAACTCGGGCGTGTTGCGGCAGCCGTCGTTGAAAACGCTGCGGCTGGACAAGGACGTGGACGACCTGCTGGATTCCGATCGCGCGCCCGCGAAAAAGGCGGCGAAGAAGACAGCCACGAAACGCGCCGGCGCCACCGCGCGCGAACGCGCCCCGGCCCCCGAAACCCGCCTCAGCAGCCCGACGAAAATCATCTTCCCCGACCGCGGCATCACCAAGCTGCAGGTCGCCGAGTACTACCGCGCCGTCGCACCGCACTTGCTCGCCGGCATCGCAGGCCGCCCGCTTTCGATCATCCGCTGCCCGAGCGGTGCGGGGAAACCGTGCTTCTTCCAGAAACACCACACCGCAGGCCTCGACGTCGTGCGCTTCGTGCGCCTGAAGGAAGAAGCCGGCATCAATGCGAACTACCTCGTCGTCGACGATCTCGCCGGCCTGATGGAACTCGTGCAGTTCAACGCGCTCGAGTTCCACCCGTGGGGCTCGCACGCCGACACGCCCGACATCGCCGACCGCATCGTGTTCGACCTGGACCCCGGCCCCAACGTGCCGTTCGCGGAAGTGAAACGATCCGCGCAGCAAGTCCATGACCTGTTGCAACAACTCGGCCTGCAATCCTTCCTCCGCACGACCGGCGGCAAGGGCCTGCACGTCGTCGTGCCGTTGAACCCCGGCAATCGCTGGCCGTTGGTGAAGCAATTCGCGAAAGGGTTCGCCGAAGCGCTCGCGGGCTCGGAGCCCGATCGCTACCTCGCCACCGCCACGCTGAAACTGCGCCCGGGGAAAATCTTCGTCGACTACCTGCGCAACGGGCGCGGCGCGACCGCGGTGGCGTCGTATTCGCTGCGCGCACGCGACGGCGCACCGGTGGCGGTGCCGCTGGCGTGGCGCGAACTGGCCGCATTGAAGCGCGGCGACGCCTTCGACCTCGATGCCACCGTCGCGCGGCTGAAGAAGCAACGCAAGGATCCGTGGGCAGGCATCGACACGATCCGGCAAGACCTGGCGTCCCTGGGCTGACCCGCCGGTTCCGCACGCGACAACTGTGACGCGCGATTCAACTCCGGCGCGCGCCGGTTGACCCTGCCCCGCCCCGCAACGACCCTCTCGCACGCCCCACGCAAGGAGCGTCGCGATGATCGGCCCAAGGATGCGCTGGACCCTGTCGTTGTTCGCAGCGCTCGCGGGCGCACCCGCCGCCCACGCGCAGCAATGCCCCGCCACCGTCCCGTCGCAGGGCGCGCCCATCGCCGCCCCGCTGCCCGTGTTCCCCGCCGACAACTGGTGGAACACCGACATCAGTGCCGCGCCGGTCGACGGCAACTCCGCCAGCTTCATCGCTTTCCTCAACAACGGCGGCACGCGCAAGTTGCATCCGGACTTCGGTGGCGAGGAATCGCCCGGCAGCACCACGATCTACGGATTCCCGTATGCCGTCGTCGATGGCAGCCAACCGCTGCAACCGGTCACGTTCGACTACTGGGACGAAAGCGATGGCGTGAACCCGCAGACCGGCGCAGGCGTGCCGTTCTATCCGATCCCCGCGCAGGCGATCTCGCAGGCGCACTGGGTGGAAGGCGGATCGCCGGCGAGCGTGGACGAACGCAACGACAACGATCGCCACCTGCTGGTCATCGACTGCACGCACCGCACGCTCTACGAGCTCTACAACGTCTGGTATTCGACCGCGCAGCAGCGCTGGTACGGCGGGTCCGGTGCGTTCTTCGACATGACGCGCAACGATCGCCGCCCGGACACCTGGACCTCGGCAGATGCGGCGGGCCTGGCGATCTTCCCGGGCCTGGTGCGTTACGACGAAGCCGCCTCCGGCGCGGAGATCAACCACGCCTTCCGCGTCACCGTGCGCACCAGCAACGGCCACGTGTATCCGGCCTCGCACACCGCGGGCAGCACGGCGGGCGCGTTGCCGATGGGGGCGCGCCTGCGCCTGAAGACCAGCGTCAACGGCGTCGATCCCGCGCTGCGCACCACCGACCCGATGGCGCGCGGCATCTTCCGCGCGATGCAGAAGTACGGATTGATCGTCGCGGACAACGGTTCGGACATGTACATCTCCGGCACCTTCGACGTGCGCTGGAACAACGGCACGCTCAACCCCGCGTTCTCGACGCTGAGCGCCAGCGACTTCGAGGTGGTGCAGCGCGGGTGGAAGCGGGCGCCCGGCCTGCCGTCGCTGTCGATCGACGACGTGTCGGTGAGCGAAGGCCAGTCGGGCACCCGCACGGCGAGTTTCGCGGTGCGCCTCTCCGCGGCGTCGACCTCCACGGTGACGGTGTCGCTGGCCACGTCCAACGGCACGGCGCAGGCGGGCAGCGATTACGTGAGCGCGAGCGGTTCGCTGAGCTTCGCGCCCGGGCAGACGGCGCGTTCGTTCGACGTGGTCATCAACGGCGACCTCGCGCGCGAACCCGACGAGACCTTCCTGGTCACGCTGTCCAACCCGGTCAACGCCACCTTGCTCGACGCCCAGGCCACGGGCCGCATCCTCACCGACGACGCGCGACGCACGGGGGGCGCGCAACGCCCGGTAGCCAGCTCGACCACGGTGGCAGGTGCGAGCGCCGTCCCCACCACGACGACGCCGGTGGCGTCGCCACGACCCGCGGCTTCCTCGCCCCCGGCCTGCAGCCGATGGCACCAGACCGGCCTCGAAGGCCTGTTCCTCTGCGTCGATTCGCTGGGCGACCGTCTGTCCCGCGAAATCGACCGCTGGTTCCGCTAACGGGGGTGACCGATGCTCACCCCCGCATTCATCAAGTAGGGTAGCGGCGCGCCCAGAAGTCACCCCCGGGGGCTATCTAAGGTCACGGGGTTACCGCTATCGGACATGCCCAAAAGGACCTGACGCGCAATGTCACCTGCCCAGGACGCTCCGCGGCACAGGAATCTGAGCGATTCACGGCGCTGAATAGGCCGCTTTTGTGATGTGCGTCACATTTTTGTGATGGAAATGTGATCGCCCCGTGATTTTTGTTGCGGCGTATACCTGAGGTCACTAGCTTTCGCCCCGCTGACGCCGTCCGCGTCGAGCACATTTCACGTGCACTAGGGGAATACTCAATGCGTACCGCTCTTCTCGCCGCCGCAACCGTGGGCGTGCTCTTCGCTGCCAGCAACGCCACCGCCGCCACGGCCACCGGCTCGTTCCAGGTCACCGCCACCGTCAACGCCAGCTGCGTCGTCACCGCGTCCCAGGCCGTCGCGTTCCCGGTCTATGACCCGGCCAACACCCACTTCGCCGCCAACGACGACGCGACCGGTTCGATCGACGTGCGCTGCACCAAGGGCACCGCGCCGGTCATCACGCTCGACGAAGGCCTGCCGGCCAACAAGGCGGGCACGTCCAGCTGCACGACCCCGCTCCGCCAGATGGCCAGCGGCACCGACCGCCTGCCGTACTTCCTGTACCAGAACACCGGCCGCACCACGGTGTGGGGCTGCACCTCGGGCACCAATTCGCTGACGATGGTCGCCGCGCCGTCCAACGCCGCCCGCACGGTGACGGTCTACGGTCGCATCCCGATGAACCAGGACGTCCCCACCGGCTCCTACGCCGATACGGTCACGGCCACCCTGACCTTCTGATCCACCGGGCCCGGCGGCGACGCCGGGCCCTTTCGGTACCTTCGCAATGCGCATTTCCCGGCTTCGTCGACATGCGGCGCTCAGCGCGCTCGCCCTCGTGACCTCGATCGCCGGCATCGCTTCGGCGGCGCAGATCAGCCTCAACAACACGCGCGTCCATCTCGATGGCACGCATCCGGTCGAAACGCTCGTCCTGACGAACCAGGAAAGCGAGCCGCTCGACATGGAAGTGAAGGTGCAGCGCTGGCAGCAGGGCGCCGACGGCAAGTGGCAACTCCAGCCCGACGCCGGCGGCCTGGTCGTGCATCCGCTCATCCTGACGATGCAGCCCAACGGCGAAGCGCGTCTGCGCGTGGGCACCATCTCGCCCAACGTCACCTCCGAAATCGCCTATCGCATCGAAGTGCAGGAACTGCCCGGCCGCAAGCAAGTGCAGGCCGGCGCGGTGCGCATGCTCACGAAGCTGAGCATCCCGGTCTTCGTGCAGCCGCCGAAGGCGAAGGCCGCGTTGTCGTTCACCGTCGACAGCGTCGACGGCAAGGGCACGCTGCTCGATATCCGCAACACCGGCACCGGGTTTTCCGGTCCGTCCGACGCCAACGTGCGCGTGCTCGATGCCAACAACCGCGTCCTGCAGGAAGGCCACGTCACCGTCGGCTACTTGCTGGCCGGCGCCCGCCTGCCGACGCGCGTCGCGCTGAAGGACTCGGTCTGCGCGCATGCCGCGCACATCGAAGTGAAACTCACCGATTCGGCGCCGATGACCGCCGATGTCGCGCCCGGAGCGCGCCGATGCGCGCCCTGACGGACGGCCCCGGCCTGCCGCCACCGCCCGTTCGCCCGTCTTCCCGAAACGCCCGTTCGCGGCGGTTGCGTCGTCGCCTGCTCGCGCTCTGCACGGGCCTGGCGCTCGCAGGCTCCGTGCACGCGCTGCCCGGCGACGAAACGCTGCTGCTCGACCTGTGCATCAACGATCGCTGCGTCGGCGTCGCGCCCGTCATCGCGCGCGGCGACGACGTGCTCGTGGATCGCGAAGCGCTCGCCGCCGCCAGCATCGATACCTCCGCCGTCACGCCCGAACACCTCGGCGAACGCGATTTCATTTCGCTGCACCAGCTCAACCACGGCAGCACGTTCGCGATCGATCGCTCGCTGCTGCGCCTGGACCTGCACCTGCGCCCGGAGCGCCTGCCGCACCAGGACGCGTCGCTGTATTCCCGGCCGGCCGTCGCGGAACAAGGCACGCAGTCGTGGACCGCGTTCCTCAACTACGCCGCCACCGTGGGCAACCACGACCAGCGCAACGTCTTCTTCGATGCCGCCGTGGGTCGCGGCAACGCCGCGCTGCGCAGCACCGGCGGCTGGGACGATCTGCTCGGCTGGCAGCGCGGCCTGACGCGTTTCGAATACGACCAGGTCGACGGCCTGCGTCGCTGGACGGTCGGCGACCAGTACGCCATCGCGCGCGATCCGCTCGCCGGCGGCCAGCTGCTTGGCGGCATCGGCGTCGAACGCGCGTTCGACCTCGATCCGTACCTCATCACGTTCCCGCAGCCTTATTACTCCGGCGTGCTCGAAGCCCCCGGCACCGTCGAGGTCTATTCGAACGGCACGCTCATCGGCCGCAGCGACCTGGCGGCCGGTCCGTTCACGCTCGAGCGCCTCGGCATCACGCCGGGCCGCAACGACGTGCGCGTGATCGTGCGCGACCCGCTCGGCAACCGCAGCGAACTGGCCACGCAGTCGTATTACGGCGGCAGCCCGCGCCTGCTCGCGAAAGGCCTGAGCGAATACGCCGTGCGCCTGGGCGCGCCGCGCACCGACAGCGGCTTCGGCGACGGCGGTTACGCGAGTTCGCTGGCGATGCAGGCCTGGTATCGCCGCGGCCTGTCGCAGGACTTCACGCTCGGCGGACGCATCGAAGGCAACGACACGCTGCGCAACGTCGGCATGGACACCGCGTTCAACACGGCGATCGGCGAATTCGCGATCGCGGTCGCCGCGAGTGATCGCGACGGCCTCGGCACCGGCCACGCCTCGTCGTTCAACTACAGCTACAGCACGCGCCTGTGGGCGCTCGGGCTCGGCACGCTGCACGCGAGCGACGACTATCGCCGCCTGTCGGACGTGTCGTCCTTCGCCACGCTGTTCGCGCCGACGCGCGAGAACGACTACGCCTCTTTCTCGTTCACGCCAGCCAGCGGGCTTGCGCTGCAACTCAACGCCGGCCGGCACAAGCGCGTGGGCACGCCGGTCGAACGCAGCGCCGGGATGTCCGCAAGCTGGCAGCTCGGGGGCCGCGCGCAAATGTATTTCGTCGTGCAACGCCTGGAGTCGACGGCGTACCGCGACACCACCGCGCAGCTCAACTTCAACATCGCCTTCGACCGCGACAGCTTCTCCGCGAGTGCCGTCCGCCAGGACCGCAACGGCGACACGAACACGGGCTACGGGTTCGATGCGCGCCGTTCGCGCCCGGCCGACACGGGCTTCGGCTACTCGGTGAGCCTGCACGACAACGGCGACAACGACAGCCAGTACGCGCTGGGCGAATACGAAGGCCGCTTCGGTCGCTATTCGCTCGAAGCCGAACGTTACGGCAGCGACACCGGCATCCGCGGCGTGGCCAGCGGCGCGCTCGTCGCCGTCGGTGGCCGCATGTTCGCCACGCCGCCGGTCGAAAGCGGGTTCGCGCTGGTGCGCGTGCCGGGCCTGGCCAACGTGCCGATCATGCGCGAGAACGTGACCGTCGGTCGCACCGATGCGCACGGCGACCTGCTCGTGCGCGACCTCATGCCGTTCCAGTCCAGCCGCGTCGCCGTGGATACGGGCGCGGTCTCCGCCGACGTCGCGATGGACAAGCCGGAACACAAGGTGCAGGTGGCGCGCAACACGGGTTCGGTGGTCACGCTCGAAGCGCGCACCGTGCACGCGGTGACGGGGCACTTCAAATATGCCGGCGCGGGCGCGGGCGACCTCGCGCACATCGCGGACGCCGGGATCGACATGCCCATCGGCTCGGAAGGCATGTTCTATTTCGAAGGCCTGAAGGCCGGCCGCAACGTGGCGACCATCGAACACGACGCGGGCAACGTGCGGTGCGTGATCGATGTGCCGGCGCAGGCCGCGGGCGGCGTGACCGACCTCGGCGACATCACCTGCGAAGCACCGCAGTGAAACGCCCGCTGGCCACATGGCTGCTCTTCGCGATCGCGCTCGCTTGGTTCGGCTTCGCGCCGTCCGCGCAGGCGCAGACCTGCACGATCACCACGACGGCGGTCGCGTTCGGTGTCTACGATCCGCAGGCCACGGGCGCGCTGGACGGCACGGGCTCGGTGCGCCTGGATTGCAGCAACTACGGCACGGTCAACGTCGCGCTCGACGACGGCGGCGCGACGAGCTACCCCGCGCGCCGCATGACGACCCCCAGCGGCCCCGACCTGCTGGGGTACCAGCTCTACACCGACAACGCGCGCTCGATCGTGTGGGGCGACGGCGCCACGGCCGCGACAGACACGGTCAACTGCTTCATCGGCATCAGTTCCGACGGCTGCGTGAGCACCCTGTTCTCGCTGCGCGCCACGCGCACGATCTACGGACGCATCCCGGCCCTGCAGAACGTCGGGATCGGGAATTATTCCGATACCGTCCGCCTCACGATCACGTTCTGATCCGGGTTCGCCCCTATGATCGCGCCCATGCAGATGCGCTCGAACCGGTGACTTCCTGGAACCACATCCGCGCAGGGGCGTTGTTGGTCGGGCTCGCTTGGCTCGGCCTGGCGCTCGATGCGCGCGCGGCAGAAAACTGCACGGTCAACACGACCGACTTTTCGTTCGGCGTGTATGACACCTCGTCGACCACGCCGCTGGACGGCACGGGCCAGGTGGCCATCGACTGCCAGGGCAATCCGCTGACGGTCGACATCGCGCTCGGTCCCGGGGGCGGCGGCACCTATGCCAACCGCCGCATGCTGTCGGGCGCACAGCAGATGACCTACGGCCTCTACACGGATCTCGCGCGCGCGACACCGTGGGGCGACGGCAATGCCGGCACGTCGATCGTGACGTGCACGACGGGCGTCACCGCCAACGGCTGCGTCGGCACCAATCCCGCCGGCGGCAATCGCCGTGCCACGCGCGCCATCTACGGTCGCGTCCCTGCCCTGCAGAACGTCGATGTCGGCACGTATGCCGACACCGTCCAGGTCACCGTGACGTTCTGACTCAGGGCTCGAACCACCCGCCCGTTTCCGCGTAACCCGCCGGCAGGTTCACCAGCGCGCGCGTGTCCGCATCGATGATGCGCAGGCCGAAGCGCGGGATCGTCAGCGACACGTCGTCGAAGGTGCGACGGTTCACCAGCAGATGCACGTTGTCCTTCGACCATTGCGCCGCGGTGTAGGCGTGGTTGTCCACGCGCGAGTCGGTGATGCGGCGCACGCGCGTGCCGTCGGCGTTGATCACGTATAGCGGTTCGTAGTAACGGAATTCGCCCGTGCCGACTTCGTACACCTCGCCGGTGTACGCGATGCGGCGACCGTCGGGCGACCATTTCGGGGCGTGGCCGCGCGGGAGCGCCTTCGCTTCGCCCGTGCGGAAATCCACCAGCGTCATGTCGTTGGCGACGCTGTCGCTGTACACGCCGCGCGTGCCATCGGGCGAGAATTCCAGGTCCAGCTGTTCTTCCATCACGATGTCGCTCAGCAGCGTGGCGCCGCCGGTCGCGACGTCGATGCTGTAGGCGAGCGCGTGCCACACCGGCTCCAGGCGCCCTTCCGGATAGCCGGCGGCGACGAACAGGTGCGTGCCATCGGCCGACCACGTGGGCCGCATCAGCTGGATCGGCGCGGCAGGGCAATACAACGTGCGGCGGATGCGGCCCGTGCCATCCACGAGCGACACGCACTGCGCAGCGCGCACGCTGTCCTGGCGGATGAACGCGATGCGGTTGTTCGGGCCCCAGGCCGGCTTCGAGAAATCGCCCACGCCGCTCAGCAACAACTTCGGTCGCGTGGCGTCGGGGGTCATCGTTTCGAGCACGTGCCGGGAATCCATCCGCGCCCGCGTCGTGCCGCGATCGAACACCAGCGATTGCCCGTCGGGCGACCACGTGGCCGCCATGTCGAACGTGCGGTCGGCCGGCGTGGTGAGTTGCCGCACCTGTCCGTTGCCGAGGTCGAGGATCCACAGCGAGCGGCTGCTGGCGGTGGCATCGGCGGCGAGCGCCGTCCGGGTGAACACCACTTTGCCCGCCGGCGTCGCGGCGTGCGCAGCGAACGTGGCAACCAGCGGTGCGGTGAGGACGAGGGCGGCCGCGGCCGCGCGGAGGACGGGTGTGGTCATTGCGATTTCCCCTGGCAAGCTGCGCTGGCTTGCGTTTCGAATGGTCCCGGCCAGACTGCGAGCGTGAAAATCAATTGCAGGTGAAGGGCACCCGCGTTCAGGCAAAGCCGCACGCACGCGCGGCTTTCGAAGCTGAAGGGGTTACCTGCGTGCACCGGGTGACCCGGCCGCTTGCGCAGGATCAATGCGTGCGATCGCGGAATTGATCGATCTCGCCCTGCATCAATTCGCGCTGCTCGGACAGGTTCAACAACTCGAGCACCACTTCGGCGCCGGTCGCGCGCGCCTTCAGCAACTCGGCGCGCGCGCGGGCGATCTCCTCGGCGACGGCGTGCTCGTCCATGTGGTCCATCGACGCGAGCAGCACCGTGAGCATGTCCATCGCTTCGGCGATGTGTTCCATGACATCCAGTGCAGCGGGGGAAGGACGGGCCATGCGGTGCTCCTTGCGTTCGGGCCCCAACCTCCCCCATTGCCAATCAATGTCCGGTCAAAGCGGGCATGGGCGGTGGGGGGCGGTTCACTTCGTCGGTCCGCTGCCGCCGGTGGTCGCACGGACGAACCGTGCCGCCCGTCCGACGACGGCCGCTTCGAACCATGGTAGTTAAGGTGCCCGGAAGTCGAACGTTGGGAGTGGAGCGATGCGCACGAAGCGGGCCCCCGGCATCACCGCGAACACCGCCCTGAAATGGCTGCTGGCCATCGTGGTCGTGCTGGCGCTGGTGAAGTTCGTGCCGTGGTCCAGCCTGCGCGGCGAGCTGCACGCGCAACTGCCGGGCAGTGCGCCCCACCTCACCATCCTCAACGTGGAGTGCTTCCCCGATCCAGGCATGCCGCGCGCCGAAGTCACGGTGCGCAACACGGGCCACAAGCCCGTGCAGTCGCCGCGGGGCCACATGCGTTTCAGCTATGGCGTGGAAGAAGGTCGCTTCGTCCCCGAAGTCATCGCGCCGGGCGTGCAGGCAACGATGACGGTCTATGCCACCTCGACCAACCTGGGCCAGTGCGAGCTGGTGGACGTGCAGGATCGCGCCGGCCGCCAGGCGGTGCTGTTGAACACCGCGCGGTTCCGCAATCCGCGGGACCTCATGCAGTAGCGATCGCTGCCTTCTTCTGCTGCAGGAAGAAGCGCACCATCGCCGCCGATGCATCCGGGCCTTCCGGATCGGTGTACGTCCCTTCCCCGCTGCCGCCGCTCCAGGCATGGCCCGCGCCGTGCACGCGCCAGTGTTCGACGCGCGTGCGGCCGTCGGGGTCGGTGAACACATCGCGCACGTAGCTGCGTCCGCCCGGCACCGTGTCGCCTTGTGTCGTGGCGTGCAGGAGCGAGCCGCCGATCGCGTCGTCGACGATGCCGTCGCCGTTGCTCGCGGCCACCGTGTGGTCCGCATCGCCGTGGAAGACGATCGTGGGCAGCGAATGCGTGGCGCGATCGGACACGCGGCGCTGGCCGCCCTTCATCGCGGCGAATGCACTGCCGACGTCGTGCGCCACCGCGAACGGCAGGCCCGAATGCGCGCCCACGGCCGCGAAGACGTCTGGATAGGTTTCGCCGAGGATCACCGCCATCGCCGCGCCCGCGGAAAGGCCGGCGACGTAGATGCGCTCCGGATCGATGCGATGGTCCTGCGCGACCTGCTGCGCGATGCCCGCGATCAGCGAAGGCTCGCCGGCGCCATGGCGCTGGTCGGCGCCGCGGAACCAGTTCCAGCATTTCGATCCGTTGGCGCGCGCGGCCTGCGCCGGATACGCCACGAGGAAACCGTGCGCGTCGGCCAAGGCGTTCATCCGCGTGCCCGCGGCGAAATCGTCCGGCGATTGCGTGCAACCGTGCAGCATCACCAGGAGCGGCACGGGCTGCGTGGTCACCGCGTGGCCAGCCGGGATGTACACCTTGTAGGCCAGCGTGCCCGCGGCGTTGGTGAACGTGCGGGTCGTGAACTCGCCGTCCTGTCCCGGCACCGCGTCGTCGGCAGGCGAAGGCACAGGCGTGCGATTCGGCGACAGGCCGGCCGAGGCCAGCGCGTCATCGATCGTGGTGCGGATGCCCTGGTCGATCCCCGCCGAGGCGAGCGCGCGATCGATCGTGTCCTGGATGTCGCCGGCCTTCGGGGCCATCCCGCCGTGCGGGACGCGCGCGGCGCGGCGCGCGAGTTTTTCGAAAAGGCTCAAAAGGCATCCTGGTCAATGGCGGCAAGCGCACGCAGTCCAGGATCGACGACCCAGGCGCACACGGGAAGCCAGCATGGCAGAGCCCGGGGCGCAGGAGCGTGAGGCGCGGCTCGAAAAATCGACGTTGCCATGAACGGTTCGGTCATGCCACGGCGCGCAGCGTGGTGCCCGGAGTGGGGATCGAACCCACATGACCTTGCGGTCGAGGGATTTTAAGTCGGGTTACTGGGCTGCTGGTGGTAGCTGGTACCTTTTGGGATCAATGGGTTGGCCATTGGGTGGTGTCGTCAGGTGACGCCGGATATTGTCGGCACTGGCCCAAATTTGTCCCGCGAGCAGTCTATGGCGTTTTGGAAGCTGATCCCCGACGTGTCAACGCTCCTCGCCTTGGAACCAGAGGAGTTGGGGGCATACGTACTCAGGTACCTATCAACTGCCCCTGAGACTGAGCTCAATAGCTATAACTTTACGTTGGCTGGAAATGTTGCGGGGTATCCAGCGGAGCGCGCAAGCGAAGCGCAACGGGCGCTCATGGAGGCGTGGGTATGGTTAGAGCGTGAGGGCTTGCTGGCGCCAAGACCAGGTAATTCCGGAAATTGGTCTTTCATCACCCGACGCGGACAGCGATTGGCAGGCGACGATGTGCAATTTGCCGTTTTTCGTATGGCCAACCTGCTTCCAAAAGAGCGCCTACATCCCACGATTGCGTCGAAAGTTTGGTCCGCGTTTCTTCGTGGGGAATACGACACCTCTGTATTTCAAAGCTTCAAGGAACTGGAGGTCAGCACTCGCAACTCGTGTGCCTTTGCGGAGACCGATATAGGCGTGGATATGATGCGTCGGGCATTTAAGCCCAGCATTGGTCCGTTGGCTGACAAAACCGCCCCGTTCGCAGAGCAGGAGGCGTTAATGCATTTGATGGCGGGCGCAATTGGTTCTTACAAGAACCCCCACAGCCATCGCTCCGTCTCTATCGATGCCTCGGAGGCCGCAGACCTGATTGTTCTCGCGAGTCATCTGCTAGGAATCGTGGATCGGCGCGCGGCCTCTACGCACGTTAATTGTGACGTACCCACCGCGCCCAAGCCGGCAGACTGACCGCCCTCCTAGTCCCGCTGCCAGGCAGCCCTCCGCGCTTTTCCATCCATCGATCGATCCAACGCATGCCCTGCTCTATCGAGCCGCAGCGCGCGATGTGCCGCACCTGTTGCCATTGAATGACGGACTGACAGCAGCCGGCCCGTTGATCGGTGTAAACCATCGCAATGCAGCCAGCGTTCCAGAGCAGGTGCGCGCTGTCGGGCTGTAGCAGCCAACGACAGGCAGGGGGAAGTGGGCGCGAGGGCGCGACGTAGCGATGCACGCGGACATCCTACGCAGGGCCGTCGCGCGGGCTGCGACCACTTGGGCGAGACTGCGGCGCCAACTAGTATTGCCAAACACCGAAACGAGGACGATTCGCCGATGAACTCTTCCGCCGACATTCGTGGATCCCTGCTTGGCCTCCAGATCGTGCTGGGCGCCATGATCGAATCGCATCCCGACCTGAAGGCGTTCGCGTCTGCCCTGGAACGACATTCTCAAATAATGTTGAAGACAGCCGGAGCAGTTCCCGGTGACATGCTGCATCCGGCCGAGCGCATTATCGAGGAATGCGCAACGCTCGCGGGACGGCTGATTCGTGCTCAGGGTGAAGGCTGAACCCCTGCTGCGGATTACTGCGCTGTCTCATCCCCGCCGTGGAAGTGGTGTTCCACTGCATCGGCGGCTTTACTCAAGTCATCGGCTAGTTTGCGCATCTGATCCACTGGAACGAACACCGAATAGAGCGGCTCGTAACCTTCGCTAAGGATCTTACCCTCAGTATGCGCCAATTCGATGCGAGCAACGGAATGGATTTTCTGATTGGATGGGATATTCAGCACACGTCGTTTATGCCGAGCCCAAACGCTTTCGTGACATTTCGCGCCGTAAAAATCGATATATCAACTCCCTTTGCTATCGGCCGGTCGGGGTGATTAGGTAAGTGCCGATGTCGTTGTGGATGTTAGTAATATCGGTGTTGGTCAGGCCACCGTTAGTCAGATAGAACGCGCCATAGGTTCCCTTGGTGTACGTGTACGCGCCTACGTGGTCAACGCAGCCCGCCACGAGAATTTCTGCCGTTACATTTCCAAGGGACTTGTTTGTCGTGCTGCTCGCGATTACGGTCCCGTTGCGCGCAAGTTTGCGATCAGTCGCAGATGCGGCCTGGCCGTAATAATGAGCCGCCGTTGCCGCCGTAGCAGTCGATGGCACAGCCGTGGACACGTCAGACCATCGGAACGCTTCCAGCCCACTTCGCAGATCGATGACCCAACGTTGTGCAGCCGCATCGTATGTGCCGCAAGGCTCTACTGCGGAACCATTCGTCCACGTGCGCAGGTATATGCCCATTCCGGCTGCATTGGTAGCGCCCCCGTTGAGCGCGTCCGGCCGGACGTGAGTATTGAAGACTTTTGCGGAGCCAGCGGCATTCACGAGACCTGTTGCCGTATCGCAGTCACCGTCTACAAATCCCGTGTTGCCTGCTGCGCCGACGTTGAGTTTGTCAATCAGAGGGACACGATGGTGGACTGTGTCAGGGCCGATGAAAGCCAAGAAATACTGGAGGCTGGACCAGTACGTACCGGCCTTAAGCGCCACTACAAGCGCGTCGGCCAGAGCCTTGTCGGGGCTGGTGACGGTTCCGCCTAATGCGACTACGCGAGACTCCCAGGTATTTGTTTCGGTCTGGAACCCGCCGCCGCCGCCCGATCCGCCGTACGCAAAAAGAATTTGCTGCATGCCCATGATTACGCTCACTGTTTCAGTTCCAAGAAAAAGCCCCGTGCAAGGCGAGGGTGCGTGAAAGGGAATTGGCTACTTCTGGTATCCGAGAAAAGTTCTCGGCCACTCATGCCCACCGACCCCGTTTGCACCAATAAGACGGGCGCGTAGCTCGCACACAGGAGCTTTCAGTGGACGGACAAATCAGAATTGGCGAACAAAGCAGGCCGCTTTCCGAGGCCAGCAATGACTGGATCAACTCTCAGATTTCGGGCCGGCAAAAGGACGGGCCCGTCTGCGTGCAAATCCAACTGACTTCGCCAATGGTGAACGTGACGTTGACCACCGGAGCATGCAAAGGCAGCGTCGGTGGAGGTGGCGGCCGCCGCGCGCCTAACGAGCAAGAGCGAGAACTGCTCGACGCCTGGGAGGCTCGTGGACTGAACGCGACTACCTTCAACCACGGCAAGCTCGTTTCGTTCATCAATTCATTGCGATAGGCGCCGCATCACATCGGCGAGGAAATGCCCGGAGGCCTAAGTGCCCAATGCTGCGGCTGGCGTGGTTATTTCGTGACACGGACACTCACGCCTTGTCCGTATGGGGTGGGCAGCCGCAACGCCGCCCACCCGTCCGTCATTCGTTAAGCGCGCACGCCCGTCACCAGGGCAAACGCCTGCGGATACAACGCGGCAACGTCCACGCGCGCATGGCACACGAAGCCGATTTCGCCGGTTGCGGCGTACAGTTCATTGAGCATTTGCACGCTCACGCCTTCGCGCAGGAAGAACACGAACTGCGAGAAATCGCCTACGTAGATTTCGCTCGTATCGCTCGACGAACCCACCGTGAGGTTGGTCGGGATCTGCGAGGTCTGGACGAAGCGCATGGTGTCCAGGAGTTCCGGACGGCGCAGGGGCTGGCCCGTGCTATCCGCCAGGTTCGCGAACTTCGCCATATCACGCGGATGCATGATCGCGGCCCTCGGCGCCGGAGCGTTGTCCGACACGATTTCTTGCCATGCGCTGACGAAGTTTGCATAGCTAGTCGGGCTCGCGCCGTTCGTGCCATTGGTGACCGTGTTGATGCCGGAAATGTTCTTCAGGCCACGTATCTCCGGCGCGGTGCCAGTGCCGCGCAAGCCAGCACGGTCCATTTCCTTCGCAAACGCCTGAGCAATGGCCTGCTGGAGCGCTTCATCGATGTTAGGCGAATCCTGCAACAGTTCGCGACTCACCTTGAACCGGAACGCCAGGCTGCGCGGGGTCACCACGATGGCGCGGAACGCGGGGTCACTCTCCGCAACCGCGCCCGCTTCACTGCGCCAGGCAGCGGTCGGGATTGAATCAACGCCCGCCAAAGTAAACGTCTTCGCATCCGTGCCCAGGACGGCCAAGCTCGCGCCAGCGGTCAGCAGCGATGAAGCTGGAACCAGGGCCGACAGGATGCGCGGCATGAGCACTTCGGGGACCGTGTAGCCACCGGCCGAATCGGTGCCTTCGCTCAGCGCCGCACGGATGCCTTCCGAAGACTTCATCTTCGCTACGCCCCGGAAGAAGTCGCCGAGGTTCGTGTCGCCAGCGTTGGAGATGTTGAGGCGGGCCGCGATTTCATGCTCGGTCGCGAGCATTTCGGTCGTCAGCACGGACCCAACACGCTGGCCGTTGGAGTCCCGGAGTTCCGGCGCGTTGTGCTTGGCGCGGGAGCTACCGTTCGGGGTCCATTCCTCCAGGTCGATCATGTTGGAGATCAAGTCAATCTCCGTGTGCAAATAGGTAACGGCGTTCAACTTCGCGTCATAGGATTTCTGGTCGTCGGCGCTCCACTTCGTGGCTGGCGTCGAGTCGAGCAGTTCGCGCGTAGCCTGGGAGAGCGCGTTGACCACCCGGCGAAGGTCGGCACGTCGTGCGAGCATTTCGCTGCGGCCGTTGACGTTGTTGCCCGCCTCAAAGTCGAACTTCAGGCCGAGCTTTCCGACTTCGGCCGCGGCGTCGATTCGGAGGCGGCGGTCAGCGAGGGTGATACGGAGGTCTTGCATGGATTTCATGGGATTGGATTCCTTGTGAAACAAAAAAGGCCGCCTCTCGGCAGCCTTGGGATTGGTTGGTTGGTCGCGCCCCCGGCGTAGCCAGGTCGCAGCCATAGGGCGAGCGTGCGGGCCCGTGGGGCGCGCGGCTCGTTGGCCTAGGGTTCGGTTGTCGGCGTCGCTGTGCGAGCGCGGTGGGCGCGCTGGCGGCAGCGAGCGCTGCAATAGGTCTTGTGGGGGCCGTGGAACCGTTGTGTCAGGGGTGCGGCGCACACGGCGCACACGCGCGGCCTGGTCATCCATCCCCACGGAGATGCGGGCTTGTCACAGGTCATTTTGAAAATTGTTCCGATTTAGCAAAGCAACTGAGTACGACCGGCCCACAAATCGGGGGCTCGGAACTTTGGGAGCCCCCCTCCTCCGACCGCATGCACTCATTCGCACGCACCCCTGCAATTGGCCGGACGGGGGTCGTCCCGCCAATCGCGGACACGCATGCGAACGGAAGCGATCGGTCATCGCGAACGAGCCGGCCAAAGATTTCGATATGCCCACACGGGGCGATTTTCCGGGCGGTTCGTCTAACGACCGGCTGGGGCTATGCTTCCTTGAAAATTGGACTCAGGGGAAATTGCCATGACGGCTAAGTCATCTCCGTGGGGGCTTGCAATAGCCGCCTCGCGTGGCCGAGTGGTGCGGGCCGTGTTGCTCCTCGCTCTAGGCGCTTCTGTTTCCCTAATTGCCGCCGGGAGGCCAGAACTCTTTAGAGCCGAGGACTCGGCCGAATGGGCGGGTGCGGTAGCAAACGTCCTAGCCGTGATCGTCGCTCTTGGCCTAGGGATCTATGCCGTCCAGCAAGATGGCCGTCGGCAGAAAAAACACGCTCATGGCGCTGCGCTGGTTTTCTACACAGCAGCGTCCGAGATGCTAGCCACTATTGAGCTGATCGAGGACCACGAGGACCAAATCAGAAAGTCCAAGTTTTCGGCAACAGCTTGGCGGAACTATTTGGTAAATATTGCCCCACTCCTTCCCAATGACACACTGACATTCTTGCCAGATCTACCAGAGCACACGGCGAAATTACTTGTCTTGAGTGCCCAGCGGCTAAGCACCGCAAAAATCAAGCTCAACATCCAAACTGACGACGAGCACCAGCTTGCGGAACGGGTTCTTGGGATGGCGGCGTTTATGAAAGGTAGCTACCTACCCCTCGGCAATCTGTTGCACCAGGAGATTTTCGGCGATACCCAACCCGCGTGGCGTGTTTAGGCCGAGTCAACGCGCGTTTCGCGTTGTGGCAACGAGCCGACTCATCCCATGACGCGGCCAATTAAAATTTGGAAGCCACCCGTTGTCGCGGGGTGGCGCGCGAGGATCGCAGGTGCCGGGGGGCGTTGATCCTGTCCGCAATTCTGCCTAGATCAGGGTGGCGGCGGTTCCCAAAGATCCG
Organism: Noviluteimonas caseinilytica; assembly: GCF_018406605.1. GTDB lineage: Bacteria > Pseudomonadota > Gammaproteobacteria > Xanthomonadales > Xanthomonadaceae > Noviluteimonas > Noviluteimonas caseinilytica. The sequence continues at coordinate 2,682,091 of NZ_AP024545.1, read as the reverse complement.
CCGCGATTCCATAGCGCCAGTTCGCGTCAAGGATTCCCGCTCGCAGCCAAGCAGATGCGCGCGAGCGCAAGGCCAGGAAATCGCGCTTTCGCATTCGCAGAACCTTCGCCGCGCAAGGTCTGCGACGTGTCAACACGTGCAGCATTGCGTCTCGGATTATCGCAGCCGCATCCGATGCGTCGCAGTTCCAGCCAGCGGCGATTACCCGACGTGCCAAGTACAACTGGACCTCTTGTGTCTGCATGCGGCCCGCCGAGCGGAACCACACCAGCAAGTCGTCGCCTTCTCGGGTCATGTGGTCGGCGATGCCTCGCGCGCCAGCGTCCAAGCCAACCAGTGCAGGCACCCTGGATCGCCTATCGCGGCTGCCAGAGGGCCTCATCGCCGCGCCCCTAACATGGCCGCCGCCATCCAGAGCCTTGAATTGACAGCCTCAACAGCACGGCTTGACGGGCTGCGCCCTTGGTAACTTATAAAGGTGTACGTTTCGCGACTAATGACGAGCGCGAAAAGGGGCTGACTGCTACACCTCGCGACTAGTGACGGGCTCACGGGGAAACGTCCTTTGCCGAACTGCTACACGTCGTGACTACTTCGGGCCCGATTTCGACTACAGAAAGTGTTTTTCGCCAAGCGTGACTGGCCTTGTGTTCGGGGACCACCTCTAGCCATTTGCCTTTGCATGCGTCCACGGGCCACCAGGTGAGCGCGTATAGGGCGCACCGATTCCGCCCGCCCGTTCGCGTGGACAACAGCCACCTTTCGCTCAGAAGCCGTTTGATCGCCTTATTGAGCGTGCCAGGACTGCGCCAACCCCGATGACGCAGCACTGAGAATGCGGCGGACAGGTCACCGTTGTTCTTTCCTGTGTAGTGCGCCGCAAGCTCGATGAGAAGCTTGAGCGCCCACGGGTCCAGCCCGCCGAACTCCTGCGACCTCAGGATGTAGTGCGGGATGCCTAGGTAGCTGTGCTCACTCGCGCGACCGCGCTTGCGGAAGCGCCGCGTAGTGTCGTTTGCCATTTCGCCCCCCGGCGGTTAGACGGTGGGCGGCTCGCCCTGCACCAACTCGCTGGAAAGTTGGCGGCAGACGGTGGACACCTGGTGCAGTTCCCGCACCATGAGCTCGCATCGCTCGGGGGTCGCGTCCTTGAACAACTCAATCAATTGACCGTAGGTGCGCTCGGCCAGTTCGACTAGGCAGGCGCGGAGTTCGTGCGCGCGGACAGTGGTCATGCCTGCGCCCTCCCCGCTTGCGGAGACACGGGGCCATCGGGGTTTTGCGCGGCGATCCAGCGGTCGAAGCCATCAGCGTCGATGTAAACGCGTCGGCCCCCAACGCGCACGAGCGCGCCAGACGCCGCTAGGCCATTATCGTTGGCGCGAAAAATGAACCAGCGAAGTTGGCTCTCGGAAAACGGCCCGTTGGCCGCGAAGTCCTTTACGGACCGAAGATTGCGAGTTGTCACTGTTGTTGCCCACGTTTGGCCATTAGCCGGTGGACAAAGAATCCTTGGAACGCCGAGGGCGTTTAAGTGTGCTACGGAGAGAATCTTCTACGGGTTAGCAGCCCCCAGCTAACGCGCCGGTAAATCCGCAGATAACTCAAGGCGCGAGCGTAGCGACTGTCGATTCGTCCAAGTCGCTACAGTCAAAAAAAATCGACGTCACGGCCAACGTATTCGCGCGAAGAGGCTGTCCATACCAATACCGAAAGAGATATGTGAATCGACGCAAAAAGTAGCGTCGCTCCGCGTCTCCAGAATTCGGCCGTTCAACAATTGGTTTCGTCGTTGCCCAGCCGGAGACCGCATCATTAACGGCTGAAAGAATGCTGGGCAGCGAATCGTAGATCTCCATGCTGAACAAAGAGTTTCCGCTGGAATGAACTTCGATTGCATCTGCAATTCCGTAGCTTTCCCGCAGCCGTTGAAATGCTGCTGGTCCGTATTGCAGTCCAAGGTCATCCATGACCTTGCCCAGGGAAATCTCCAGAGCGCCTCCAATTTCGTCAGGGATGATCCCAAGCTCTGTGGTCTGAAGTCCACGCATACACGCCACTACCTGATCAGATGCCTTCTTTAGCTTGTCGGCGAGTGCGCGTCGCTCCGAGAGCTTCAGCCTGCCAGATCCAGAGAACTCCTCACGAAACATGACAACAGAATCAGCCAACACGAGCGCCTTTGGCAGGTTTTGAATGCGCGGAATCTTTCGTTCCAAGCTCGCCCAAACCTTCTCCATTTCCTTATGCACAAGCAATTGGGCGAAGATCGCCGGGCCCTCAGCTGTCGCATAGGCACCCTCGACGAATTCTTCCCAGACCCAATCGGGAACCCATGCAGGCTTCTTGTCCAATTCGCTTCCCTCCGCGCCCCTTGGAGAAGTCCGCGCCAGCGCCGCAGGGGTCACGGCGTTTTCGCCCCGTCGGGCTAGGCGCGGAAGGTCGTGCTAAATCCTGTCGATGTGCTCAAGCTGTAGCCGAAGGCTCCGCCGCCGACGCTCGATCATTTCCGAGAGATCTTCGGTGCTGAAGGTTCCGCGCTCAACGAGGCGCTGTGCAACTTCAAGCCACTCGTCGAAGAACTCCCCGTAGTTGTCTTGACCCACCGCCTTCAACGACATGAGTGCCGCGTAGCGGTGCGCCAAGCCACGATTGGGGAATGAGATCACTTTGGCGTTCATGGCTACATTCCCGTCTTCTTGATCGCCCGTTCCGCGATATCTTCGATTACCGAAGCGGTGCCGTAGAGGCCAGATTTGGCGTAAGCGATGTTCTGGCTCGCCTCCTGGAGAATCTGCGCGAGTGACACAATTCCACACAGGTCGCGGTAGATATCAGCGATTGCTTCTTTGGTAGGGGCCGCCTGCGATACGCTTTCGATTGCCATTGCTGTTCTCCTAAGGAACTGCGGTGGAAGGCGTGGCCGGGTGCCTCAATCACCCGGTCGCGCCGCTTTTCCCGGCTTAGCCGGATTCGGGTGTTTCGGTCAGGTGGCCCGCCATCCGTTCCAACGTCGAACGGACGTGCTCCCCGGTCTGGTGGCTGTAACGCTTCGCCATGACGAGGGTCCGGTGCCCGAGGGCTTCGGCGACTTCGGCCAGGCTCGCGCCGTTCATGGTCAGGTAGCTGGCCGTCGTGTGGCGCAGGTCGTGGAATCGGAAGTCCTGCAACTTCGCCGCCTCACGCAGCTTTCGCCAAGGCTTGTCCAGATCTGCCGGGGCGTCGTCGTGCGCGCCTTTGAAGACCCAGCCCTCGCCGGTCGGATCGCGGTCGTGGTGCGCCTGGAGAGCGACTTGGGCAGGGCCGACAACGGGTACGTAACGGGGTTGTCCGTTCTTCGTCTCCGCGAACCGAAGACGCCATTGGTCGCGGTCTACGTCGCTCCATTTCAGACCTCGGATGTTGGAATAGCGCGCGCCTGTGGCAAGCGCCAACAACACAGCCGTGGCGATGTTCGAGTCAGAGGATTCCCGACACGCTTTCAGGAGCGCGTTGCGCTCGGCGTCGGAGAGGAAGCGGACGATGCCCGTGGACTCAGGGGCTTTGGAAACGTCCAGGACAGGATTAGATGGCAGCCAGCGCAGTTCCTTCCAGGCCCACTTACAGACGGCGCTGAGGGCCGCCAGGTGGCGATTCACGGTCGCACCGCTCAATGGCTCACCGTTGCGCTTGCGACGCGCCTGGAGCTTCCTGCGTGCCTCTGCGATGGTTTCCGGCTGCAGCTTGTCCAGCGTTAGGTGGCCGAAGTTCTCTTCCCACCAGGTCAAGAGCGACCGCTGCTTCGATTCGTCGCGAATCCCACGGGTCGGCAGGTACTCGTCGCGGTACTTCTCGATGAGGACTTTGAGCGTACGCCGCCGCTCACGTGCGGTTGGTACGTAGGCGCCGTGGCCCATATCGGATTCGACCTTTGCGGCCCACGCTTTGGCATCCGTCAGGCGCTTGAAGGTTTTCGTGCGGGGCAACTCGCCTTGCAAGCGAACCCGAACGCGGTAGCGCTTCGATCCATCACTTGCGACACGTGGCTCAATCGTTGCCATATTGGGACGAGTTGACAGCTACTGTCCCAAGAGTGTCCCACGGGATGAGTGGTCGGTCACGCCGCAATGCACAAACGCCTTATTTTATGGTGCCCGGAGTGGGGATCGAACCCACATGACCTTGCGGTCGAGGGATTTTAAGTCCCTTGCGTCTGCCAGTTTCGCCATCCGGGCGCGTGCCTGGCGCGATTCTAACCACGTGGCACGACGTGGCGTGTTCCTGCACGCAACTGCTATAAGGTCCTCCGATTCCGGGCAGGGGGCCCGGACAACAGGGGAACTGAAAGTAATGAATGCCATTGCCGTGCCCGCGTCCAACGCGAGCGCCAAAGCCGCGTGGGTGTGCCTTGCGATTGCGTGGGTGTGTTTCCTGCTGCCGATACCCGGCACCGGGATGTTCGTTGGTTGGCCGCTGAACCTGGTCGCCTTCATCCTCGCGATCGTCGCGATGTCGAAGCGCGGCGCGATGGCCGGGATTTTCCCGATGCTCGCGTCACTGCTCGTGTCACCTGCCATCTACTTCATTGGGCTCCTGATCTTCGCCGGCAGCATCGCGGCAGTGTCGGATGCCGCCGACACGACGACGCCCTCCACGACGCAGGCCCAGGCGGCCGACGCGATTTCCATCAATGCGCGCGCCCTCCAGGCGTCCTACAGCGCCAATGAAGTCGCTGCAGACCAGCAATACAAGGGAAAGCCGTTGCGCGTGACGGGCGTGGTCGAGTCGATTGAATCGGGAATCGCGGACGAACCCGTCGTCCAGCTTTCGGGCGGCGACTTCAGCATTGTCCAGGCGCATGGCCTGCTGCCGCAGCACGCGGCCAGCCTGGCGAAGGGCGACCGCATCACGCTCGCCTGCACAGGGGGCGGCGAAATCATGGGGATGCCAACCCTGGACGACTGCTCGCTGCTCTGACCGCGTGACCGGCGGGGCGCGACGTGCGCGCCCCGCACTCTCGGAAACCGCGCCGCGGCCCGCGGGAATGTCCGGTGGTGCAGATCGTCGTTGGCGTGAAGCGTCACGGTGTCTTCGCACGTTAGCATCGGTCCCCATGGAAACCATCGGTAGTCCCGGGCTCTGGGTTGCATTCGCCGCCGTCGTGATCGCGGCGCTCCTGGTCGATCTCGTGCTCATGCGCCACGGCGGGCCGCACAAGGTCACGATGCGCGAGGCCACGTGGTGGAGCCTCGGCTGGGTGGCGCTGGCGCTCGCGTTCAACGCGGCGCTGTGGTGGTGGGTGGGGCGCGAATCGGGCCCCGTCGCGGGGCAGCGCGTCGGCCTGGAGTTCCTCACCGGTTACGTGGTCGAGAAGTCGCTCGCGGTCGACAACATCTTCGTGTTCCTGCTGCTGTTCCAGTACTTCGCGGTGCCGGAGGAACAACGCCAGCGCGTGCTGGTGATCGGCGTGCTGGGCGCCATCGCGTTGCGCGCGATCATGATCTTCGCCGGCGCGCTGCTGCTGGCACGCTTCCACTGGATCCTCTACGTGTTCGGCGCGTTTCTGGTCTTCACCGGGATCAAGATGTTCCTCGCGGCCGGCAAGCCGCCGGACCTGGAAGCCAATCCCGCGTTGAAGTGGATGCGCAGGCACCTGGCGCTGAGCGACGGCTACCACGGCCATGCGATGTGGTTCATGCGCGAAGGGCGCCGCTGGTTCACGCCGCTGTTCGTCGTGGTGGTGCTGATCGGCATCACCGATGTGATCTTCGCGGTCGATTCCATCCCCGCCATCTTCGCGATCACCAGCGATCCCTTCATCGTGCTGACGTCCAACGTCTTCGCCGTGCTGGGCCTGCGCGCGATGTTCTTCCTGCTGCAGGGCATGGCCGAACGCTTCCACCTGCTGCCCTACGGCCTGGCCACCGTGCTGGTGTTCATCGGCTCGAAGATGCTGCTGCTGGACTTCGTGAAGATCCCGATCGTGTGGTCGCTGGTGGTGGTCGCGCTGATCCTGGCGGCGACGATCGTGTTGAGCCTGCGGATCAAGCCCCGCGAGTGAGCGACAGCGGGTCGTCGGAGAAGAAGCCCGACACGCCGAGCGCGAGCAACCGATCGCGTTCGGCGCGATCGTTGACGGTCCACGCGATCATCCGGAAGCCCGCGTCGCGCCACGCCGCGTACACCGCGTCGGGCGCCTTGCGGTCCAGCCCCACCCACGTCACGCCCATCGCGCGCGCCTCGGCGATCGCATCGCGGCGCGCGGTGAGGAACATCGCGGGATAGCCCGCCGCGATCGCGGGGGCGAGGTCCGCAAGCGCGAAGGCCTGCACGAGCGCGTGCTGCTGCTCGATGCCGGCCGACGACAATGCATTCGCCAACGCCGCGCCACACCCCCGCGCCTTGGCTTCGGGCACGAACAGCACGCGGCCCTTGAACTCCGACAGCACGTCCGCGAACAACGGCGGCGACACGAAAGCGGGAAAGCCCGCGTAGCGGCGCGCATCGATCCGCAACGCACGGAAGCGCGCGGTGTCGAACGTCTGCGCCAGGCCGGAGCCATCCGTCGTGCGGTCCACCGTGTCGTCGTGCATCACCGCGAGGGCGCCGTCGGCGAGCACGACCACATCCTGCTCGATCACGCGCAGCCCGGTGGCATACGCCGCGCGATACGCCTCGAGTGTGTTCTCCGGGGACAGCGCCGCTGCACCGCGATGGGCGATGTACAGCGGGTTGCGCGGGCTGCAGTCGTCGAGCGCGGGGATCGCAGCGTCAGCCATCGCGCGCGTGGCCTACGGATGCGCCAGCGCGTAATCGATCGCCGCCCGCAACGCCGCCACCTGCGCGGCGTTGCACTGCTCGGGCGTGGCGCGCGGGCTGTCGGGATAGACCTCGGTCGTGGTGCGGTAGCGCGCGTTGGTGATGCCCGCGCACAGGCCGAGCGCCTTCACCGGATAGTTGATGACGCCGTGCGCGACCACCGGCGAGCCGATGATTTCGTGCTTCGCGTCCGGCGGCGCGATGTGGGTCACCTGCTCCACCGCCGCGATGATCGCCTGCTGGAAGTCCGGCTGCGGATCCTCGGTGTCGCCGACGAGGTAGAAGCCATCGGGGATGCCTTCGGGCGTGGACGGCTTGCCGTCGCGTGCGGCGAGCGCGGGGCGGAATTCGGTTTCGTCGGTGTCGGTGGTTTCGTGCAGGTCGATGTGCACCAGGGCCCGATCGCGGAACGGTGCGAACAGGCGCACGAGCGCTGCGGATTCCTCCGCCGGGCTGCCGTCGCGGAACGAACGATTGGGATCGATCGCCAACGGATTCCAGCGATGGATGCGCTCGTAGGCCCACGGACTGACGCACGGCACGACCAGCAGGTTGATGCGGCCCGCGTACGCCTCCGCGTGCTGGTCGACGAACTGCAGCGCGCCATGCACGCCGCTGGTCTCGTAGCCGTGGACGCCGCCGGTGACCAGGATCGTCGGCAGCGTGTCGTCCCAGTGGCGCGACTGGATCGCGAGCAGCGGAAACGTTTCGCCGTCGTAATCGAGGCGGCCGTATTCCGTCACGTCGAAGCGCGAACGCAGGCGATCGACGACGGCCACGACATCGTCGGCGTGGCTGCGGTGGCGCACCTGGCGCGCACGCCACTGCTGCTTTTCGGCATCGCCCCAGGGCTGGAGGGGCGTGCCGATGGGGTACGGGGTCGAGGTCGTCATGGGAACTCGTGCGTCGACGCGGGGGAGCTGGCGAATTTAGCACTGGCGCCACGGGCACCGGAACGCCCGGGCGGAAGGCGCCATTCTGTGTTGAAGTGACCGCCGACGCTGTTCCCGATGGCACGAACATCCAGGGGAATCACCATGCAGGTTCGCACGCTGCTGTCGTTGGCCCTTGTCGTCGGTTTGGTGGGTCCTGCCGATGCGATCGTCTCCAGCGCACGCACATCCCACGCGGCGTCCACCGCCGCGCCCGCGGAAATCGTCTGGGGACGCCTGCGCCTGGCGCTCCCCGCCGGATGGACGATCGAGGCGCGGGACGATGGCCCGATCGGGCATTCGCGCGACGGCAACGAGGACGTCCGCATCACGTTGTTCGGAGCGCCGCTCGCACTTCGCAACGCGACGCCCGCGGCGCACCTGAAGCGCTACATCGACAACCTGTCGCGGCCCGATCCGGAATGGCCCGGGATCAAGGACGTCGTCCCGTACACGCCCTTCGCGATGCCCGGCGGCGAGCCGGCGACGATGCGCATCGAAGACCTCGGGGACGACGACTTCGTCGTCGAATTCGCGGTGGCGCTGCCCGGCGAGCTCTACGCGATCAACTTCTACCGCACCGGGAATCCGAAGGACGCCGCGGTGACGTACACCGAACTCGTGCGACACGCGCGATTCGTGCCTGAAGGCGATCGCGCGTACGAATGAAAACGCCCCGCATGAAGGGATGCTTCAAACGGGGCGCACATTCGAATCTGGAGGCCGAGGTCGGAATTGAACCGGCGTACGCGGATTTGCAGTCCGCTGCATAACCACTCTGCCACCCGGCCGGATGACGTATCGCTGCGGGATTCTACACATCCCGCGAAAACAACGAAGCCCCGCGAACGGGGCTTCGTCAAATGGACTCGAGGTCCACAATCTGGAGCGGGAAACGAGACTCGAACTCGCGACCCCGACCTTGGCAAGGTCGTGCTCTACCAACTGAGCTATTCCCGCGGTGAGCCCGACATTCTAATGACGAATCATGGGCTGTCAACACCCGGCTGCACGGCCTGCGCACGCAACGAGGGCCAGGCCGCTCGCAGGTATTCGTAGCCGGACCACAACGTGAGCAGGGCCGCGACCGCGAGCATCCATTCCCCGATCGTGAACACGGGAATGCCGAAGAATGAGGCTTGGTACAAAAGCAGCGTCACCGCGACCATCTGCACGATCGTCTTGATCTTGCCCACCGAGGCCACGGCCACTTTCGCGCGCTGGCCCAGCTCCGCCATCCATTCGCGCAGCGCGGAGACCGCGATTTCGCGGCCCACGATCACCGCGGCCCACAGCGCCATCCAGCGCGTGGGATGGCTCTGCACGATGAGGAACAGGGCCGTGGCCACCATCAGCTTGTCGGCCACCGGATCCAGGAACGCGCCGAACGCCGAGTACTGGTGGTAGCGCCGCGCGATCCAGCCATCCAGCCAATCCGTGATGGAGGCGAAGGCGAACACGAACGCCGCGGCGAAGTTGGTCCATTTGTAAGGGAGGTAGAACACGACCACCAGGATCGGGATCATCGCGATCCGCGCCAGGGTCAGCATGGTCGGTACCGTCATCTTCATGCGTTGCGTCCTGCCTCGTCGTTCCCCGTGGCCGCCGGCCCCGTCGCGGGCATCGGCAGCCCGTGCAGCGTCGCATAGATTCGCTCGGCCAGCGCGGCATTGATGCCTTCCACGCGCGCGATCTCCTCGGCCCCGGCCTGTTTCAGGCCCGCCAATCCCCCGAAATGCTTCAGCAGGCTCTGCCTGCGGCGCGGACCGATCCCGGGGATGTCTTCCAACCGGCTGCTGGCGCGCGCCTTCTGGCGGCGGCCACGGTGGCCGGTGATCGCGAACCGGTGGGCTTCGTCGCGCACCTGCTGCACGAGTTGCAGCGCGGGGGATTCCGGGCCCGGGCGCAGTTCGCGGCCGTCGGGCATCAGCAGCGTCTCGTGGCCCGCGCGGCGCTCCACGCCCTTGGCCACGCCGACCACCACGATGCCCCCGACCCCGAGTTCGCCCAGGACCGCGTTGGCCTGCGCGAGCTGGCCCTTGCCGCCGTCGATCAGCAGCACGTCGGGCATCACCCCGCCCTCTTCGATCGCGCGCTTGAAGCGGCGCTCGAGGGCCTGGTGCATCGCTGCGTAGTCGTCGCCCGGTTCGATGCCCGCGATGTTGTAGCGGCGGTACTGGCTGCGCACGGGCCCATTCGAATCGAACACGACGCACGAAGCGACCGTGGCCTCGCCCATCGTGTGGCTGATGTCGAAGCATTCGATCCGCTTGGGCACCTCCGTCAGGCCGAACAGATCGCGCAGGGCCTCGGCGCGCGCGCTCTGGGCGGCGTGGGTGGCCAGTTCCGTGGCGAGGGTGAGTTCGGCGTTGCGGCGCACGAGGTCGACGTAGCCCGCACGATCGCCGCGCACGTTGCACTTGAGCTGGATCTTGCGGCCGCTGGCTTCCGACAGCGCGACTTCGATGAGTTCGCGATCCGGCACGTCGCGGTCGAGCACGATTTCCTTCGGCGGCGTTTGCTCGGCGTAGTACTGCGACACGAACGCGGCCAGCACTTCATCGGGCGGTGCGCCGTTGCTCTTCGGGAAGAACGCGCGCGTGCCCAGGTTGCGCCCGTCGCGGAAGGCGAGCAGCAGCACGCAGGCCGACGCGCCCTGCATCGCGACCGACAACACATCGAGGTCCGCGGCCTGGCCGTCGACGTACTGGCGCGCCTGCAACTTGCGGATCGTCGTGATGAGGTCGCGCAGGCGCGCGGCTTCCTCGAAATCCAGGCGCGTGCTGGCCGCTTCCATCGACGTGGTGAGTTCGTTGCCGAGCTCCTCGCTGCGCCCGTCGAGGAACAACGACGCACGCCGCATCGCATCGGCGTATTCGCGCGCCTGCACCAATCCCACGCACGGCGCGCTGCACCGTCCGATCTGGTACTGCAGGCACGGCCGCGACCGGTTGCGGAACACGCTGTCCTCGCAGCTGCGCAGCTTGAACAGCTTGTGCATCGAGTTCAGCGTTTCGCGCACCGCCGCCGCGCTGGGATACGGCCCGAAGTATTTCCCGGGGATCGACTTCGGCCCGCGATGGAACGCCAGGCGCGGCCAGGCTTCCTGCGTCAGCAGCACGTACGGATAACTCTTGTCGTCGCGCAGCAGCACGTTGTAGCGCGGATGCAGCGACTTGATCAGCTGGTTCTCGAGCAGCAACGCCTCCGCGTCGGTGCGCGTCACCGTCACTTCCATGCGCTGGACCTGCGCGAGCATGGCCATCGTGCGCGTGGTCTTGGGCGTGGCGTTGAAATAGCTGCCGACGCGGTTCTTCAGCACGCGCGCCTTGCCGACGTACAGGATCGCGTCGTCCTTGCCGTACATGCGGTACACGCCCGGCTGCGAACCGAGGCCGCGGGCGAAGGCCTTGCCGTCGAAGGGCGGCGGGGTGGGGTCTTGCGTCATGCAGGGATTATCGGGGATCGGCGATGAGGCGGGTTCTGACGCCTCATTCGCCGATCGGCAGGTGCTGCACGGCCCCGGTCTTCGGCTCCACGCGCAGCACCGCGTGCGCGTCCGTGTCCGCGATCCACACCGCGCCCGCCCCCACCGCCATCCCGGCCGGCCCGTGCAGCGGCTGCGCGAGCGGGTGCGAGGTGAGGTCGCCGCCGCCCAGGCGCAGGCTGCGCAGGCGATCGTTGCCCGCGTCGGCGATCCACAGGGTCGGCGAATCCGGATCCAGCGCGATCGCCTGCGGTTCCTGCAACTGCGCGATCGTGCGCGGCCCGTCGGCCTGGCCGAACGCCCACGCGCCCTGCCCGACCACCGTCTGCACCGCGTTGTCGCGCAGTTGCAGCGAACGGATCGCCGAACCCGCGGCATCGCACACGTACACCGTCTGCTGCACCGCGGCCAGCGCGACCGGCTGCGCGAACGCGGCGGACGCGCCGCGCCCGTCCTTCACGTCCAGCGCGCCGGAGCCCGCGCGCAACGTGAGCGTCGCCTTGCCGAGGTCGTAGCTCCACACCTGGTTGTCGCCGGCGAGGGCGATATGCAATTGATCGTTGACCGCGGCGACGGCGCGCGGCGAATCCAGCATCACGTCCTGCGACGCGCGCACCGGGCCTTCCTTCGGCGCGCCGCGGCGGCCGTTGCCGCACAGCGTGTCGATGTCGCCCGTGCGCAGGTTGATCCGGCGCACCGCGTGGTTGCCGCAGTCGGCGACGTACAGCGTGTCGCGCATCAGCGTGAGGCCATGCGGCGACTGGAACGACGCATGCCCCGCATCGCCATCGATCAGGCCCGGGTCGCCGCTGCCGAACTGCCGCAGCACGCGCCCGGCGTGGCTGCATTCGAGGATGCGGTGGTGGCCGCTGTCGGCGACGTAGAGGTATTGCGCGTTGACCGCCAGGCCCATCGGGAAGCGCAGCGGCAGATCGGGTTCGCGCACGCGGCGTTGCAGCGTGGGATCGTCGCCGGGCGCATCGGACTCCATCGCCTGCAGGCGACGTTCGAGGTCGGCAAGCACGCCTTCCCCTTCGATGCGCGCCTGCACCTGGCCCATGCCGTCCACCAGGAACACGGTTGGCCACACGCGCACGCCGAACTGCTGCCAGGCCACCCAGTCGGCGTCGAGCGCCAGCGGCAGCGTGATGCCCTCGCGATGCGCGCGTTTCATCGCGCGCCGCGCATCACGCTCGTGGTCGAAGCGCGGGACGTGCAGCACGAGGGCGCGAAGGCGATTGGGGTAGCGCGCGCGCAGCGTCTGCAACGCCTGCAGGGCCTGCAGCGACCAGGCCGAGCCCAGGTTGGCGAAGGCGATCGCCGTCAGCCAGCCCGGCATCGCGCCGGGCGGTGCCACGCCGGCGTTGAGCCACTGCAATGTCGAAGGAAACCCCGGAACCTGCGCCAACCCCATTGCCACCACTCCCCCTGGATCCCGAACGTCGCGTCGCGCGTCGATTCTAGGCCTGCTTGCGATGCAGCATGGGCCCATTGCCCGGCCGGGCAGGCATCAACGTTGCGATGCCCATCGCGCTTCGGCGCGCGCGAGGTCCTCGGGCGTGTCGACGCCCGGCGGGAAGGGTTCCGGCGACAACGCGACCGCGATGCGATGGCCGGCTTCGAGCACGCGCAGTTGTTCCAGCGATTCGATGCGTTCCAGGCGACCGGGCGGCAACGCCGTGAAGGTTTGCAGGAAGCCGGCGCGGTACGCGTACAGGCCGATGTGGCGCAGCCAAGGGCCGCCCGCGGGCATCGTGTCGCGTGACGTCGCGAATGCATCGCGCGGCCACGGGATCGGCGCGCGACTGAAATAGAGCGCGTCGCCGTTCGCGGCGCGCACCAGTTTCACGGCGTTCGGATCGAGCAGCGTGGCGACGTCGTCGATCGGCGTGGCGAGGGTCGCCATCTCCGCGCCGGAGCTCGCCAGCACGGACGCGGCCGCGCGCAGCCCCGATGCGGGGGCGAAAGGTTCGTCGCCCTGCAGGTTCACCACGATCGTGTCGTCCGACCAGCACGCGATGCGTGCGCATTCGGCGAGGCGGTCGGTACCCGAGACATGGTCCGGCGACGTCATCGCGATGCGCACGCCGCTGCCTTCGAGCGCGTCGGCGATGCGCTGGTCGTCCGCGGCCACCCACACATCGTGTGCGCCGGCGGCCAGCGCGCGGCGCGCGACATGCAGCACCAGCGGCTCGCGGCCGATCAGCCGCAGCGGTTTGCCGGGCAGGCGCGTGGCCGCGTACCGCGCGGGGATCGCGACGACGAAATCGGGCGTGTCGGTCATGCGGTCGTGTCCTGCGTGCGCGGCGGGAGGCGATCGAGCAAGGCGATCCAGAAGGCTTCGGGCAATTCGGCACGCACCGGGACGGAATGGAAGTCCGCGTCGGCCAGCGCGCGGCACTTCACGGCGTCCTTCTCGGTCATCAGCACCGGGAGCTTGCTGCCGAATTCGAAATCGGCCGCAACGTACACGTGGTGATCGGAGAACGCATGCGGCACCACCGCGATGCCGCGGTCGCGCAGCATCGCGAAGAAGCGATCGGGATTGCCGATGCCGGCGACGGCGTGCACGCGCTGGCCGGCGAACGACGCAAGCGGACGCGGCCGGCCGCCGACCAGCGGATGCGCATCGCCCGGCACCAGTTGCATCGGCCATTCGCCGAAGCCGGCGATGCCTTCGCCGTCGCCGCCGGCGCCGACGTTCACGACGCGGAAATCGCAGCGCATCGCGCGTTCGATCGGTTCGCGCAGCGGGCCGGCCGGCAACAGCTGGCCGTTGCCGCGACCGCGGCGGCCGTCGGCGACGTCGATTTCCACGTCACGCGCGAGGCGGTAATGCTGCAGGCCGTCGTCGCACACCACGATGTCGCAGCCCGCCTGCGCGAGCGCGCGTGCGGCGGCAACGCGGTCGCGATCGACGCGGACCTTCGCGCCCGTGCGCATCGCGATCAATACAGGTTCGTCGCCGCCCTCGTCGGGCGACGTGTTGCGTTCGACCCAGCGCGGCGTGCGTTCTTCACGTCGTCCGTGGCCGCGGCTGGCAACGCCCGGCGTCCAGCCCGCATCGCGCAGGCGTTCGACGATGGCGATGGTGAGCGGCGTCTTGCCCGTGCCGCCGACGGCGATGTTGCCGACGACGACCACCGGCACCGGCACGCGATGCTGGCGCAGCAGGTGCCGTGAATACAGGCCGCGGCGCAGGCGCGTGACATCGCCGTACACCGAGGACACCGCGCGCGCGATCAACGGCACCGGCGCGTTGTCGAACCACCAGGCCGGCAGGCGCGCCTTGGTCATGCCTCGGCCGGTGCGTCGCGGAACTGCATGCGGTGCAGGTGCGCGTACACGCCCCCGCGCGCGAGCAGTTCGGCGTGCGTGCCCTGCTCCACCAGCCGGCCTTCGTCGAGCACCAGCACCTGGTCGGCGTGTTCGATCGTCGACAGGCGATGCGCGATGACCAGCGTGGTGCGGTCGGGCATCAAATGATCGAGGGCGTCCTGCACGAGGCGTTCGGATTCGTTGTCGAGCGCGGCGGTGGCTTCGTCGAGGATCAGGATCGGGGCGTCCTTCAACAAGGCGCGCGCGATCGCGAGGCGCTGGCGCTGTCCGCCCGACAGGCGCCCGCCGTGTTCGCCGATGCGCGTGTCCAGGCCGCTCGGCAGGCGTTCGACGAATTCCATCGCGTTCGCACCGCGCACGGCGCTGGCGAGCTTGGCCGGTTCGGCGCCCATCATTTCGCCGTAGGCCACGTTGTCGGCGATGCTCGCGTCGAACAGGATCACGCGCTGCGAGACCATCGCGACCTGGCGACGCAAGTCGCCCAGCGGATACGCATCGATGGGCTGGCCGTCGAGCAGCACCTGGCCGGATTCGGGTTCGTAGAAGCGCGGGATCAGCTTGATCAGCGTGGTCTTGCCGCTGCCCGAGCGCCCCACGATCGCGGTGACCGTGCCCGGCCGCGCGGTGAAGCTGATGTCCTGGATCGCCGGCCGCGTTTGTCCCGCGTAACGCGCGGTGACGTTGCGGAATTCCAGCAGGCCCTTGGCGCGCGGCAGCGGCGTGGTGCCGGTGTCGCGTTCGTCGGGCGTGTCGATGACGGTGAACACGCGCTCGGCCGAATTGACGCCGCGCTGGAGCATCGCCTGCACGTTGGTCAGCTGGCGCAGCGGCGGGATGATGCCGACCATCGCCGTCATCAGCACGGTGAAATCGCCGGCAGTGAGGCGACCCGCGGCGGCTTCGCGCGCGGCGAGGAACAGCAGGAGGGCCATGCCCATCGCGCCGAGCACCTGCACGAAGAAGGAGATCGAACCGCGCGTGACCTCCACCTTCAGCGCGAGCTGCAGGTTCTTCTGCGTTTGCGCGGCGTAGCGGCCGATCTCCGCATCCTGCGCACCGTAGATCTTCACTTCCTGGTGGCCGTGCAGCGCCTGGTCGGCGGACTGCAGCATGTCGGCGGCGTTCTCGAGGATGCGATGGTTGATGTTGCGGTAGCGACTGCCGACCTTGTTCATCGCGAACACCAGCGCCGGCGCGAGCAGCAACAGCGCGATCGTGACGCGCCAGCTGGTGTCGAGCATCGCCCACAGCATCGCGACCGTCATCAGGCTGGCGCTGATCATCACCTTCAGCGCATCCACGGCGGCCTGCGCGACTTGTTCGGTGTCGCCGCCCAGGCGCGTGAGCATCGACGCGACGGGTTCTGCATCGAAGCGTTCGCCCGGCAAACGGAAATACTTGCCCATCAGCAGCAGGCGCAAGTCGCGCGCCACGCCGCGGCCGGAGCGCGCCATCGTGTAATCGCCCGCCAGGCCGCACAGACCGCGCGCGATGAACAAGCCGATCAACGCCGCCGGCAACCACATCTCGAAACTCTTCGGATCCGCCAGCCCATCGACGATGGGCTTGAGCAGGCGCGTGATGCCGTAGCTCGCGGCGGCTTCCAGCATCATCGCGAACGCGGCAATGCCGAGCCAGGCGCGATACGGCTTCGCGTAGCCGAGCAAGCGCCGGTAGGTCTGCGCGGGCGTCGCGGCCGTCATCGCGTGGCCGCCTTCTGCACGACCGGCGGCGCGGTGGCGATCGACACCTTCGAGAATCCGAGCTGCCCCAGCGCATCGAGCGCGGTGACGACCGACTGGTGCGGCGTGCGGCCGTCGGCGCGCAGCAGCACGGACATGGTGCGATCGTTGCCGGCCACGTCGACGAGCGTCTGCTTCAGCGATTCGACATCGGTGCGCAGGGCTTCGCGGTCATCGATGAAATAACGGCCTTCGGCATTCACGAGCACGCTGAGCTGCTTGCCCTTGGCTTCCACCGGCTGGCCGTTGGCCTGCGGCAGTTGCAGCTTGAGCACGGAGCGCGCGTCGAACGTGGTGGTGACGACGAAGAAGATGATCAGGCACAGGACGACGTCGATCATCGGGATCAGGTTGATCTCCGGCGTGTCGTCGTCGCGGAAGTCGCGGATGCGCATGCGTCAGTCGGCGTTCGCGTGGGCCGGCGCGGCGGACGGGCCGCGGTCGATCGTGCCGTCGGCGTACGCGCTCGCGGCGGCCACGCGCTGCGCGGCGGCGCGCGGGTCCAGCGCGTCCATCAACTGGAAGGCTTCGTGTTCCATGTCGACGATGTACGTGGCGATGCGGCCGCGGAAATAGCGGTGGAAGCACAGCGCGGGCACCGCGACGATCATGCCGGTGGCGGTGCACACCAGCGCCTTGCCGATGCCGCCGGCGAGTTCGTTGACGTCGCCGATGCCCTGGTCGCCGATCGTGAGGAACATCTGGATCATGCCCACGACGGTGCCGAACAGGCCGAGCAGCGGGCCGGCCGAGGCGATGGTGCCGAGGGTGTTGAGGAAGCGTTCCATCTTGTGGACGAGGTGCCGGCCGACGTCTTCGACGCGCTCGCGGATTTCCTCGCGCGGGCGGTGGCGGACGTCGAGCGCCGCGGCCAGCAGCGCGCCCAGGGGCGAGTTGCGGCGGAGCGAATCGATATGGGTGGGGTCCAGGCGGCCACGGCCGGCCCAGGCGCGGACTTCGGCGCCGAGGGTGGGCGGGATGACGACCTTGCGCCGCAGGCTCCAGAAGCGTTCGACGATGATGGCCAGGGCGACCACCGACAACAGCAGCAGCGGGATCATCGGCCAGCCGCCCGCTTTCACCAGTTCCAGCACGCTCAATCCTCCGCGGGCCGCGGTGTTGCGGGCCCTTCGCCTTGATGCGGGCGATAGCATAGCCCAGCGCTCCGGGGGGACCGGGGCGTTGCGTCCCAAAGTCGTGGATGGGTTGCGCGGCGTGGCGCGACCTGCGTGCCGGCCGGACCGATGTCCGCGCGCACTGCGCCGCTGGCCGCCGTATCGAAGACCCGGGCCCCTGCCCTGCACCAGCGGGCCACGACGGCCGGGCGCGGGTGCCCGAAGCGATTCCCCGCGCCGGACGCCACGAGGGCGTGGCGTGCGCCGGTCGCGCGGATGAACGCGGGGTCGGAGGAGCCATCGCTGCCGTGATGAGGGATCAGCACCACGTCGGCTTGCACCGAGGCCCGGTCCCGATGGATGAGGGCGCGTTCGATGACTTCGCCGATATCGCCCGTGAGCAGCGCGGCACCGTGCGGCGTTTCGATGCGCAGGACGCAGCCGGCTTCGTTGCCGAGGTACGGGAAGTACGGGACCGGATGCAGGATCCGGAACACGACGCCGTCGCGTTGCCATGCCTGGCCGGCGAGGCACGGCGCATCGGCGACGGTCGGGCTGCCGTCGGGCGTCAGCGTTCGCGCGATCGGGAATGCGCGGCGCACCGCGGGCCAACCGCCGGCATGGTCGCTGTCGGCGTGGCTGATGATCGCGACGTCGAGTTTCCGCACGCCGAGCGCGCGCAATGCGGGAACGACGGCGCGTTCGCCTGCGTCGTAGCCGTCGTGTTGCGCAGGGCCCATGTCGTAGAGGAGCGTGTGCGATTGCGTGCGCACGAGGATGGACAGGCCCTGTCCGACGTCGAGCACATCGAGGCGCACGCCGCCGTGGGGCGGAAGTTCGCGCGAGGGAAACAGCAGCGGCAACCACGCGAGCGATGCGAGGGCCTTGCCGGGCACGCGGCGCGGCAGCAACCACCACGCCGCCGCGATCAACGCCATCGGCAACGCGAACCAACGCGCTTCAGGCAGCCACCACAACGCGAGTGCGCTGTCGCCGAGGTGTTCGAACCAGGGCCACGGCAGATCGAAGGCGAAGGCCGCGGCTTGCCACGCCCAGTCGCCGGCGCCGTGCTGCACGGTGTCGAGCCCCGTGCCGAGCAGCGAGAGCGGCACCACCACGAGGCTCCACCACGGGATCGCGACGAGGTTGGCGATGGGCCCTGCGAGCGAAGCTTGTCCGAACAGCGCGACGGTGAGCGGCAACAGCCCGATCGTCGCGACGGCCTGCGCACTCGCGAAACCCCGCAGCAACGACGTGTCGCCGCGCGGCAGGCACCACACGAGCCACGCGACGCCGCACACGCTCAGCCAGAAGCCCGCGCCGAGCAGGGACAACGGATCGACGACGATCATCGCGGTGACCGCCAGCGCGAGTGCGGCGAAAGGCGACAGTGGTCGACGCACCAGGCGCGCGCCGGCGACGACCGCGATCATCAACGTGGTACGCACCGTCGGTAGCGCGAAGCCGGACGCCGCGGTGTAGAGCAACGCGCCAAGCAAGGCCGCGATCGCCATGGCGGCGGGGCGCGGGAGGCGCAGCGCCAGGGATGGCAGCAGTCGCCAGAGCGCGGATGCGCCCAATGCGAAGAAGCCGGCGACCAGTCCGACATGGAAGCCGGAGATCGCGATGAGGTGCGTCAGGCCGGTGGCGCGCAGCGTGGCCCAATCGCGTTCGCTGAGATAGCGCGTGTCGCCGAGGGCGAGTGCGCGGACGAAGCGATCGCTCGGGCGCGCGACGGCGGCATCGATGCGATCGGACACGCGGGCGCGCCAAGCGTGCAGGCCGGACGGCGGCGACAAGATTCGCGCGGAAGCGGGATTGCGCACGTAGCCCGTCGCGGCGATGCGTTGCGCGAAGGCGTGGCGTTCGGCGTCGAGCGTGCCCGGGTTGCGCAGGCCGCGCGGCGGGCGCAGGCGCACGTCGAGATGCCAACGGCTACCGGCCGTGGGGCGCGGGCCGGGGGTGGCGTCGCGCGCGTCGTACCAGGCCAGGCGGACGAGACGGCCACGCAGTGCTTCGGGTTGGTCGCTCGCATCATCGACGCGCAGGTGGAATCGCACGCGGCGTGGTTCGGTGACGGGAAGATCGACGATGCGGCCGGTAATGCGGGTGTCGGCGCCTGCGAGCGCGTGCGCTGGCGGTGCGAGCGCGACGTGCGCGTGGATGCCGGCGAGCAGCGCGCCGGCGAGTGCGATCGCGCCACATCGCATCGCGAAAATACTGCGCGGCTGCCTGCACCAAGGCATGCAAACGAGTGCGGCGATTGCAAGCGCAACGCAGATCCAGACCCACGCGGGCAGCAACACCGGCAACCGGAGACAGGCCAGCGCACCGCAGGTGAGCAACACCGCCACGGCGATGGGCCCGGGCGTGCGCGGCGTTGTGCGGGCGACGTCCGGTGTGGGCCTCCGCGGCATCCGTGCCGCATCGCGCATGTCACACCTCGCTGGGTGCCAGTTGTCGCAGTCGGCCTTCGTGGAGTTCCAGCACGCGGTCCAGCTTGCGCGCCAGGCTGCGGTCGTGCGTCACCAGCACGAGGCTGGTCTTCTGCGCGCGGTTGAGTTCCAGCATCTGCTCGAACACGTGCGCGGCGGTGCGTTCGTCCAGGTTGCCCGTGGGTTCGTCGCCCAGCACGCACGCGGGTTTGTTGACGAGTGCACGCGCGACGGCGGCACGCTGGCGTTCGCCGCCGGAGAGCTCGCCGGGCTTGTGCTGCAGGCGATGCGAGAGGCCGACGTTTTCGAGCAGCACCTGCGCACGCGAGGCGGCTTCGGCCACCGGCTTGCCATCCAGCAGCACCGGCAGCATCACGTTTTCGAGCGCGGTGAATTCCGGCAGCAGGTGATGGAACTGGTACACGAAGCCCAGCGCGCGATTGCGCAGTTTGCCGCGCGCCGCGTCGGTGAGGGCGTTCATGCGCTGGCCCGCGACCCACACTTCGCCCGCCGTCGGCGTATCGAGCCCGCCGAGCAGGTGGAGCAGCGTCGACTTGCCGGCGCCTGATGCACCGAGGATCGCGACCGTTTCGCCTTCCACCACCGACAGGCTCACGTCATGGAAGACGTGCGTCTTCAGGTCGCCTTCGGCGTACGTCTTGGCCAGGCCTTCCGCGCGCAATGCATCACTCATAACGCAGGGCCTCCGCCGGGGCCGTGCGCGCTGCGCGCCAGGCCGGGTACAACGTCGCGATGAAGGCCATGCCCAGCGCGACCAGCGCGATCACCACCACGTCGTCCGCCTTCAGTTCGGTGGGCAGGCCGGTGATGTAGTAGACGTCCTCGGGCATCAGCTGCACGCCGAGCACCTTTTCGATGCCGGCCAGGATGTGGTCGAGGTTGAGCGTGAGCAGCACGCCGCCGACCACGCCGAGCACCGTGCCGATGATGCCGATCAGCGAGCCCTGCACCATGAAGACCTGCATGACGCCGTTGGGCGTGAGGCCCAGCGTGCGCAGGATCGCGATGTCGGCCTGCTTGTCCGTCACCAGCATCACCTGCGACGACACCAGGTTGAACGCGCCCATCGCGATCAGCAACGACAGCAGGATCGCCATCACCGTCTTTTCCATCTTCAGCGCGCGGAACATGTTGGCGTTCTCGCGCGTCCAGTCGCTGACGCTGTACGGGCCGGGCAATTGCTCGGCGAGTTCGCGCGCGACGTCGAAGGCCTGGTCCATGTCGAACAGGCGCAGCCGCACGCCGGTCACGCCATCCCCCATGCGCAGCAGCTTCTGCGCGTCCTGCAGGTTGACGACGGCCAGGCCCTTGTCGAATTCGTTGTAGCCGGCTTCGAACAGGCCGCTCACCCTGAAGCGCTTGAACTGCGGCATCGCGCCCATGGGCGTGGCCTGCAGGTCGGTGGTGAGCACGACGCTGTCGCCGACGTTGACGCCCAGCCACATCGCCAGTTCCTTGCCGAGCACGATGTTGAACTGGCCGGGCTGCAGGGCGTCGAGCTTGCCGACGACCATCTTCTCGCCGAGCACCGACACCTTGCCCTCTTCCGACGGGATCACGCCGCGGACGATCGCGGGCTGGTTGCGCGCGCCGCGCAGCAGGCCCTGGGTTTCGATGTAGGGCGCCGCGCCGGCGACGCGCTTGTCCGCCGTGGCCACGCGCACTGCGTGCGGCCAGTCCTGCAGGGGCTCGCCGTAACCGCTGACGGTGGCGTGCGCGGCCATCTGCAGCATGCGGTCGCGGATCTCGCGCTGGAACCCGCTCATCACCGCCAACGTGGTGATGAGCGCAGTCACGCCCAGCGCGATCCCGAGGATCGATGCCAGCGAAATGAAGGAGATGAAACCGTTGCGGCGCTTGGCGCGGAGGTAGCGCAGGCCGATGGCGACAGGAATGGGTTTGAACATGCGGCCGCTATCCTCTCATTCCTGCCGTGATGCCGCGAGTCGCATGGCCCGCCGCCCCCGCGCCGCCAGGGTATCGGGCCACCAGGACAGGCCGTGGCGCGTATCGAAGGCCAACGGACCGCGCCAGTGCAGGTCGAGTTCCGCGATGCGCAACGTGCGGGCGGGCCGACGCCGTTCCCGGAGCGCCCGCAATGCACCGGCCAGCAGCGCGACGCAGGCCCCGGGAATAGCGAGGTCGCGCGGCAGCGCCGACGCGACCAGCCCGATGCCCCCGAAAACGCCGAAGACCAGGTGCGCGCCGACGACCCACCAAGAGGGTCGCCAGGTCACCGTGCTGGCCGCGTCGTTCGCCATGCCCGCACCGTAGCGGGACGCGGGCCATGGCGCCGTCAGGGAATGCCGCGCCGCGCGCCGGATTCCGGCGCGCGACGGAAACCTCAGGCCGCAGTCGACCGCAGTCGACTGTTCCGATACCCATACACCGCATAAATCACCAGCCCGATCACGGTCCACGCCGCCATCAGTTCCCAGTGCTCGGCGAACACCTGCCAGAACAGGTACAGGCACGCGACCGTCCCCGACAGGCTGATCACCCACACCGCCGGCACGCGGAACGGGCGCGGCACGTCGGGCCGCGTGTGGCGCAACACCAGCACCCCGATGCACACCGTCGCGAACGCCAGCAACGTGCCCATCGACACCAGGTCGCCGAGCAGGCCGATCGGCAGGAAGCCCGCCAGCAACGCCGCCACCGTGCCGACGACCACCGTGCCCGCATGCGGCGTGCGATGGCGCGGATGCACGCGGCCGAACAGCTTCGGCAGCAACCCGTCCTGCGCCATCGCGTAGAAGATGCGCGGCTGCCCCATCAGCATCACCAGCACCACCGAGCTCAGGCCCGCGATCGCACCGATCTCCACCGCGGTCTTCAGCCACGCCAGCTCCGGATGCCCTTCCAGCGCGGTCGCCACCGGTTTCGGCGTGCCGAGTTCCGTATACGGCACCAGGCCCGTCAGCACCGCCGCGAACACGATGTAGATCACCGTGCACACCGCAAGCGACCCGAGGATGCCGATGGGCATCGTGCGCTGCGGATCCTTCGCCTCGCCCGCCGCCGTCGACACCGCGTCGAAGCCGATGTACGCGAAGAAGATGATCGACGCGCCACGCACCACGCCTTCGATGCCGAACTTGCCCGGGCCTTCGTTCTCGGGGATGAACGGCGTCCAGTGCTCAGGCATCACGTAGCCCGCCGCGAACGCGACGAACAACACGATCACCGCCACCTTGATCGCCACGATCACGCCGTTGATGGCCGCCGACTGGCGGATGCCCACATAGCACAGGCCGCTCAAGCCGGCGATCAGCAGCACGGCGGGCAGGTTCACCAACGCCCCCGTGTGCACGAGCGCGCCATCGACGACGGACAGCGGCGCACTCGCCAGCCATTCCGGCAAGCCCATGCCGAACGACGCCAGGAAACTGTTGAGGTATCCCGACCATCCCACCGCGACCGCCGAGGCCGCGAACAGGTATTCCAGCACCAGGTTCCACCCGATGAACCACGCGACCGATTCGCCCAGCGTCGCGTAGGCGTACGAATACGCGCTGCCCGACACCGGCAACATCGCCGCGAACTCCGCGTAGCACAGCCCCGCAAGCGCGCACGCGATGCCGGCCAGCACGAAACTCAGCAACACCGCGGGCCCGGCGTGATTGGCGGCCGCATGGCCGGACAACACGAAGATGCCGGCGCCGATGATCGCGCCGACGCCGAGCAACAACAGTTGCCGCGCACCGAGCGTGCGCTGCAGTTCCGGCGCCCCGCCGGCGCCGGCCGTCGCGAGCGCGACGGGCTTGATGGCGAACAGATCCTTGAACATGCAAACCTCCGTTGGCAGTGGCGTCAGAACGCGACGTTGACCGCGACCTGCGGTGCGAGCACCGCGCTGCTGTTGCGCCCCGCGAGCGAGGCGAAGACGCCGGCGATGACGCCGACGTTGTCGTTGAAGTGGTATTCGACGGCGGGCGCGACCGAGAAGCGCCACGCGTGCGGGGACTTCGAGACGAAGCGACCGTCGGCATCGCCGATCGCCACGCCGAAGTCGCGTTCGTACACGCCGTCGATCGCCAGCACCCAGCGCGAATCGAGCGCGTATTCGAAGCCGGTGGTCGCCTGCCAGCCGCCTTGCAGGTCGGCGACGCCTTCGAACCCGGCGAACGTGGCGTAGACGCTTTCGCCATGCACCGTCGCACCGTCGTAGGGCAGCGTGTACTTGAGGTTGGCGCGGCTGCGCAGCGTGCGGCCGCCGAGCGTCGAATACACCTGGCCGTGCAGCCCGACCGTGGTGGTGGCCGCGCCGCTGCCCGTGGTGAGGTCGTGCGGCTCCAGGTCCATCTGATCGTGCTTGCCGATCGGCAGGTTCTGGCGGAACACGGCGGTGAGCGATGGACGCGCGGCGCCCTGCCCTTGCAGGAACTTGTACATCACCGATACCGACGCATCGCCCATGCGCGTCGTGCCGTCGCCGAACGCGTTGTCGCCGTGGAAGGCGTTGAGCACGGCGCCGATGGTGAGGCGGTCGGTGATGCCGTAGAGCATCGGCACGGCGAGGTGCCAGCCCGCCGATGATTCGGCGAGCGAGTGGCGATCGCCGTTCGCGTCGTAGTACGCGTCGACGTGGTTGTAGATCAGGTACGGCTCGATGTTGAACAGCCCCTGCGGCAGCGAGGGTGCGCCACTGACAAGCGGGCCGGTGAAGCGCGCGGGTGGCGCGGCATCGCCGCTGTCATCGGCGAAGGCGTGGGGTGCGATGGACAGGGTGAGTGCGAGTGCGCAGGCAAGGGAAATCGTGCGCGGAAGTCGCGGATGGATCGGCATGTCGGCCTCGTCGGAAAGAAGGGCCGCTGACCGTAGGCAATGCGTGGTGCGTGCAGGGGCGTCCCGCGTCTGACATGCGAAGCCGATTTGTCTGCGAACTGTGTCGGCAAATCCACAGGAAGCAGAACCTGCCGCGTGCGATGCAGTGTCCGCACGTGCGGCGATTCGACGCTCGCGCACTGCCGGCGATCGGAACGCTCTACCGCGTCGGCACCTGGAAGGCGTTGCCGACGTTGGGTGCGATCAGGGCGATTTCCTGACGATGTTCTTGCGGGGTTTCGTTGCCACCGACTTTCGCGCCGACGGAACCGACGCGGGCTTCCTGCGTGCGGTTTTGGCCGCGCGCTTCGCGGGCCGCGCCTTCGGCACGACCGACAGCGAGAACCCGAGCGTGTCGAGCACGCGCGCGATGGTGCCCAACCCCGGGTTGCCGCCTTCGCCGAGCGCCTTGTACAGGCTGGCGCGCGTGAGGCCCGTGTCTGCAGCAATCATGCTCATCCCGCGCGCGCGGGCGACCTCGCCCATGGCGTGGAGGAAGAGCGCGATGCCGCCTTCGGCCAGGCAATCGGCCAGGTAGTTCGCCATCGTCTCGTCGTCGACGAGGTATTCGGTGATGTCGAATTTTTCCGTCGTGGTGGTCATATGGCTCCGTGGATGGCTCCCAGTCCCGCCGCCAGCGCCTTCGCGCGGCGGATGTCGCGCGCTTGCGTGGATTTGTCGCCGCCCGCCAGCAACACGATGACGCGCGTGGCGCGGGTGACGAAATACACCCGATACCGGGGCCGTAATCGATCCTCGACTCCGACACGCCACCACCCACCGGCTTGCACGGGCCGACATTGCCGAGCGACATGTTGGACATCCGCGACAACACCTTGGTGCGCGCGCGGCCATCGGTGAGGGACGCGAGCCACGTTCTGAATTCCGGTGTGCGGCGAAGTTCGAACATGCCGACGACTGTATCCGGGAGGATACGCGGTCAACCAGAGGATACAAGCCCTATCGAGGGCCGGAGGCGTCCCGCGGCCTTGGCGAATGCACGGGAATCCGCCGTGCAATTCGCGCAACCTTGCGCAAACCGACACGCCATCGGCACAAACGAAAACGGCGACCCGTTTCCGGATCGCCGTTTCGCTTGAACATGGTAGCGGGGGCAGGATTTGAACCTGCGACCTTCGGGTTATGAGCCCGACGAGCTGCCAGACTGCTCCACCCCGCAGCAGGCCGCGCATTATGCGGAACCCGCCGCGGCATTGCAACCCGAAGGAAGAAACCGCCGGCAAACGCCGGCGGTTCCGGTTCACCCACCCTGCGATCAGAAGTCGTAGCGCGCCATCAAACGCAGCGAGCGCGGTTCCGAAATCTGGATCTCCTGGCCGTAGAACTGGTTCGGCACGTTGCGACGCACCGTGGCCGTGCCCTGCTCGTAGCGCGGGTTGTACGAACCCGCCGTCTGCCGGTTGAGGACATTGATGATGTCCGCCTGCAGCGTCAGGCCTTCCAGCCACGTCGGCTCGTACGCCACGTTGAGGTTCAGCTGGACCAGCCACGGCGTTTCGCCGTGCGAGCCACGCGGGGAAATCGCGTAGTCGGCGGCGGGCGCGCGGTAGTTGGCCGAGCCCGGCGCGGTGCCCGAACCGGACAGGCCGCAGAACCAGTACGCCGAACCGTTGTAGAGGCTCGCGTTGTCCGCCGGGTAGTGGCTGGTGCAGTTGCGCGGACGGCCCGACGCCGTGATCAGCGTTGCGCCCGTGCGCCACTGGTCGTTCCACTGGTAGTAGCCGAACGCCTTCAACGCATGCTTGCGGTGGTTCGGCAGCAGGCCGTTGGAGCCGACCATCAGTTCCGGGAGGTCCCAGTCCTGCGTGCGGCCCACGTCGGCCTGGCCGCCGGCGCCCGTGTCGAGGTCCGATGCCAGCTGGCCTTCGGTGTTGCCCCAGTTCTTCGAGTACGTGTACTCGAGCTTGCCGTACCAGTTGTCCGCGTACGAATGCTCGGCGAACAGGTCAAGCGCGTAGTAACGACGCTTCAACGCCGGGAAGCCCAGCTGCTCGGCCGTGAACGTGGCTTCCGTGTACGAGCCGTCCGCGTTCTTGAAGATGAACGTGTTCGTCTCGCCCGGGTTGGCGTTGAGGCACTTGTTGCGCAGCAGCGCGCCGCACACGTCGTCGATCGCGCTCTTCAGGTCGCGGTAGGTGAACTTCGCACCCCACGCGTACGTGGCGGACAGGCCCTGCTGGAAGCCGACGATGTACTCCTCCTGGTAATGCGACTTCAGGTTCTTCGCCGTCGTGGTCAGCGGATCCGGTGCGGAACCGCATTCCAGGTTCGACGAGACCGCCTGCGTGCCCGGGCAGATCGTCGGCGCCGGCGTCATCGGGATGCGGTTCGTGCCGGTCGGCGCGCCCGTCACCGGGTCGACGCCCGTGTAGGTGAAGTACTCGGTCGTGTTGAGCGAGGCGGACGCACCACGGATGGCGGCCTGGTTCGGCGTGGCGAGGTGGTAGCGGCCCACGTTGCCGAACAGCTTCAGCGTGCCGTCGCCCTTCATGTCCCACGAGAACCCGACGCGCGGATCCAGCTGGTTGCGCTGCGAGATGTACGGGCGGCCCAGGCCGTCGAAGTTGGTGAACTGCTCGTTGCGCAGGCCCAGCGACAGCAGCAGGTTGTCGGTGACGTGCCAGCGGTCTTCCAGGTACTGCGAGGCCTGCTCGACGCTCGGATCCGAGTTGGCCTGCAGCACGGTGCGCGTGACGTAGTAACCCTGCGCACCGAGGCCACCGCCGGACGACGGCGAACCGATGAACGTGGCGATCGGCGTCGTCGGCGTGGCGGCGCGCGCGTAGGTCCACAGCTGGCCACCGGCGCGGCCGGTGTGCACGGAGGCTTCCGCATCCTGGCGCTCGTAACCGACGCGCAGTTCGTGGTCACCGAGCACGTAGGCCAAGTCGATGCGCCAGCCGCTGGTGGATTCTTCCGGCTGCGAGAACGGGATCGTGGTGGACGTCGACGGCTGGCAATTGCGATACACCAGGCCCGGGGCCTGCGCGTTCGCCGGCGCGCTGATCTGCGGGCAGTTCGGGTTGTAGCCCATCGTCACGTTGTTGTGGCTGATGGACTGCTCGCCGTACATCGCCGACAGCGTGAGGTCGTCGGTGAGGTAGCCGGTGTACTTCGCGACGTACAAACGCGCGTCGTCGTCGTTCGTCGTGATCTGGCGCGGGATCGTGTTGTGCGTGAACGTCGCGTACGAGAAATCGCTGCGCTCGGAGTGCGTCGTGGTGCGGTCCTGGATGCCGGTGAATTCGATCAGGTGGTTGTCGTTGATGTTCCAGTCGACCTTGGCGGCCCAGCGCGGCGAGTTGAAGCGATAGGCGCGCCAGCCGGTCTGCGCGGCCGTGGAGTTCGCCAGGTCCGTGCGGCCCGACAGCACTTCGGTGCCTTCGCGCTTGGTGGTTTCCGCATCGAGGAAGACGAACAGGCGGTCCTTGATCAGCGCGCCGCTGCCGTAGAAACCGGTGGTCAGCGACCACGACAGGTTCTGCTGGCGCCAGATGTTCAGCGTGCCGTCGGTGCGCTCGTTGATCGCGCGGGCCGCGTTGTCGGCCGGGTAGAAGCCGGTGTTCGCGTAGTACACGTCGCGCGGTGCGGCGCGCGTGGCTTCGGGCGTCCAGATCGTGTAGACGCCGCCGTGCCACTCGTTGCCGCCACGCTTGGTGACCAGGTTGATCACGCCGCCGGTGGAACGGCCGAACTCGGCGCCGTAACCGCCCGTGAGGATCTGCTGCTCGCCGATCGCCTCGAACGGCAACGTCGTGAAGCCCACCGAGGTCAGCGGGTTGGTGACGTTGTAGCCGTTGATGAAGTACGCGTTCTCCGACGCAGCCGACCCGCCGAAGCTCGGCACGCCGCTGTAGCTGTCGCTGCGCACCACGCTCGGCGCGAGCAGCGCCACGCTGGCGACGTCGCGGTTGATCGAGATCTTGGACAGCTGTTCGGCGGTGAGCACCGTGCGCGTGTCGGTCTGCGACACGTCGACCAGCGGCACGCCGCCGCCGATGATTTCGACCGCGTCGAAATTGGTGGTGCCGCCGGCCGAGGCGAACGACACCTCGGTGCCGCCGGCGATGTTGACCTGGATGTTGTCGCGGACGCTGACGACCGCGCCATCCTTCTGCAACGTCACCTTGTACCGGCCGTTGGGCAGCGACGCGGCGCGATAGTCGCCGTCGGCGCCGACCTGCAACGTGCGGGTCAGGCCCGTGTCGAGGTTCTGGATCACGACCGTGCTGCCGGTCCCCACCGGTGCGTGGCCGTAGATCATGCCCGTGATGTTCGACTGGGCGCTCACGCCCGCTGCGAAGCTCATTCCCAGCGCGACGAACAGCGCGCTGCGCTTCATCCCCTTGCGAAAACTAGACGTAACCAACGTTGGAATCCCCTGGTGTGTCGATGGCGAAAGGGCCATCGGTCCTTCCCGGATCACGGGAACGGGCGACACTACCGGAGTGAAGGTTTCGTTAACAGCGCGTGATACTTACATGACAACGAAAAAAAGGCCGATCTCGCGACCGGCCTTTCGTTCTGCAACGCGGGTCACGATTTCCGTGTCAACGGAACGACGCGAGGCACCACTGCATGATGGGGTTCCACAGGATGCCGAGGACCAGCAGCAGCATCGCGTTGACGCCGAAGGCCACGCGGACGGGCATGTCGTCGCGCTCGCGGGGGCCCTCGCCCACCGGCTCGTCGAAGTACATCACCTTGATCACGCGCAGGTAGTAGAACGCGCCGATCACCGCGAACACGATGCCCACGATCGCCAGCCACAGCATGTCGCCCTCGATCGCGGCGCGCAGCACGACCAGCTTGGACCAGAAGCCCAGGAACGGCGGCACGCCGGCCAGCGAGGCCATCACGCACAGCACCAGCAAGGCCATCCACGGGCTGCGGCTGTTGAGGCCCTTGAAGTCGTCGATGGTGTCGCTCTCGAAGCCCTTGCGCGACAGCACCACGATCGCGCCGAACGCCGCGGTCGACATGATCGCGTAGGTGATCGCGTAGAACATCGCCGCCGCGTAGCCCTGCGGCCCGCCGCCGGCGAGGCCGAGGAACAGGAAGCCGACGTGCGAGATCGTCGAATACGCCAGCATGCGCTTGAGGTTGGTCTGCGCCAGCGCCGCCAGGTTGCCGATGACCAGCGACAGCGCCGCCAGGCCTGCGATCAGCAGACGCCAGCGATCGTCGAGCGGACCGGCGCCGGTTTCGAGCAGGCGATACGCCATGCCGAACGAGGCGAGCTTGGGCGCCGAACCGATGAACAAGGTGATGGGCGTCGGCGCACCGTGGTAGACGTCCGGCAGCCACATGTGGAACGGCGCCGCACCGAACTTGAAGGCGATGCCCGCCAGCAGGAACACCACGCCGGTCAGCATCAGGCCCGGCGACGCGCTGCCGATGGCGACGCTGATCTCCTTCAGGTCGAGCGTGCCGGTGGCGCCGTAGATCAGCGACATGCCGTACAGCAGCATGCCCGAGGCCAGCGAACCGAGGACGAAGTACTTCATCGCCGCTTCGGACGCGAGCGGGCTGTCGCGATCGATCGCCACCAGCGCGTATTGGCACAGCGCCAGCATTTCCAGGCCCAGGTACACCATCACCAGGCTGCCGGAGGACACCAGCAGCATCATGCCCGTGGTGGCGAACATCACCAGCACCGGCACTTCACCCTTGTACAAACCGCGCTCGCGCAGGAACGGCCACGCGTAGACCAGCGACAACGCGGACACGAGGCACGTGAACAGCTTCAGCACGTCGGCGGTGACATCGCGCACGAACATGCCGTTGAGCACCGTGCCCTGCCCGCCCGTGCCCGAGGCCACCAGGCCCGCGACGACGACCAGCGTGCCGATCGCGAGCACGTGCGTGACCCAGCGCTGCCGCTCGGAGAGGAACAGGTCGAGCATCAGCAGCGCGAACGCCATGCCGACGAGCACCAGTTCGG
This sequence comes from Noviluteimonas caseinilytica, assembly GCF_018406605.1. Classification (GTDB taxonomy): domain Bacteria; phylum Pseudomonadota; class Gammaproteobacteria; order Xanthomonadales; family Xanthomonadaceae; genus Noviluteimonas; species Noviluteimonas caseinilytica. The sequence continues at coordinate 2,651,430 of NZ_AP024545.1, read as the reverse complement.
GCAGCAGCGGCAGCAGGTCGGCGGCGGTGGGCATCGAGGGATTCATGCGTTCGGTGTCTCTCAGAGCTTGGACGCCGCCAGCTGGCTGGCGAGCTGCGCGATGGAGGGCTCCATCAGGTCGGTCAGGGGCTTGGGATACACGCCGAGGGCGAGCACGCCGATCGCGAACACGCCGAGCACGATCCACTCGCGCGGATTGATGTCTTCGAGCTCGGCGACGTGCGCGTTGCCCACCTCGCCGAAGATCACGCGCTTGACCAGCCACAGCGTGTACGCCGCGCCCACGATCAGCGTGGTGGCGCCGGCGAAGGCGAGCAGCGGGTGCTGCTGGAAGCTGGCCAGGATCACCATGAACTCGCCGATGAAGCCCGACGTGCCCGGCAGGCCCGCGTTGGACATGCCGAAGAACACCATGAACATCGCGAACCACGGCATCACGTTCGCCACGCCGCCGTAGTCGCGGATCATGCGCGAGTGCATGCGGTCGTACAGCACGCCGACGCACGAGAACATCGCGCCGGAAATGAAACCGTGCGAAATCATCTGCACCATCGCGCCCTGCAGGCCGAGGCGCGCGGCGTCGAGGTTGCCCGTGTCGCGCACCAGCGAGAACGCGATGAACGTGCCCAGCGTGACGAAGCCCATGTGCGAGATCGACGAATACGCGATCAGCTTCTTCATGTCGTCCTGGACCAGCGCGACCAGGCCGATGTAGAGGATCGCGATCAGCGACAGCGCGATGACGACCCATGCGTACTCGTGGCCGGCATCCGGCACGATCGGCAGGGTGAAGCGCAGGAAGCCGTATCCGCCGATCTTCAGCATGATCGCCGCCAGCACCACCGAGCCGCCGGTGGGCGCCTCGACGTGCGCGTCCGGCAACCACGTGTGCACCGGGAACATCGGCACCTTCACCGAGAACGCGGCGAGGAACGCGAAGAACAGCCACGCCTGTTCCTTCATCGTCAGCGGCAGCGCCGCCATGTCGGCCAGCTGCCAGCTGCCGCCCTTGAGGTACAGGTAGATGATGCCGACCAGCATGAACACCGACCCGAGGAAGGTGTACAGGAAGAACTTGATCGACGCGTACACGCGGCGCGGCCCGCCCCACACGCCGATGATGATGAACATCGGGATGAGCATCGCCTCGAAGAACACGTAGAACAGCATCGCGTCCATCGCGGCGAACACGCCGATCATCAGGCCTTCGAGGATCAGGAACGCGGCGACGTACTGGCTCACGCGCGTGTCGATCGAGCCCCACGCGCCGATCAGCACCAGCACCGTCGTCAGCGTGGTCAGCCCGATCAGCGCGACCGAGATGCCGTCCGCGCCCAGCGCGTAGCGGATGTCGTAGGCCGGGATCCAGTTGTGCAGTTCGAGGAACTGCATCGCCGCGTTGCCGCGGTCGAAGGTGGTGATCAGCGGGATGCTCAGCAGCAGCACCACCATCGACGTGGCGAGCGCGATCCAGCGCGCCAGTTGCGGACGGGTGTTGCCCGCCAGCAGCGCCAGCACGCCGCCGAGCATCGGCAGCCAGATCAGGAGACTCAGGAGGGGCGCGTTCGCCACGTCTTCGATTCCGTGCAAAGTTTGGTGAGCGGCCGGACCGTCAGGTCCAGAGCTTGTAGATGATCGCCAGCAGCGCGATCAGGCCGACGATCATCGCGAAGGCGTAGTGGTACAGGTAGCCGGACTGCACGTGGCGCACCAGGCCCGACACGAAGTCGACCACCCGCGCGCTGCCGTTCACCGCCACGCCATCGATCACCTTGCTGTCGACCGCGCGCGAGGCCTTGCCCAGCGCGATGCCGCCGCCGGCGAAGCCGTCGATCCACAGGTCGTCCATGTAGTACTTGCGCTCGAGCACGCGCACCGGCCAACGCAGGGCGTGGGCGATCTTCGCGGGGAGCTCGGGGCGGACGAGGTACAGGAAGGTGGCGAGCGCGAAGCCGGTGAAGGCGAGCAAGAAGGCCGGCGCCATGAAGCCGTGCAACGCGAACGCGATCGCGCCGTGGAATTCCTCGCCCAGCTTCGCCATCACGCCGTGCTCCGGCATCTGGATCGCGCCGAGGAAGTACGGCAGGCGTTCGTGCGCGCCGCTCCAGTCCTTGCCGAACAGCATCGGACCGGCGGTGAAGAAGCCGATGAGGATCGACGGGATCGCCAGCAGGATCAGCGGGATCGTCACCACCCACGGCGATTCGTGCGGCGTGTGCGGACCATGGCCGTGGCCGTGGTCGTCGTGCGCATGATCATCGTGCGCGTGCGCCGCGTCGCCGTGCTCGGCGGCCAGCGAGGCCTCGTGCTCGGTCGAATCCGCTTCCGGCGCGATGTAGTGGTCCGGCACCGGATCGTTGAAGCGTTCGCGGCCGTGGAAGGTGAGGTAGAGCAAACGGAAGCTGTAGAACGAGGTGACGAACGCGCCCAGCAGCACGGCCCAGTACGCGTACGTCGCGACCCAGTTGCCGGCTTCGTGCGAATGCTCCATCGCCGCTTCGATGATGGTGTCCTTCGAATAGAAGCCGCTGAAGAACGGCGTGCCCACCAGCGCCAGCGTGCCGATCACCATCGTCCAGTAGGTGATGGGCATGTACTTCTTCAGGCCGCCCATGCGGCGCATGTCCTGCTCGTGGTGCATGCCGATGATCACCGAGCCCGCACCGAGGAACAGCAGCGCCTTGAAGAACGCGTGCGTCATCAGGTGGTACACGCCGGCCGAATACGCCGACACGCCCAGCGCCACCGTCATGTACCCCAGCTGCGACAGCGTGGAATACGCGACGACGCGCTTGATGTCGTTCTGCACGATGCCGATCAGGCCCGTCCAGAACGCGGTGGTCGCGCCGATGAAGAGCACGAAGTTGAGCGCCGCCGGCGACAGCTCGAACAGCGGCGACATGCGCGCCACCATGAAGATGCCCGCGGTCACCATGGTCGCGGCGTGGATCAGCGCGGAGATGGGCGTGGGGCCTTCCATCGAATCGGGCAGCCACACGTGCAGCGGCACCTGCGCCGACTTGCCCATCGCGCCGATGAACAGGCACACGCAGATCAGCGTGGCGACCGACCAGGGATGGCCGGAGAACACTTCGGTGGTCTGGCCCACGATCGTCGGCGCGTTGGCGAAGACGGTGGCGTAGTCGAGCGTGCCGAACCAGTACAGCACCGCAGCGATGCCCAGCAGGAAGCCGAAGTCGCCGACGCGGTTGACCAGGAACGCCTTGAGGTTGGCGAAGATCGCGCTCGGGCGCTTGAACCAGAAGCCGATCAGCAGGTACGACACCAGGCCCACCGCTTCCCAGCCGAAGAACAGCTGCAGGAAGTTGTTGCTCATCACCAGCATGAGCATCGAGAAGGTGAACAGCGAGATGTAGCTGAAGAAGCGCTGGTAGCCCGGGTCTTCTTCCATGTAGCCGATGGTGTAGACGTGCACCAGCAGCGACACGAACGTGACCACGACCATCATCATCGCGGTGAGCTTGTCGACCATGAAGCCGACATGCGCGTTGTACGCGCCGATCTCGAACCACGTGTAGACGTTCTGGTTGAACGGCACCGCGCCCTGCCCCACCAGCTGCCACAGCACGTACATCGACAGGCCGCAGGCGATCGCCACGCCGCCGATGGTGACGGTGTGCGCGCCGACGCGACCGATGCGCTTGCCGAACAGGCCGGCGAGGATCGCGCCGAGCAGCGGCGCGAGCACGATGGCCAGCAGGACGGACTTGGAGATCACGATTTCGGTGCCCATCGCCCGTCAGCCCTTCAACGTATCGAGTTCGGCGACGTTGATCGTGCGCCGGTTGCGGAACAGCGTGACCAGGATCGCCAGGCCGATCGCGGCCTCGGCCGCGGCCACCGTGAGGATGAAGAACACGAACACCTGGCCCGACGGATCGCCCAGCTCGCGCGAGAACGCGACGAAGTTGATGTTGACCGCGAGCAGCATCAGCTCGATCGACATCAGCAGCACGATCACGTTCTTCCGGTTGAGGAAGATGCCGGCCAGGCTGATGCAGAACAGCACGGCGCCCAGCGCCAGGAAGTGCCCGAGGGCGAGATGGCCGATCATCGCTTGCCCTCCGATTCCATCTTGACCATGCGCAGGCGGTCCGACGCACGCACGCGCGCCTGGGCCGACGGATCCTGGTGCTTCACGCCGGTGCGGCGGCGCAGGGTCAGCATCACCGCGGCGACGACCGCGACCGTCAGGATCACCGCCGCCACTTCGAAGGGCAGCAGGAAATCGGTGAACAGCGAACGCGCCAGCCACGTGGTGTTGGGGATGTTGGCGGTGGCCGCGGCGTCGGGCGCCAGCGGATTGGCCGACAGCAGACGAACGCCGATCAGCGTGCAGATCTCCACCAGCATCGCGACCGCGACGACCAGCCCGAGCGGCAGGTAGCGCACGAAGCCTTCGCGCAATGGGGCCACGTCGATGTCGAGCATCATCACGACGAACAGGAACAGCACCATCACCGCGCCCACGTACACCAGGATCAGGGCGATGCCGAGGAATTCGGCGCCGGCGAGGATCCAGGTGCAAGCGACCGAGAAGAACGTGAACACCAGCAGCAGCGCTGCGTGCACCGGGTTCTTCATGCTGATCACGCCGACGGCGGCCATGACGGCCGTGGCGGCGAAGGCGTAGAAGGCGAGCGTGGGGAAATCCATAAGTCTCGGGCTCAGCGGAACGGGGCGTCGGCGGCGCGGCGCGCGGCGATCTCGGGCTCGAGCAGATCGCCGAGGGCCAGCAGCTGCGGCTTGGTGGCGATGTTCTGCCCGCGCTTGTCGAAGTGGTATTCGTGGATGTGCGTCTCGACGATCGAGTCCACCGGGCAGGATTCTTCGCAGAACCCGCAGAAGATGCACTTGAACAGGTCGATGTCGTAGCGCGTGGTGCGGCGGGTGCCGTCGGCGCGCTGTTCCGAATCGATGGTGATCGCCAGCGCCGGGCACACGGCCTCGCACAGCTTGCACGCGATGCAGCGCTCTTCGCCGTTGGCGTAGCGGCGCAACGCGTGCAGGCCGCGGAAGCGCGGCGACTGCGGCGTCTTTTCCATCGGGTACATCAGCGTGTACTTCGGGCGGAACAGGTACTTGAGCGTCAGCCCGAGGCCCTGCATCAGCTCGACGAGCAGCAGGCTCTTGAAGAACGAGACGATGCGAGTCATGCGCGTCACAGCCCCTTCGTGAACACGTTGAAGTGGACGAGCAGCGCGGTGACGAAGATCCACGCGATGGTGACCGGGATGAACACCTTCCAGCCCAGTCGCATGATCTGGTCGTAGCGGTAGCGCGGGAAGGACGCGCGGAACCAGATGAAGCAGCTCGCAAAGAAGAAGACCTTCGGCGCCAGCCACCACCAGCCGTCAGCGGACAGGAACGGGATGCCGAGGCCATGGAACGGGCTCAGCCAGCCGCCGAGGAAGAAGATCGACGTCGTCACGCTGACGAGCAGCATGTTGGCGTACTCGGCCAGGAAGAACAGCGCGAACTGCGAACCGGAGTACTCGACCATGTGGCCGGCGACGATTTCCGATTCGCCTTCCACCACGTCGAACGGCGCGCGGTTGGTCTCGGCCACGCCGGACACGAAGTACACGATGAACAACGGGAACAGCGGCCACATGAACCACTCGAACAGGCCGGCGTTGCCCGCCTGCGCCATCACGATCTCCGAGAGGTTGAGGCTGCCGGCCGCGATGAGCACGCCGACCAGCGCGAAGCCCATCGAGATCTCGTACGACACCACCTGCGCCGCGGCGCGCATCGCGCCGAGGAACGCGTACTTGGAGTTGGACGCCCAGCCCGCGAGGATGATGCCGTACACGCCGAGCGAGGTCATCGCCAGCAGGTACAGCAGGCCCGCGTTCGCATTCGACAGCACCACCTGCGCGTCGAACGGGATCACCGCCCACGCGGCGAACGCCGGCACCAGCGCGATCAGCGGCGCGAGGCGATACAGGAAGGGCTGCGCCACCGTGGGCTGCACCACTTCCTTGAACAGCAGCTTGAACACGTCGGCGAAGGCCTGGAGGATGCCCTTGCCCACGTACATCGGCCCGTGGCGCACGTGCATCCAGCCGATCAGCTTGCGCTCCCACACCACGTAGAAGGCCACGCCCAGGATCACCGGCACGGCGATCAGCAGGATCTTCAGCACGATCCACGCCAGCGCGCCGATCACGCCGAGCGAGAGCATCCAGTCGCGGAACAGATCGACGTACATCATGCGCGTCGCACCTCGACGTTGCCCGACAGCAGCGCGGCCGTGGCGCCGTAACCCGATTCGACCCACGCGCAGCCGCGCGCGACCTTGTCGCTCACCGCAACCGGCAACGTGGCCGTGCCCGCGTTGGTGGCGACCTTCGCCACGCCATCGGCATGCACGCCGGCGGCGCCCGCGTCTTCCGGATGCAGCACGATGCGCGCGCCCAGCGTGAGCGGATGCGCCTGCAGCGCTTCGGCGCGACGCACGGTGCCGTCGGTGCGGTAGATCGCCTGCGACGCGACGACTTCAAGCCCGGCGCCGTGCGGCTGTGCGTGCGCGGGGGCTTCGCCCTTCGCGACGTCGACCTTGCGCGGCTGCATGCCGGCGCGCAGTCCGTCGAAATGCGTGAACTCGAACCCCGGCACGCCGAGGTCGCCACCGAGCGCGCGCAGCACGCGCCAGCCCTGGCGCGCCTGGCCCGGCAGCTTGCCGCCCGCGACGCCGCCCTGGTCGCGGCCGTCGAGGTTGGTCATCGACGCATCGACTTCCGGCAGCGCGCCGATCGGCAGGATCACGTCGGCAACCTTGCGCGTGGATTCGCACGCGTAATGGCTGAAGGCCACGACCTGCGCACGCGACAACGCGTCGAGCGCGCTCTTCTGGTCGGCGAAATCCAGGCCGGGTTCGATGCCGTAGATCACGTACGCGCTGCGGGCGTCGGCGAGCATGGCCTTCGCATCGCGCGCCGTCGGCAGCACGCCCATGCGCGCCAGGCCCAGCGCGTTCGCGCCCTGCGGAATGCGGCAGATGGCGGCGTTGTTGGCCGAAGCGAAGCCGCGCACGGCGGCACGCACGGCCGCGGCGTGGTCGCCGAGTTCCGCGACGGCACCGACGATCACGACGGCACGCTTCGCATCACCCAGGTCCACACCGGCCAGCGCGGTCGCGAGCTGCGACGGCGGCACGATCGTGGACGACGCCAGTTCGAAGGCGACATCGAACGCGACCGGGTTGACCATGTGGATGCGCGCGCCCTTGCGCTGCGCCTGGCGCAGGCGCTGGTGCAGCAGCGGGAGTTCGTGGCGCAGGTGCGTGCCGACGAGGACGATGGCGTCCGCGTTCTCGATCTCGGACACCGGCATGCCGAACGCTTCGGCCACCGCGCCGTCGGACAGGTCGTGCTGCGCGATGCGGTGGTCGAGGTTGCCGGTGCCCAGGCCTTCGGCGAGGCGCGCGAGCAACGCGCCCTCTTCGTTGGACGTGGCCGGATGCACGAGCACGCCGACCTGGTCGCCGCCGTTGTCGCGCAGGATCTTCGCGGCCTTGGCCAGCGCTTCTTCCCACGACGCTTCGCGGAACGTATCGCCGTCGCGGACGAGCGGCACGTTGGCGCGATCGGCCGCGTACAGGCCCTGGTGCGAATAGCGATCGCGGTCCGAGAGCCAGCACTCGTTCACCGCATCGTTGTCGCGCGGCACGGTGCGCAGGATCTCGCCGCGGCGCACGTGCAGGAAGAGATTGCTGCCGAGCGCGTCGTGATAGCCCAGCGATTCGCGCGCCACCAGTTCCCACGGGCGCGCCTTGAAGCGGAACACCTTGTTGGTCAGCGCGCCGACCGGGCACACGTCGATGACGTTGCCGGAGAGTTCCGTCGTCAGCGGCTTGCCGTCGTAGGTGCCGATCTGCAGGTTCTCGCCGCGCAGCATGCCGCCGAGTTCGTACGTGCCGGCCACTTCCGCGGTGAAGCGCACGCAGCGCGTGCACTGGATGCAGCGGGTCATGTCGCTGGCGACCAGCGGGCCGAAATCTTCGTCGGCCACCACGCGCTTGCGTTCGCTGAAGCGCGAGACCGAACGGCCGTAGCCGAGCGAGAGGTCCTGCAGTTCGCACTCGCCGCCCTGGTCGCAGATGGGGCAGTCGAGCGGATGGTTGATCAGCAGGAATTCCATCACGTTGCGCTGCGACTTCAACGCCTTGTCGCTGCGCGTGACGACCTTCATGCCGTCCATCACCGGCGTCGCGCACGCGGGCGCGGGCTTCGGCATCTTCTCGACTTCCACCAGGCACATGCGGCAGTTGGCCGCGACGCTGAGCTTGTCGTGGTAGCAGAAGCGCGGGATCGGGATGCCGGCCTTGTCGGCGGCCTGGATGATCATCGAGCCCTTCGGCGCTGTCATCGCGACGCCGTCGATCTCGATGGCGACGTGGCCTTCGGGCACGACGGGCTTGGTGATGTCCGGCTCCGAACCAGTGTTCACGACGGCGCTCATGCGGCAACGTCCTCTTTGGGGACCACCGTGCCGGCGCGCTGGTCGTCGACCAGGAAGCGTCCATTGACGATGGCGTATTCGAATTCGTCCCAGAAGTGGTGCAGGAAGCCCTGCACCGGCCACGCGGCGGCTTCGCCGAACGCGCAGATGGTGTGGCCTTCGATCTGGCCCGCGGCGGCGCGCAGCATCTGCAGGTCGTCGAGCGTGGCCTTGCCTTCCACGATGCGCGTGAGCATGCGGTACATCCAGCCGGTGCCTTCGCGGCACGGCGTGCACTGGCCGCAGCTTTCCTTGAAGTAGAAGCGCGCGATGCGCTGGCACGCGCGCACCATGCAGGTGGTTTCGTCCATCACGATGACGGCGCCCGACCCCAGGCCCGAACCGGCCTTCTGGATCGAGTCGTAATCCATCGTGCAGGCCATCATCGCGTCGGCCGGCAGGACCTTCATCGACGAACCGCCGGGGATGACGGCCTTGAGCTTGTGGCCGTTGCGGATGCCGCCGGCGAGCTGCAGGAGTTCGGAGAACGGCGTGCCGAGGCGGATTTCGAAATTGCCTGGCTTGGCGACATGCCCCGACACCGAGAACACCTTCGGCCCGCCGTTGTTCGGCTTGCCGAGGTTGAGGAACCACTCCGCGCCGTTGCGGATGATCGCCGGCACGGACGCGTAGGTTTCGGTGTTGTTGATCGTCGTCGGCTTGCCGTACAGGCCGAAGTTGGCCGGGAACGGCGGCTTGTAGCGCGGCTGGCCCTTCTTGCCTTCCAGCGATTCCATCAGCGCGGTTTCTTCGCCGCAGATGTAGGCGCCGGCGCCGAGCACGTTGTACAGGTCGATGTCGACGCCCGTGCCGAGCACGTTCTTGCCGAGCCAGCCGTTGGCATACGCTTCGCGCGTGGCCTCTTCGAGATGCTCGAAGGGCTCGTGGTGGAATTCACCGCGCAGGTAGTTGTACGCCGCGGTGGAACCGGTGGCGTAGCACGCGATCGCCATGCCTTCGATCACCGCGTGCGGGTTGTAGCGCAGGATGTCGCGGTCCTTCGCCGTGCCGGGTTCGGATTCGTCCGAGTTGCACAGGATGTACTTGGTGCCCGGGCCCTTCGGCATGAAGGACCACTTCAGGCCGGTGGGGAAGCCCGCGCCGCCGCGGCCGCGCAGGCCCGAGGCCTTGACCATCTCGATCACCGCCGCCGGCTCGATCTTCTCTTCGAGGATCTTGCGCAGCGCGGAATAACCGCCGGTCTTCAAATAATTGTCGTACGACCACGGCTTGTCGAAGTGCAGCGTCGTGTAGACGACGTTGTGCTCCTGCGGCGCGGGGCCGACGGGACCGGTGGGATCGCTGTAATGGGAGTGGCCGGCCATTGCGATTACTCCAGCCCGTCCAGGAGGGCGTCGACCTTCTCGGGCGTCAGCTTCTCGTGGTAGTGGCCGTTGATGACCATCATCGGCGCGCCGCAGCACGCGGCGAGGCACTCTTCTTCGCGCTTGAGGAACACGCGGCCGTCGCTCGTGGATTCGCCCAGCTTGCAGCCGAGTTTCTTCTCCGCGTGCGCGACCAGGTCTTCGGCGCCGTTGAGCCAGCAGCTGATGTTGGTGCAGAAGGCGACGTTGTGGCGGCCGACCTTCTGCGTCTCGAACATCGAATAGAACGTGGCGACTTCGTACGCCCACACCGGCGGCAGGTCGAGGTACTTTGCCACCGCGGCGATCAGTTCGTCGCTGAGCCAGCCGCCGTTCTGTTCCTGCGCGGCGTGCAGGCCCTGCAGCACGGCCGAACGCTTGCGGTCGGCGGGGAACTTGGTCAGCCAGTGATCGATGTGCGCCCGCGTGGCGTCCGACAGCACCTGCTGCGGGTCCACGTTGCGCGCGTTCTCGAAATTGCCGGTCGCTCTCATCGGATCAGTGCCTTGCTCGATTCATTGCCACACGGGTTCAGCGATCGATCTCGCCGAACACCACGTCGTAGGTGCCGATCATCGCGACCACGTCGGCCAGCATGTGGCCCTTCACGACGTGGTCCATTGACGACAGGTGCGCGAAGCCCGGCGCGCGCAGCTTGCAGCGGAACGGCTTGTTGGCGCCGTCGCTGACCAGGTACACGCCGAATTCGCCCTTGGGCGCTTCCACCGCGGAATACGTTTCGCCCGCGGGGACGCAGTAGCCTTCGGTGAACAACTTGAAGTGGTGGATCAGCGCTTCCATGTCGTCCTTCATCTCCTCGCGGGAGGGAGGCGCGACCTTGTAGTTGTCCAGCATCACCGGGCCCGGGTTGGCCTTCAGCCAGCGCACGCACTGTTCGATGATGTGGTTGGACTGGCGCATTTCGGCGACGCGCACCAGGTAGCGGTCGTAGCAGTCGCCGTTGGTGCCGAGCGGAATGTCGAAGTCGACTTCGGCGTACTTGGCGTAGGGCTGCTTCTTGCGCAGGTCCCACGCAAGGCCGGAGCCGCGCACCATCGGGCCGCTCATGCCCCACGCCAGCGCATCCTCGGGCGACACGACGCCGATGCCGACGGTGCGCTGCTTCCAGATGCGGTTCTCGGTGAGGAGCGTTTCGTATTCGTCGACGCGCTTGGGGAAGTCCTTGGTGAAGGCTTCCAGGTAGTCGAGCATCGAGCCTTCGCGCCACTCGTTGAAGCGCTTGAGCTTGCCGCCCTTCTTCCACGGCGATTCGCGGTACTGCGGCATGCGGTCCGGGAGGTCGCGGTACACGCCACCGGGGCGGTAATACGTGGCGTGCATGCGCGCGCCCGACACCGCTTCGTACACGTCCATCAGCTCTTCGCGTTCGCGGAAGGCGTACAGGAACACCGCCATCGCGCCGAGGTCGAGCGCGTTGGAGCCCACCCACATCAGATGATTCAGGATGCGCGTGATCTCGTCGAACATCGTGCGGATCCACTGCGCGCGTTCGGGAGCTTCGATGCCCAGCAGCGTTTCGATGCCGCGCACGTAGGCGTGCTCGTTGCACATCATCGACACGTAATCCAGGCGATCCATGTAGCCGATCGACTGGTTGTAGGGCTTGGATTCGACGAGCTTCTCGGTGCCGCGATGCAGCAGGCCGATGTGCGGATCGGCGCGCTGGACGATTTCACCGTCCATTTCGAGGATCAGGCGCAGCACGCCGTGCGCGGCCGGATGCTGCGGGCCGAAGTTGAGCGTGTAGTTGCGGATCTCGGCGTTGTTGAGGCCGGAGGTCGCGGTGTTCACGGGGGGCAACAGGCGGGCGTTCATTCCTTGGCCTCCGTGCTCGACGGCACCGAGCGCTGCGCGCGGCCGGCGCTGTGCGGACGCAAGTCGCCGCCCTCGCCTGCTGCCGTGGCGTAACGCGCGTCGTCGCGGATCACGCGCGGCACGAGGACGCGCGGTTCGACGGAGGTGACCGGTTCGTACACCACGCGCTGCTTCTCGGCGTCGTAACGCACTTCGACGTTGCCGATCAGCGGGAAGTCCTTGCGGAACGGGTGGCCGACGAAACCGTAGTCGGTGAGGATGCGGCGCAGGTCCGGGTGGCCTTCGAACAGGATGCCGAACATGTCGAACGCTTCGCGCTCGAACCAGTTGGCGCCCGGCCACAGGTCCACGACCGAACGCACGACGGGCATCGTGTCGTCGGCGGCGAAGCAGCGCACGCGGATGCGCAGGTTGTGCTGCATCGACAACAGGTGCGCGACGACCGCGTAGCGGCGGCCCGATTCCAGGCCCGCGACGCTCGGCGCTTCGCCGTACTTGAAGCGGCCCGGGCCGCGGCCTTCGACGCCGCGGCTGAAGCCTTCGGACGACACGTCGGTGGTGTCCCACTCGTCGATGCCGTAGCCGAGGTAATCCACGCCGCACACGTCCATGCACAGCTCGAAGCCGAAGTCGTCGCGCAGCGCGCGGCAGGCGTCGTGCCAGCGGTCGGGGGCGACGTCGAGCGTGATTTCGTTGCGCGGCTGCACCACGTCGAACTTCGCGCCGGCCCAGGCAGCGTCGGTGAAATGCGCGCGCAGGCGCTCGCCGAACTCCGCCGTGCTCATGCGCTCAGCTCCGGCGACGCTGCTTCCTTCTTGCGGAAGGGATGCGTTTCGTTGCGGCGGATCTTCTTCTGCAACTGCAGGATGCCGTAGACCAGCGCTTCGGCGGTCGGCGGGCAACCCGGCACGTAGATGTCGACGGGCACGATGCGATCGCAACCGCGCACGACGGCGTACGAGTAATGGTAGTAACCGCCGCCATTGGCGCAGCTGCCCATCGAGATGACCCACTTCGGGTCGGGCATCTGGTCGTAGACCTTGCGCAGCGCCGGGGCCATTTTATTGACGAGCGTGCCGGCGACGATCATCACGTCGGACTGGCGCGGCGAAGGACGGAACACGACGCCGTAACGGTCGAGGTCCAGGCGCGCGGCGCCGGCGTGCATCATTTCGACCGCGCAGCAAGCCAGGCCGAAGGTCATCGGCCACATCGAGCCGGTGCGCGCCCAGTTCCACAGCGCATCCATGCTCGTCGTGACGTAGCCCTGCTGCAGCAGCGGGTTCTCGCCTTCCGGCCGCAGGATGTCGCCGACGCGATCTTCCGGCAGCGGGTTGTGCATCAACCCCGAAACAGTCTGGATCACTCCCATTCCAGCGCACCCTTCTTCCAGACGTAGACGAAACCGATCACCAGCAGCGCGAGGAACACGCCCATCTCCACCAGGCCGAACACGCCCAGTTCGCGGAACACGAGCGCCCACGGGAAGACGAACGCGATTTCCAGGTCGAACACGATGAACAGGATCGCGATCAGGTAATAGCGGACGTCGAACTGCATCCGCGCGTCCTCGAAGGCCGCGAAGCCGCATTCGTACGGGGAAAGTTTCTCGGCGCTCGGGCGCTTGGGCCCCAGCACGTTGCCGATGATGATGAGGGCGACGCCGATACCGGTGGCGACGATCAGGAACAGCAGGGTCGGCAGGTATTCGGCCAGCACGCTCGGACCTCTCGTTCCAGTCCGACGGCCGGTGTCCCCTGCAGGGTTGGACCGGCGTCGTCTGAGTTGCTGCGTATGGTGCCCAAGGGGGGACTCGAACCCCCACGACTTGCGTCGCTACCACCTCAAGGTAGTGCGTCTACCAATTCCGCCACCTGGGCAATCAGGTTCCCGCAGCGCATGCGCTGCGGAGTCGCGCATTGTAATCGCTATCAGCCGCCCTGCGTAGGCGTCTTCGGCGATTGCGTCGTCGCAGGCGCCGTGGTGGCGGGCTGCGTCGTCGCGGGTTGCACGACCGTGGTCGCCGCGGCCGGGGCCGTCGGGACCGAAGTATTCGTCGTCGGCGCGACCGGGACCGCGGAACCCGACGGCGCGGCGGTGGCCGGCGCGGCCGGGACCGACGACATCAGGCCCAGGTCCTGCGCGACCGGCTGGTTCGGGCCGGCCTTCGGGCCTGCCTTGTGCACGGCCATGTAGGCCATGCCCATGCTGATCAGGAAGAACAGGATCGCCAGGTACTTCGTGCTCTTGGACAGGAAGTTGCCGGCGCCGCGCGAACCGAACACGGTCGCCGAAGCGCCCGCGCCGAAGCCGGAACCGGCCTGCGCACCCGCGCCCCGCTGCATGAGGATGAGCGCGATCATGGCGATCGCGATCAGGACGTACACCACGTTGAGAATGGTCGACAACATCGGAATGCAGCAGCCTTGCGGTCAGGCCGTCGCCGCGGCTGCGGCGATGGCAAGGAAATCCCGGGCGACCAATGACGCGCCACCCACCAGCCCGCCGTCGACGTCGGGCTGCGAGAACAGCGCCTGCGCATTGTCGGGCTTGACGCTGCCTCCGTAGAGGATCGGCAGCGAGCCGGCGATGGTAGCAGAGCGTGCCGCGACCTCGCCACGGATGAATGCATGCACCGCCTGGGCCTGCTCGGGGGTGGCGGTGCGGCCGGTGCCGATGGCCCAGACCGGTTCGTACGCAATGATCGCGCCCGCCAGGGCCTCGGGGCCGCCTTCGGCGAAGACCGGTTCGAGCTGCTGTTCGATGCGCCATTCGGTCTGGCCGGCCTCGCGTTCATGCAGCGATTCGCCCACGCAGAGGATCGGCACCAGGCCGGCGCGCTTGGCCGCGAAGAACTTGCGGGCCACCAGTTCGTTGGATTCGGCGTGGAACTGCCGGCGCTCGGAATGGCCGACCAGGCCATACGCGGCGCCCACGTCCTTCAGCATCGCGGCCGAGACCTCGCCGGTATAGGCGCCCTTCTCGTTCACGCTGACGTCCTGCGCGCCGAAGGCCACCGCGCGGGGGCCGAAGTGCTCGACCAGCTCGCTCAGGTACGGCAGCGGCGGCAGCACGATGCGCTCGACGCCCGACGGAGCCGGGACCGCGGCGATCTCTTCCACCAGCGCGCACGCGAACGCGCGGTCGCCGTGCAGTTTCCAGTTCCCCGCCACGATCCTGCGACGCATCGGTATGGTCCTTCGTTGGAAGCGCGGGAGTTTACCGCGCCGCCCCCGCCACACGTGCCGAATGGGGGGTCGCGCCCCGGGCGCGCGCCCGTATGATCGGCCGCATGCCTGCCGTCCAGCCCCGCCGCCCGCTCCCGATGCTCCCCTATCGCACGCCCACGCCGGGCCGCGATTACTGGGTGTTCGACGATGTCCTGCCGGATGCGGCCGCCGTGCGCGCACGCACCCTCGCCCGGACCGATTGGGTGCCGGGCTATCCCCATGCGCCGGAAAGCTGGCCGGGGATGCGCGTGATGCCGGGGCTGGAGGCCGGGGAACTGGCCCGCGTCGAAGCGCTGGTGCGCGAGGCCACGGGTGCGACGAAGTTGTGGGTGGAGACGGCGCCGGATGGCGCGCAGCTCAACCACAACTGCATCCAGGTGGTGGGCGCGGACGAATGCGAATCGCGGCCGCATACGGATTCGCGCGCGCTGTGCCGGTTTGCCGCGGTGCTGTACCTCAATCCCGACGTGCCCGACGACTGCGGGACCAGTTTCTTCCGCCAGCGCATGCCGGGCGGACAGCGTGGCGGGAACATGGTGATGCCGCCGAACGAGACACTCGTGCAGGCGCTGGGTACGCGGTTCGTGCCGGCGGATTCGTTCGTCGAGGACGTGCGCGTGCCGCACAGGTTCAATCGCCTGCTCTTGTATCGCGCCAACCTGTTGCACAGCGCGACGGCGTACCACGGGCGCGAACTCGCGGACAAACGCATGGCGGCGGTCTTCTTCTGGATGGCGAAGACATGAGCGACGAGGGGATCAAGTACCAGGCGGTCGTGGACCTGGGCGAGCGCAACAATTCGCACACGTTGCTGCACGAACTCGCGGTGTCGGGCGGGCAACCGCGGTTGTCGATGCTGGAGGTCGGGTGTTCGTCCGGGTATCTCGGCGCGTCGCTGGTGGCGCGCGGGCACACGGTGGTGGGCGTCGAGCCGGATCCGGATGCGGCCGCCGAGGCCACGCGCGTGTTGTCGTCGGTGTGGACCGGCGGACTGGACGATTACCTCGACGCGAATCCGGACGTTCGCTTCGACGTGCTGATCTTCGGCGACGTGCTGGAGCACATGGTGGATCCGGCGGCGGCGCTGCAACGCGCGCTGCGGCACATGGCGCCCGGCGGCAGCGTGGTGGTGTCGTTGCCGAACATGGCGCATGGCAGCGTGCGTGCGATGTTGCTGGCGGGGCGGTTCGATTACGAAGACCGCGGGATCCTGGATCGCACGCACCTGCGCTTCTTCACGCGCGAGGGGATTGCGCACCTGCTCGCGGATACGGGGCTGGCGCTGGAGAAGCTGTACCAGGTGGGGCAGCCGATCGACGTGGTGGGCCGCGAGTACGGGATGGGCCTGCAGCAGGAACTGATCACGGCGGTGGAATTGCTGGATGACGCGGGGACGCGGCATGCGTTCCAGTACGTGTTCCTGGCGAAACCGTCGGAGGCCGGGCGCACGGCGTTGCTGGCGCGCAACCTGGCGGTGCCGAGTGAAGCGACGGTGCCGTTGCCGCATGTGCGGGGGGCGGGGTCGTGGAAGCAGAAGGTGCAGGTGTGGGTATTCCGCGAGTTGTTGAAGCGGATCAGTGCGCGGCGGTTTCGCGCGGAATAGTTCAACAGCCACTGTTTTCGACTCCTTTGCAGAGGCCAGGGATGCCATGGCGACCTGCAGGCGCGATCCAGCTGGGACGACCAAGCGCATCGGGGAATGGCGTCGCGGCCTGGAACAGGCTGAGGATGTCGGAGCCGGAACGATAGGAACGGACGAGTGCGTTCGCGCTCGCGCCTGCACTGCGTAGTCCGAGCCGCGACAACGTCCCGGGATGCACGCCGGCTGCGTTGAACGTGATCGCTTGACGACCCGTGGCGACCGCCGCCAACGAAGCGAGACCGCCGCCTAGCGAGTGACCTGTGAACACCACACCGTCGCCGTATTTCGCATGCACGTACTGCGCTGCGTGCAGCGCGCTGCGATATTGGCCCACGCGCAACCCGAGCGCCTGCGGGTAATTCGTGCCCCACCAATCGCCGCCGCGCAACATGCCGCCTTCGCTGCCGCGCATCGCGGCGACCACGCCTTCGCCATCTCGATAGACCGACATCGAGAATCCGTTCGATTGGTCGACGGTTTCAAGCAAGTCCGCGTGCCCGGGTGCGTACGTATCGCGCGCGTAGGCGAGCAAGCGTGCGTCTTCGCTCGGGACGTCTGCGTAACGCGGCGCGATCCCCGCCAGTGCAGCCTGCAATCCCGCCGATGCCGCGCCGTTGGCGAAGCGCCCACCGGTCGCCTCCGAGATCGCACCTCCCAGCAACGCCCCTGCAACGCCGCGCACGACGATGTGATCGATACGCCCGACCTGTGGCATGAGCGCGCCCGAGACGCCCGCAGCAACGAAGCCATGACCGAACGTGCCGCCTTGCAGCACTTCGACGGCACCCCCGCCCACGGCGCGCGCCGCCCACGCGGACGACCCGTCCACGCCCGCCACATGCATGCCGATCGAGAGGCCCGCGCCGAACGCGCCGGCCACACCTGCGCGCCACGCGCCGTTCGACGCGACCATGCCCGATGCGAACCCGCCGGCCATCGCCACGGTGAAAGCCGTGCCGACATTGCCGGCGGCGAGCGCCGCACCCGCGACGCCGCCCGTCCAGAAAGTGATCCCCAGGGCGATCACGCCGCGCAACGCATCCTGCTCGCGCTGGCCCCACAGGCCTGTGGGATCGGTCCACGCGAGCGGTGCGTTGTTCGCGTACGCGTAGGCCTGCCATCCCACTGCGGACGCCGGCGCGACGACGAAGGGATCGGGTTGCAGGAAGCGACCATCCCACGGATCCAGCAGGCGGCCATTGGCGTGCACGATCTGCAGCGCGTGCGGCGTGCCGAGATGCGCGTGCCCGGTGAATCCTTGCGCGGCGCCCAAGTCGAACGGGCGCACATCGCGTGTCCCGGGCGCGTCGTGGCGACGGGGTTCGCCGAACGCGAACCAGTCCCGCGCATCGATCATGGCCCCCGCGCGATCCAGGACGCGTGCGACCGATCCCAGGTGATCGTGGATCAGGATGCGTTCCTGCATACCTGCGGCATGGGTTTCGAGCACGACGCCGGGTGCCACGGTGCGACGAAACACCACGTGGGCGCCGACGCGTTCGATGTCCACGCCGTCGATCGACAGCACGACGCGGCCGCCCGTTTCCTGCTTGTAGCGCACGCCGTCCGGCCCGTACCAGAGGCGCGTCCGCTGCGTCGGCGACGCCACCGGGCCGAGCGTGATCTCGTGCGGGCGATCGTCGAGGGCGTAGTGCACGCGCCGCTCCGGTGACGTGCCGCCGGGCATCGGTCGACGCTCGACCTGGTTGCCGCGCGCGTCGAACGCATACACGTAGTCGCCGATGCGCAGCGCCTGCCCTGCCCCGTGCGCCGGCTCCGCACCGCTGCCCGGCAGCCCGCCGACACCACAGCCCGCCCGGCCCGCGTAATGCGAATCGCGCACGATCGACGCGACGTCCGCCCGACACAGGTTGCCGATCGCGTCATAGGTGAAGCGCTGGCGTGCGTCGATGCCGGGACCCGAGGCGCGTGCCTCGACGAGGCGATCCAGCGCGTCATGCACGAAGCGCTCCGTGAAGCCGGGACGCACGCGTTCCGCCAGGTTGCCCGCTGCATCCCATGCAAGCGTGTCATCGAACAGATCACACGTGCCCGTGCCTGCGCGACCCGCGCAAGCGCGAAGCTGTCGTCCGCCGAACGGGTCGTACTCATGCGTGAGTTCGACCGCTTGCTGCGATCCGAGTCGCTGCCGGGTTGGACGACCGCGCGCATCGCCAGCCAGGACGCGACGATGGGGCTGCGCGCAGCCGGGCGTGGTGTCGGTCGCTTCGCTAATGCAGGACGCCACAAGGAATCCCGATGCGTCGAATACGCGCTTGTCCCATCCGCCGCTGGGATCCTGCGACTTCCACGCGCGACCTAGCGCGTCGTACACGATGCGGCTGGAATACGGGACGCCGTCGACCTCCGTGCGCCGCTCGGTCGGGCGGCCCAACCCGTCGTAGGTCAGCGTCCGGGAAAACGAGAGCGCCATTTCGGCTGCGCCGCGCCATGCGAGGTACGTGCCTGTCACGCGTTCCTGGTGCAGCAGGCCCAGGCCGGACGGCGCCGTGTCGAAAATGAATTCCGATTCCGACTCGAGGCTGCCGTCGGCGGCAACGACACGCTTTCGATGCACGCGACCCTGCCCATCGCGGTGGTGTTCGATGCGATGGCCCGATGCATCCGTCTGCGCGATCAGTTCTCCCAATGCGTTGTAGTCGAAGTGGGTGGTGCCGCTGTCGGGATCGTCCTGGCGTCGCTTGCGCCGTTGCGCGTCGTACGTGAAGGCGTGGACCACCGGCCCACGTCCGGCGTCGCGGACAACTTGGCGGAGCGCCCCGTCGGCCTCGTGCTCGAACGACAACAGATGCCCACCCGGATCCACCACGGCCTGCACCTCGCCGAGCGCGTTACGCAGCTTCGTCGTGACGTGGCCGAGCGGGTTCGTGGTGCGCGTCGACAGGCCCGTGCGCGCGATGCGCGTTTCCGCGCCGTCGGGCTGGACGATGCGCAGCGCGTGCCCGAGGGCATCGAACGTCGTGCGCGTCCATGCGCGCTGGGACGTTGCGCAAGCCGTGGTCAACGCTGCCGTATCCAGTGATTCGATGGACGCCGACAGGAAGAACGGCGCGGACACGTCCGTGGTCCGGCCTTTCGCATCGTAGGCGGTACACGTGCCGGCGAGCGCTCGTCCGTCGCCTTGCGCGCCCAAGGCCTGGACGACGTCCAGCACGACGCGATCGAGCACATCGAAATACGACCACGCGCCGGGCGCGCCTTCCGTCACCACGCGCCGACGGTAGGCAGCGCCCGCCGGACACGACACCGCGGACGCGCCTGCGCCACACCAGCGATATGTCGTGTAGCGCTCGACGCCGCCGGCTGGCGCGCCCGGCACGCTGCCCGGCACGCTTTCCAGCCAGGTGTAATACGGCCGTCCGAGTGCGCCGTGGACCGCGCCGGTATCGGTCCCGTTCGCGTCGACCGAGTGCGTGGCCGCACCGAGCGCATCCCGCGCGAGCACGCGCATCACATCGCGCTCTGCGGCAACGCCCCCGCCGGCGTTGAACAACGCGCGCGTCGCGACCGGATACCGAGCCGCAGCATCGAACACGGTGCGCGTCGTGCGCTGGACGGCAAATGGATCGTCGGCATGGAATTCGTCCGACGCCATGCAGCGCCCGCCGCCGCCGCAGGCATGCGTCGCGACCACATTGCCGCGCTCGTCGCGGACATCGACGCGCTCGAGCGCAAGCGTGGTTCCGGGTTGCGTGGTCTCTCCTACCAGCAGGCCGGCGGCATCGTAACGGTGTGTCACCGTGCGTACGACGTCGGGCATGCCGGGACGCTGGTGCGTCACCGTCGATTCGCGCACGCGCCCGAGCAGCCAGCGCGCCGGGTCATCCGAGTACGACGCGTGCGTGACTTGCGTCGCCATCCATGCATGCCCAGCCCCGGGGAAGGTCTGAACGCGCGACTCGACGACGTTGCCGTGGGGCCCGTGCTGCACCGTCGTTCGTATGCGGCGCAACGGCGCGCCGGATTCCGGATCGTCATGCATCACTTCACTTGCCGATGCGCGCACGTGCACCGGCAGTTGCACGCCCTGCGTGAAAGGGATGCCCATCGCGGCTGCGGATGTCTCGCTCGACCACGTCTGCGTCACAAGCGACACGCGACGACCGGTGCTCGGCCACGATGCACTCCCCGGCGATCCGAAGCATGCATTGGCCACGGGATCGGACAAGCACGGCCCGGGGTCGAAACCGGCGACCTGCAGGCGGGTCTCGCTGCTGGCAGGTTGCCCGGTGAAAGGAAATGCCTGGTGGTACCGCGTCGTCGTGGAAACCGTCGCGTCCGCTGCGTTCGCCTCCAGGGTTTCGATCGAGGCGAACCCGAGGAATCCACGGCCGCCGGATTGCATGCGTGCGCCGGCGTAGCGGTAATGCACGGTCGCCATGGCGGCTGGCGCATCGGCCTGCGGGGCGCTGCTCGACACGCGCGCGACGATCGGCATCGAACCCCCGAGGTCCGACACTGGTGCGCCGCGACCGGACGACACCGTGTCGCGCGCGTTCGATCCCCGCTTGTGCACGCCGCCGTTCGCCAGCGCGACGTAATCGATCGATGTCCTTGCCCCCAACCCGTTGCGCACGTCGATGACGATGTCGCGGGGCCGCCCACGCGCCGCGCTGCCTGGTTGCGCCAGGAGGAACACGGGCTGCTCGGCGATCTGCAGCGCGAAGTAGTCCGGCGAGCCGTCTGCATCCAGGTCCGCGAAGGCGTGCGCGTAACGATCCGGATCGCAAGGCTGCCCGATGCAGGCATAGGCGCCATTGCCGGGGATGTCCGCGTCAGCCCCGAAACCACCACCGCCCAACGCGCGCCGCATGCGGAAGCGGAACGTGCCGTCGGGCCGCGCATCGACGAACACGAGTTCGCTGCGCGCGTCGCCGTCGATGTCCACCAGGCGGACGGAGGCGGGCCGCGGCAATACACCGACCGACAATGGCGCGAGGAAACCCTGCCCGGTGTTCAATGCCACGGCCCACTTGCCGTCGACCACGCCCTCGTACACGAGGTCGGTCAGGCCATCGGCATTGACGTCGCCCGGCAACACGCGCGCATCGCGTTTGCGATCGTCCATCAAGGAACCGCTGCTGCGCGCTAGCGTGATCGTCGACGGCGTGATGCCCGACACGCGGTGGGCGAACAGCAGGTCACGACTCGCACGCGTGCCGCAGTCGCCGTGCGGAATGCGCGTGCAGGGCTCGTACTCCTGCCAGGACTGTCCGATCGCGAGCAGGAGATCGGTCGCCGCGTCGCCGTCGAAGTCGAGCAGGCGCAGCGTCTCCGGATTCCAGGCGCGGGGCGCGGACTGCGTGCACTTCCCGGCACTCGCCGCCTCCGGGCACGGCAGCGGCGCTTCAGGCGCGAATCCGATCGTGCGCTCGTGGCCCCAGGACCATCCGGTCGCTTCGCGAGACATCAATCTCGCCTGCAATCCGTTGTAGGAGTACACGATGTCGAGCAGGCCGTCGCCGTTGAGGTCGGCCAATTGCGGGTGCGCGCCGCTGGTGGAGGTCGCAAGTTGCGGAATGAATGTGTCGGCAAGCAGGTCCTGCGTCGTGTCGATCGGCGCGCCTTCCCGCCCCTTCGACGGATGCAGGCGCCAGCGCCCCGTACCCGCCAGGAACAAGTCGTCGCGCCCGTCCCCGGTGTAGTCGAACAGCTGCCACGCGCCCTCGCCCAGCGCGGATAGCTCGGTCGACGTGCATCCCGAGAACACGCCGGGCGCGAATCCTTGCCGGCCAGCCGCGTCGCGTTCGCCGAAGCTCACCATCACGTGTTCGGTCGGGCAGGATTCCCCGGGCGCGCCATCCTTCAACCAGACCATGTCCGGACGCCCATCGCCGTCGACGTCGCCCAACTTGAAGCCCTCGAACTTCGACGCGCTGCCGAAGCCCGCAGGGTGCCAGGCGGGCGTCGCTTCGAGCGAATGCTGCGCCGCGCTCCAGGTGAACTGCGTCGGCGCAAGGCAGGTCGCGCCGCTGTCGTTGCGGCATTCCTGCACGTGTTGCAGCGTGTCGACCCCGCTGCCCGACGGACTGGGCGCGTATGCGAACTGGTACGCGCGCGCCTGTTCCGCTGTCGCACAGACCGTGGCGGATCGCGTGCAAGCGACCACCGAGGCCAGCCGCCGCGTCTGCACGAGCGCGCCGCCTGCAGCGAAACGTCGTTGCCAGGCAGCCTTCGGCAAGCGCTCGTAGCGGAATTCGAACGACGCGAACGGCGACAGCACCAACGACTGCCCGGGCAACGCCAGCTTGCCGGTGTAGTGCACGCCCTGGAGCAGGTGTTCGCCTTCGCCCGGGCCTTCTGGATTCTCCAGGTACGTCCAGTCAATGTAGTTGCCCGACGTGTCCTGCAACCGCACTTGCGCCCACGCGATCGCTGCGGCTTCGTGGCCCGGCGTCGTGCTTTCGATGAATCCGTCGGGCCGGTTCGCCGCGCCTGCGTTGTCGCGATCGCCATACCACGCCATCGTGCCGTCGGGGCGCTCGACGGTGATGAAGGCAGGGCCGCGTGACGGGCCTGCAGCCGAGTACGCGCAGACGCGGCGGAATGATTCGATCTCGGTACGCAGTTGCGCGACCTGCATGCCCGCGACGCTTCGACATGCGGCACTGCCCGCCGGGGCCGGCAGCAAGCGTTGTCCATCGAGGCACAGGCGATCGCTGGCGTCGAAGGCGATCGGCGCGGAAACGCCATCCGTTGCAATGCCATCGACGATGAAATCGCCGGCCTCGCGCGTTGCGCGGCAACGGACGATGCGCGACGTGCCTGCGATGGACCAGCCTTTGCCCATGGCGCCGTCGCCGCCATGGCTGGAGTACGCGAGCGACAGCACGGGCGCCAGGCCTGCTGCGCCAGGTACGCCCTGCAACGGAATCGTGTACGTCGCCGCACCGGACTCATCGACGCGAAAGGCCCCGGCGGTTGCGCCCACGCGATCGGACACCGCATCGGGCACGATGATCGCTGCCTGGTTTCCGCCAGTGCGCGGAGGTTTGCGCACCGACGCGCTCGCCATCGATGACCAGAGTGCGGCGCACGCCAAGGTCCACGCCATCCAGCGTCCATGCACGCGATCCATCGCGACCTCCTTGCCGCAAACGCGCATCCCGTCGTGCGCCGCGTGTCCTTCTACGCCCGTGCGTTACGCAACGCGACGAGCGCGTCTCGGATTCGCCGACGGTGTCTCCGCACGATGTAGATGGACTTCCCCGCGTCACGCCACCTTCGACGGTCGCACCCGGAACGCCAACGAGATCCGCGGCCCGACCGCATGCTTCGTCTTCGGAATCCCATGGTCGTAATGCGACTGCATCGCGTAACTCATCACGAGCAGACTCCCAGGCTCCAGGTCGATGCGCACCACGCCGCGCGGCGGCGCCTTCGCACGGATCTCCATGCGCCGCGCGCTGCCCAGCGAAACCAGGGCGATCGGCTCCCCCGCGATCAGCGTCGACAGCTTGTCGTTGTGGGGCGCGACACTGTCGTGGCCGTCGCGGTAGTAGTTGAGGCCCACGTGGGTGAACGCGACTCCGAGTTCTGCGCAGACCCGGGCATGGGCCTCGCCGAGTACGGCAGGCAACGCCTCGCTCCCATTGAGCGCATAGCCCGATGTGAGCCGCGGCACCTCCACCACCCGGTCGTACATCGGGCGGCGTTGCTGGCGCCAGTCGACTTCATCGCGCAACGCGGCGAACCACGCGTCCGCGCGGTCGACGTCGATGAATGCGGGCACATACCGGCAGCCTCCTTCCTCGTCCTCGATGAGGACGCGCTCGGCGGGGCTGAACAGGTCGGAGGCAAACGTCGCGGACGAGGAGTTCATGTGCGCGCGAGTGTGGCGCTCCCCCGTCTCAGAAGCTGCGAAAGCGCGGACCACGGTCCGCCCCTTCTTGTTGAAGGGGCACGCGCGTAGCGCGGGGGATAAGGCATGCCGCCCCGAAGGGGCTCAAGCCAAAAAGAGAAACCCCGCTCTCACGGGCTTTTTCAGGGCCTGGAGGGGAGCGAGGTTTCAGTTTGCCGAAGTCGTTCCCTTGATCGTGAATATCTCGGGTTCTTCTTCGACGGTGCAGATATTACCTGCGGGGTCGTGATGCGTCCGTCAAGCCAGCCGTAGGCGCATCGCGTCAGAAGCGCAGGGTCGCCGTGGCGTACAGCACGTCACGCGCATTGTCCGGCGGCGGGTTGCGGGGGTCGGCGGGCGGATCGCGCCGGTTCTGCATGGGTTCTGCGTGCGTGATGCTGAAGCTGGCGTGCTTCCAGTTTCCACGCAGGCCCAGCGCGAACCCCGAGATCGCTTCGTGCCGCTTGTCGGAGTGGTTGCTGTCGACCACGCCGATGTCGGCACCGACGAAGGCGGTCAACACCCGGTTGATCGGCATGGACACGGTGTTGGACAGATAGATGCCGCGGTCCCCGGAGACCGACGCCCCCTTGAAACCGCGCACGGTGTACTCGTCGCCGATGCTGAGCTGGTTGGCGGCCAGCAACTTCCTCGGCGAATACTGCCAGCCACTGCGCAACGCGTAGTCAAAGCGCCTGTCGCCGAACTTGATCGGGCGACTCCAGCTCACGTTGCCGGCGTACTTGTAGTACAGCGCGGGCGTGTGGCCTTCCCTCGGATCGATGACGACATTGTTGGCGCCCAGCCATTTCGTGCCGCGGCTCCAGTTGAAGTCCACGTACAGGGAGCCGCCCCAGAGCTGGTCGACGCGCGACATGCCCAGCGTCAGGTCGGTGTAGACCTTGCTGTTGGCGTCGATGCGCGTGCCGTTGATGAAATTCTCGCTGTCCTTGCGCTGGATGCGCAGGCTCACGTCGGTCTTCCCGCGCTTGGACCGCGAGACGGTGTGGCCGACCTTCAGGCTCTGGTCGTTGGATTTTCCTTCCGAGCCATAACTGGTGAAGATCGACTCGATTTCCTTGACGTAACGCGAATCGCCGCGACGCAGTTCGAAATCCCAGAAGCCGGCGGGAATCGACACCGCAACGCTCCGGCTGTCTTCGAAATCCGCGTAACCGTCGTAGTAGTGCCGGCGGGTGCCGCCGAACGACCAGGTTTCCGCGCCGATGCCGCGCAGCGAAGCCCCCAAGGTGGTCTTGAAGCGCCCGTATCCCGGCGGGGAAGTGTTGTCGCCCTTCGGGACGAAGGCGTCTTCGTTGGCGCCCGAGTTGTCCAGCCCGATGCTGCCGCCGATGGGCAACTTGCGTTGCACCTTGACATCGATCCACGACCAGCCAGTTTCGTCAGCGGGGACGATGCTGACCTGCGCGGTCTGGCGTTCATTGCGGGAGGGCTCCACGGGCAGGCCGAAAAAAGTGGCCGGCAGTGTCGTGGCAGACACCTGTTGCAAGAATCCGAATCCTTCCGCCATCCCGCAGGATGCAGCGCGCCTCGCCGCGCGAAAGCTAGCTGACGTAAGTCAGACGTTTCCCATGTTGGACGAATTGCGTACTTCGTCGCGACTCCACGGCCACCAACCCGTGCCGGTCAACGCGTAGCGATCGGCTGCACGTTCGAATCGATTGCGCACGCTCACGCCGCCGAAGGCGAGGTACAGCGGCAGGAACAACGGCCCCAGCACCATGTACTGGAAGACGTGCGCGCGTTCGTGGTCGGCGAGGACGATCGCCGGCTCCTTCGCATGCCCGGCCCGGTGCGCGTACGTCACGCAGGGCGCATCCAGCGAATCACCGGTATGCAGGATGGTGTTGCCCAGCGTGATCGCCCCGCCCGGCCCCCAGGGCCAGCGATGGAAGACGATCGCGCATTCGCGCCGCGACAGGTGCGCATGCGCGCCAAACGCGATGCCCACGATCCCGGCCACCAGGCCGAGCACCGTGTTGGGCACGGTCCAGAGGATCCCGAAGGCGCGCGCGATCCGAATCAACGCGCGCCCCATGGTTCAGCGCTTGCCGAGCCAGTCGTGGATCGTCTGCGGCACTTCCTTCTGCGCGCGGCCCGACACGTAGATGCCGATGTGGCCGCCGCGGAACGAGAGCTCCGTGTAGTCGTCGGTGCCGACCAGCCCGCGCAACGCCTTCGACGCCGCCGGCGGCACGAGGTGGTCCTGCTCGGCGAAGATGTTGAGCACCGGCATCTCGATCATCCCCAGGTGCACGTCGCGCTCGCCGATGGTCACGCCGCCGTTGACGAACCCGTTGGCCTGGTAGAACTGCTTCACGAACTGGCGGAACGCCTCGCCCGCCTGGTCCGGCGAATCGAAGATCCACTTTTCCATGCGCAGGAAATCCTCGACCGCCTGCTTGTCGTCCAGGATGTCGACCAGCCCCACGTACTTCTGCACGAACAACCGCGCCGGCTTGAGCGTGAGGTAGCACCAGTTCATCAGGTCGGCCGGCACGTTGCCCAGGGTGTCGACGAACAGGTCCACGTCCATCGCGCGCGTCCAGCTCGACAGCATGTTGTCGTCGGTGTGGAAATCCACCGGCGTCACCATCGTGATGAGGTTGCGGATCTTCTCCGGGTGCAAGGATGCATAGCACAGCGAGAACGCACCGCCCTGGCAGATGCCGAGCAGGTTGATCGAATCCAGCCCATGCGTGCGGCGCAGGTGGTCGACGCAGCCGCCGAGGAAGCGCTCGACGTAATCCTCGAGCGTGAGGTAGCGATCCGAACGATCCGGATAGCCCCAGTCGATGATGTACACGTCTTCACCGCGGGCCAGCAGACCACGCACGATCGAACGATCCGACTGCAGGTCCACCATGTAGGGGCGGTTGACCAGCGCGTAGCTGATGAGCAGCGGGACCTTGGCGGTCGGCGACTGTTCGCCGCGATAGCGATACAGCGTGACCTTGCCGTCGGACCACACGGCTTCCTTCTTCGTCGCGCCGTATTCGACGTCGTCGACCTCGCGCAGCGTGTTGAGGCCGGCGCCCAGCTTCTGCTGCATCTTCATCGCCTCGGTGGCGAGCTGGTCCGGCGAGAAGTCCAGCGGACCCTTGTTCTGCAGGTTCATCAGCGCTTCCCCTTCTTCTTCGTCGGCGCCGGTGCCGGCGTGGCCTTCGCGGGCGCGGCCTTCCTGTTGCCGAGGATCTTGTCGCCCTGCACCTTCAGCGACGCTTCGTTCGGACGCGACGCGGGCGCGGCCGCTTTCACGGGCGCGGCCGGCTTCGCATCGAGCATCGCATCGCGCAACTTCCGCACCTCGCGCTCCAGCTGCGCGATCTTCTTGTGCGCGGCATCCACTTCATCCCGCGTGGGCATGCCGAGCGAACCGGTCATCTGCGCCACTTCGCGCTGCACGCCGCCGCGCACGCGCATCTGCGCGTCCACCAGCTTGCCGTACACGCCGCGGAATTCCGGCGACAACGCGATCTCCGCGTACGCCTCTTCGGCCGCGTCGATCCACACATCGAACATGGCCCGCGCCGATTGCAGGCGATCGCCCGACTTCGCGCGCGCTTCCAGCTTCTGCTCGAACACTTCGTACGCACGCTGCGCGGACTTCATCATCAGCGCGTTGTAGGCGCTGTTCTGCTGCTGCAGGTCCATCTGCGCCTGCGCCAGCTGCTGCCAGCGTTCCTGGTGCTCGCGCGCGAACCCGAAGGCCGGCATGCCGAGCCACGAGCTCGCTTCGCGCTTCCACGAGTCGAGGAACGGCGAGGCGTCTTCGATCCACTGGTCGAGCCCCTGCTGCCCCTGCCCGCGCATCGCGCGGAACAATTCGGGGAACGGGTTCTCGCCGACCGCGCCGAGCGCCGATTTCCACGCCTGCGTGATGTCGTGCGCGCCCGCATTCTTGCCGGCGAACTGCGCAGCGACCTGCTGCATCGCGCCGAACCAGCCGCGCGCCTGCGAATTGAAACGATCCACCGCCGCGTTCACTTCGCCGCGCTGGCCATGGGCGAGCTGCGTCCACCAGTCCACGGCGTCGTGCCACGCCTGCGCACCCGGGGGCTGCGCGGGCTGGGCCGCCTGGGTGGCGCTGCGGAGCATGTCGCCCCAGTTGCTCCAGTACTGGCGCGACAGCGCCTCGAAATCCTGCGTCGGGTCCATGGGGGCCTCCAGAGAAGGCCGCCATCGTAGCGCCGCGCAGGTGGCAGGGCGATCACGGCCCTGCGTCGGAAGCCTTACAGCTTGGGGATCCGCATCGTCTTGCTGATCATCAGCGACCCCGACAGCGCGAACACAAGCACCAGCGGATGCAGCTGCCAGGGCCCCAGCTTCACCATGCCGAACCACAGGTCCGTGCCCAGGCGATCCTGCACCGCGGCCACCGCCAGCAGCACGACCAGCAGCAGGCTGGTGGGGATCGGCGTGCCCTCGAAGTACTTCACCTTCGCGTCCTCGCCGGACAGCTGCTCGGCGGTGACGTTGTAGCGCGCCAGGCGGCTGACGCCGCAGCCGACGAAATACGACAGCACCACCCAGTCCCACCCGCCCTGCAAGCCGCAGGCGTAGGCGAGGGCGGCGGGCGCGACGCCGAAGGAGATCACGTCGGCAAGCGAATCCAGTTCGCGGCCCAGCGTGGACGCGGACTTGCGCCAGCGCGCGATGCGGCCGTCGAGCGCATCGAAGATGAAGGCCAGCGGGATCAGCGCCATGCCAACCAGCAGGTCGCGCACCACGCCTTCCTGCAGGAAGCGCATGGCGGCGAAGATCGCACCGGTGCCGCAGAACGCGTTGGCGAGCGTGAACCAGTCCGCCAGGTGGAAGTCGCGCAGCATCGAGAAATGCCGGGGTCGCTGCATGGGGGTCGCTCCCTGTCGAGGCCGGCAGGGTGCCAAACCTCGCGTGAAAGCCGCAAGGCCGCTTCGACGCCTCCCCCTGCGGGGGAGGCCGGGAGGGGGACGCCCCGCTCGCTGCGTTATCGAGGAATCGCGAGATTCGTTGCCGTCAGCGCCTCGCCACCACGCGCCTTCGTCTCGACCACCGCATCCGCCGGCAACGCATTCGACGCGTCATCCAGGTGCGCCGCCACCCGATCCAGCGCCGCATACACGTACGGCAACAGCGGCACATACCGCGCACCGTACTCCGGCAACGCCAGGAACCCGTCGAAATGCTGCGCGTTGCGCACCTGCCAGTAGCGCACGTCGCGCCCGGCCGCTTTCGCCATCGCCACGTAGGGCGCACTCGAGAACGCCGGCGGAATCAATCCGTCATCCATCCCGTGCACCACGATCACCGGCAGGCCCTTGCGCGGGGCGGAGGCGCGCACCTCGGCGACGCCCTTGCGTACGCGATCGGCGTCGGCACCCTGCCCGGTCCAGAGTTCGCGCAGGCATTCGATGCCGGGGCGCGTGAAATCGGGTGCCGCCATCCTGGTATCGATGATGCCCACGCCCGCGCCCGGCGGAATGCCGCTCGCATCCGAGCGCCACGCCGCGATTTCCGCGGGCGTGGCGGCACGCGGCGTGAAGTCCTTGTTCTGCGCGGCGAAATTGAAACCGCACGGATGTTGGCCGAACGCGTATCGCCCATACGCCGAGGCATACGTCACCGCGACCGCGCGATACAGATCGAAGTCGACGGACAACGCGGCCGCATGCATCGCCGCATCGGTCCAGCCGGCGGCGTGCAACTTCGCGCGCGCTGCTTCGCCCGTCAGGCCCAGCGAAGCGCAACGCGCCGCGCCCATCGCGCGCCCCATCGCCGACAGCGGCGATTGCGCGAGCCCTTCCACATCGCTCAACGCACACGGCATCAACACCGCCGCCTCGGTGGTGTAGTCATACAACGATCGCCCGCCGGGCACATCGACGTTCGGCTCGCCCGCCACCACAGCATCGATCAAATCACCCGGCAATTCCGCCGCCCGCAACACCGCGCCACCGCCATTCGAAATCCCCACCGCGATCACGCGCGTGTTGTCCGCGCGGAACGGCGCCTGGTCCGGGAACGCTTCGGTCAATGCATGCAGCGCGAACTCCGCCGCCTGCACCACGTGCCGTCCCCAATCGGCTTCCGGGTTGTCCTGCGAATGCGCATGTTTGACCTCGACGCCCGCGGCGCCGTGGTCGATGTAATCCGTGCCCGCGCCCTTGTCGGTGTACGCCACCGCGCAGCCCTTCGGCAGGCCCCACGCCCCGGCGACCGCGATCGCGCCGTAGATGCCGCGCGAACCCGACGACGCCGACACCACCACGCATCGCTTCGCCTGGTCGAACGCATCCGGCACCTGCACCAGCACGCGATGCGGTTGCTTCGCGCCGGGGATGCGCGCGTCCGCGCTGAACTCGCGCCCGGGCACGTTCGCCGTGCTGCCGTAGAGCGTGCCGTAATTCCCGAGCGGGCCGAGGTCGGCGATGCCGCGCCAGTTGTTCCAGAGCGCGCGGCGGCGCACTTCGGCGTCGGTGGGATTGGCCGGGTCCGCGAACGCCGGCGCGGCCGTCCCGCGCAAGCCGTCCAGCCCCAGGCCGCCGGTGAGGAGGTCATCCGCGCCGCGATGTTCGGTCACGCGCTCGCCGTTGAACAAAGCCGCTGCCTCCGAATGCGGCGCCGAAGCGCAGCCCGCCAGTCCCGCCAATGCCGCGCCCAGCGCGACCCCCATCCAACCGTGCGTGCGTGTCGTGTCCATGCCGGCACCCTAGCAAGCCCGCGCGCGAGGCAAGCATCGTACTTTCGTCCGAAGGCGACCGGGCGCCGCCCTGCTAGGCTGCGGCAGCCCCCACGCGCCAGAGCCTCCACCATGACCTCGCGTTGCATCCTCATCACCGGCGCCGGCAGCGGCATCGGCGCCGGCGTCGCCGCCGAACTCGCGGCCGCCGGCCACCACCTGGTCGTCACCGACCTCGCCCTGCCCGCCGCGCAGGCCGTCGTCGACGGCATCCTCGCCGCCGGCGGTTCGGCCGAAGCGTGCGTCCTCGACGTCACCTCCGATGCCAGCGTCGCCGCCGCGCTCGCGCAGGCCTCGCGCCCCGTCGAGGTGCTGGTGAACAACGCCGGCCTGCAGCACGTCGCGCCGCTGGAGGAATTCCCGATCGAGAAATGGGACTTCCTCGTGCAGGTGATGCTGGTCGGCGTCGCGCGGCTCACGCGCGCCGTGTTGCCCGGCATGCGTTCGCGCGGTTTCGGCCGCATCGTCAACATCGGCTCGATCCACTCGCTGGTCGCCAGCCCCTACAAGAGCGCCTACGTCGCCGCCAAGCACGGCCTCGTCGGCTTCTCGAAAGTGATGGCGCTGGAAACCGCGGACACCGACATCACGATCAACACGATCTGCCCGACCTACGTGAAAACCCCGCTCGTCGACAGGCAGATCGCCGACCAGGCGCGCACGCGCGGCATCCCCGAAGCGGACGTCGTGCGCGACGTGATGCTCAAGCCGATGCCGAAGGGCGTGTTCATCGGCTTCGACGAACTGGCCGGCATCACCGCGTTCCTGCTCACGCCGCACGCGCGCAACATCACCGGCCACACGATCGAAGTCGACGGCGGCTGGACGGTCCAGTAGAACCACCGGATGCCTTCGCTGCTCATCGCCGACGACCATCCCCTCTTCCGCGCCGCCCTGCGCGGCGCGGCGAAGGATGCCGTGCCCGATCTCGACGTGCGCGAAGCCGATTCGCTCGAAAGCGTGCTGGCGCGGCTGGAGGAAGAACCCGGCATCGACCTGGTGCTGCTCGACCTGCACATGCCCGGCAACCACGGGCTCGCGGGGCTCGCCGCGATTCGCGCGCAACATCCGGGCGTCGCGGTCGTGGTGGTGTCGGCGAACGACGATCCGCGCGTCGTGCGTCGCGCCCTCGATCACGGCGCCGCGGGGTACCTGCCGAAAAGCACCGGCCTGGACGACCTGCGCGAAGCGATCCGCAGCGTCCTCGCCCTCGAACAATGGTTGCCGCCGAAATTGCGTGCGTCCGTCGACGGTGCGCCGTCCGCGCCCGCCGATGCCGTCCTCGCCGCGCGCCTGGCAAGCCTGTCGCCGCAGCAGTTCCGCGTACTCGCGCTGGTGGCCGAAGGCTTGCTCAACAAGCAGATCGCCGATCGCCTCGGCGTGCAGGAACGCACGGTGAAAGCGCACCTCACGTCCATCTTCGAACGCCTCGGCGTGCGCAACCGCACGCAGGCCAGCGTGATCCTGCGCGAACTCGAACTCAGCGATCCGTCGAAGCAGATGGAGTGACGCGGCGCGTCAGGCCTCGACGCCCACCTCCACCAACCCCGCCTCCATCAGCACCCGCGCAATCCGGCGCACCAGCGGATCCGTCGCCGAGGTCTTCCCTTCGCCCGTCAGCCGCTGCATCAGCGAACGCTTGCGCTCCAGCATCACGTGCCACTCGCCGCGATCCGGGTTGTCGGCGAGCGCGTCCGAGTTCCCCGCCACGCACACCAGGTACGTGGTGCCGTCGAGCGTGGCCTGGTTGGACCAGCCGAAGTCCTCCATGCCGATCACGCTCGCATCGACGCCGGTCCTGCGCAGCGCGCCAACGAGCCAGCGCGAGAAGTCCTCGCCGAAGCAGCAGTCGTTGATGAAGTGCGGCCCGACGGCCGAGAGGTTGAAGCGATCGGTGCGGCACGTGATGTCGATGATCATGGACGCCCCCCGAAGTCCGATGTGCGCAGCAGCAGCCCTGTCCCGCAGTTCCCGTGGCCCGAGTCTGCGCCGGCGCCCTGCAAAGTCCGGGTGATGACGCGACGAGGTTTTTGCGGGCTCAGGTGACCGCGCGGGCGGCCAGCAACCGGTCCAGCACGCTCTTCAGCGCCAGCGGCTTCAGGGGTTTCATCAGCAGGGGCAGGCCCGCTTCGTGCACGGCCGCCCGGACGTCGGCCCCCGCGTCGGCGCTGAGGATCACGGTGGGCCGTGCGCCATGCGCGTCCGACAGCCGCCCGTGCGCGCCCACGCCGGTGTCGCCCGCGTCCAGGTGGTAGTCGAACAGCCACAAATCCGCCGGCGTCTCGCGCAGGACGTCGTGCGCGGATTGCGCGTCGGGCACGTCGACGACCGAGCAGCCCATGCCTTCGAGCAACTGCCGCAAGGCATTGCGCGCCATCGCTTCGTTGTCGAGCACCAGCACGCGCGTGCCGGCCAGGCCGCCGCTGCGCGTGGCGACCAGCGGCGCGTCGTGCGCGGGGCCGGCCACGCGCGGCAGCGTCACGGCAAAGACCGTGCCGACGCCGGGCGTGCTGCGCAGCGTGAGCGGTGCATCGAGCAGGCGCGCGATGCGGTCCGCGATCGCCAGCCCGAGGCCCAGGCCCTGCCCCGCGGCGTCTTCGCCCCGGCGGAACTCGTCGAAGATGTGCGATTGCGCTTCGAGCGCGATGCCGGGGCCGGTGTCGTGCACCTCGATGCGCACGCGGTCGCCGTCGCGTCGCACCCCGAGCACGACGCGCCCCTGCTGCGTGTAACGCACGGCATTGGCGAGGAAGTTCTGCAGCACGCGCCGCAGCAACTGCGGGTCGCTGCGCACCCAGGCGCGCGTCGGCAACGCATCGAATTGCAAGCCATGTTCGGCGGCGAGCACGCGGAATTCCGACGCCAGCGGCTCCAGCACGTCCGCCAGCGCGAAGTCGCGCGGCTGCGGGTCCAGGCCACCGGATTCCAGGCGCGACATGTCGAGCAGCGCGGTGAGCAAGTCCGTCGTCGAATCCAGTGCGCCACGGATCTGCTGCACGCTTTCGCGCCCCGCCTCCGGCACCTGCCGTGCGAGCGCGTCGGTGAACAGGTGCGCGGCGTGCAAGGGTTGCAGCAGGTCGTGGCCGATGGCGGCGAGGAAGCGGCCCTTCGCGTCGTTCGCGCGCTCGGCTTCGCGGCGCGCGGATTCCAGATCGGCGGTGCGTTCGTCGACGCGCTGTTCGAGCGTTTCGTTCGATTGCAGCAGCGCGGCTTCGGTACGGCGGAACGCGGTGACATCGGTGAACGTCGCAACGAACCCGCCGCCCGGCATCGGGTTGCCGCGGATTTCGACGATGCCGCCATCAGGGAACACGCGCTCGGTCAGGTGCGCCGTGCCCGCGCGCATGTGCGCCAGGCGGCGTTGCAACGCACGTTCCGCGTCGCCGTTCGGCGGCATCTGGCGCAAGGCGTGGCGCGCGAGGTCGGCGATGGGCGTGCCCACCTGCAGCAGCGATTCGGGGAAGTCGAACAGTTCGGCGTAACGCGTGTTCCAGGCGACCAGGCGCAACTGCGCGTCGACCACGCTGATGCCCTGGCTCATGTTCTCCAGCGCCGCTTCGAGCACGCGCTGGTTGAAGCGCAGGTCGCGCGAGGCTTCGCCGACGATGGCGGCGACGGTGTCGAGGTGGCCGGATTCGCGACGCGCCGCATCGAGCAGCACGCGGGCGGAGGCGGATCCCAGCACGGCGGCGAGTTCGCGTTCGATGCG